>JAURVK010000024.1 GCA_030655535.1 Methylobacter sp. | reverse complement strand
AGTATTATCCAAATCGAGCTGAAAAAATTATTTACCACAGAGAATACGAAGGACACGGAGAAAATAACAGCATTAATTCAAGGCATTAAAAACTTCGTGCTCTCCGTGTTCTTCGTGGTTATTTTCTAAATACGAATACTTTCACAGTCTCGGGAGCATGGGAACCAGAAAATTTTCGCCTTGAACCTTTTGCCTTGAACCTTAAATTCCCTATTTCTCCAAATAAGTATAAGACGTCAACCCGGCAATCAGTTCCCGCTCATAGTCCTGCCGCTGCCGCTCGCTGAGATCGCTGTTAGCCAGTTTTTCCCGGTAGGCGGTTTTCAAGTCTTCGCTGTTGATATGCACATAATCCAACAGATCATCGACATGCTCGCCTTCATGCAGGTCGTAAAAATGGTAACCCTTATCGTCGAGTTTTATGTTGATGGAATGCGTATCGCCAAACAGGTTGTGCATATCGCCCAATATTTCCTGGTACGCACCGAGCATAAAAAAACCGATCAGATACGGCTGCTTGCTGTCGATTTCATGCACCGGCAAGGTTTTTTCGATATTCTGCCCGTCGATATATTGGTCGATACGGCCATCGGAATCGCAGGTTAAATCCTGGATAACGGCGCGACGCGTGGGCTGCTCGTCCAGCCGGTGGATAGGCATGATCGGGAAAATTTGATCGATACCCCAGATGTCGGGCATCGACTGGAACAGCGAGAAATTGCAAAACACCTTGTCGGCCAGCTTCTCGTTCAGCTCCTTTAATATAGCGGCTTCGCTTTGATTATTAGGGTTCAATTTATCCTGAAGCTGGCGGCACAACAGCGCATAGTTATTCTCGGCTTCGGCCAGTCCGGTAATGCTCAGTTTGTCCTGGGTAAATCGGGTTCTGGCTTCCGATAAATCGAATTGCGCATCGTGATAATGCTCGACCAGATTGTGCGGTTCCGGCAGGGCTTGCAGAGCGGCGTGGTTGGTGTAAACCGATTCGATATCGGTCACATTGGTGATCAATACCGCATGATGTGCGGTCAGCGCACGGCCCGATTCGGTGATGATGTCGGGCTGCGGCACCTGTTTTTCCGCGCAAATATCGGAAAAACTGCGCACGATATTTTGCGCGTATTCATCCAGGCTGTAATTGATCGACGATTCGCGCCGCGAGTGACTGCCGTCGTAATCCACGCCCAAGCCGCCGCCGGCATCGACGACCTTTATCTCGGCGCCCAAACGGTGCAGCTCGACGTAAAACTGCCCGGCTTCTTTCAGCGCTATTTTGATGTCATGGATATTGGCGATTTGCGAACCCATGTGAAAGTGCATCAGTTTCAGCGTATCCAGCAAACCGGTTTGTTTCAAACGGCCGATTAATTGCAGCAGTTCATGGGCATGAAGGCCGAATTTGGATTTTTCGCCGCCGCTGTTTTGCCATTTTCCGGCGCTGATGCTGGACAATCTGACCCTGACGCCCAGTTGCGGCGTAATGTTAAGCCGCGCCGCTTCCTCGATAATCAATTCCAGCTCCAGCGGCTTTTCAATGACCAGATAAAGATTCAGCCCCATTTTCAGGCCGATCAGCGCCAGACGGATGTAAGCCCGGTCTTTGTAGCCGTTGCAGACCACCACGCCCTGCTTGGACAGCGCCATAATTGCCAGCAACTCCGGCTTGCTGCCCGCTTCGAGGCCGATATTGTCGGCCGCCAAAATGGCTTCGACCACCTTGCGCTGCTGATTGACCTTGATCGGGTAAACCGGCGTGTAGCGGCCTTGATAATCGTTATTGACACAGGCTTTTTCAAAGGCGCGGGACAGCTGGGCGACCCGGTCTTTTAAAATATCGGTAAAACGCACCAGCACCGGCAACGACAGCTGTTTGTCGTTTAGCGATTGGGCGATTCCGTATAAATCCAGTTGCACGTCCTGATCGGAACTGGGTTTTACCGAGACATGCCCGTCGGCGTTGATCGAAAAATAGCCCTGCCCCCAGCGGTCTATGGCGTAGGTTTCGGCGGATTGCTTAATCGTCCAGGTTTTGCTTTGATTTAAATTCACTGTTTATTTCCTTTCTTGTAAATGCCTTGGTTTTCCTGATGCCAAAACTCAGTTAATCCAGTTTTCAAGTGCAAGTCCCTCCACACGTTCGAATTCCCGCGCATTACTGGTTACCACAGTGGCGGACAGACTCAGCGCATGGGCGGCAATCAAGGTGTCCAACGGGCCTATTGGCGTACCTTTGGATTCCAGTTGAACCCGAATATCGCCATAACAGGAGGTCGCTTCAGCATCGAAAGGCAGGCATTCGAATTGATACAAAAAGTATTCAAGCTTAATTCGATTAGCTTCTTTCTTGACGCTTTTTGCGATGCCGTATTTCAACTCAGCCAACGTCAGCGAGGAAATAACCACTTGCTCATAAGCCAAGCCATCGATTCTTGCAAGAATGTTTTCATAACCGATTCTGCGATTTAATAAACAAATGCAGATATTGGCATCCAACATAAAAATCATTGAAAGTCTCGTGAATCACTTTCGAGAGGTTGATTTCTTTCCAAAGCTACCGTTTCGTCCACGCTATCCAGCAGGCTTAACAGCTGTTTGGCAGAGTGCTTTAAAGGTAATAATAAAATGCCTTCGCCGACATGTTTGATCGTGACTTCCGTGCCCTCAAAACGAAATGATTTAGGCAATCTGACCGCTTGGCTTTGGCCGTTCTGAAATAACTTTGCTGTTTGCATGATGGGCTCCCGATAAATATATACTGGATATAGATTATATGGCATTCAGGATGAACGGGCTAGGAGGCTGTCGGATTATAGCCCATCAAAATTAGTAACACATTGAAATAATTGAAAACATATTTTCGTGGCGAAAAGAAGCCTAGAATTAATATCATTTAAAATCAATTGGTTATTCCTTTGTAATTTCTAAATCCGACGGTCTCCTAGCTCGGCCTTTTCGATAAAAATTAAAAAGAAGTTACACGAGGAGCAATTCGAGTTTCAATACCTTGAAATTTAAGGAATGCAAAAGAGGGTGTCAGGTCTTGCATTGTGTATGCGCAAGTTTGCCCTCGTTCCTACGCGGCGCGTGGGAACGAGGGGTAATGACGATGTTCCGCAGACACTTGAGTATAACGATGAGGGCGCTATGTGGGAACGGGGGCATAATTTGCGGCAACTGTAACACGGACATTCTAACTTCCATCGGCTGCGATAGCCCAGTCCACCCGACTGTGCCCCAGCAGGGTGCCGGTGGCAAAGGCGAGGTCGATCATGGAAATCTGATAGTCGCCAATGGCGCGGACTTCGCGCAATTGGGCGTCGCCCAGACGGGTCAGGGTTTCCAGTACCTCGGTCATGGTTCTGAGCCCTTCGCGAAATTGTTTCAGTTCCGCGTCGTAGTTAAGTCCGGCGAGCAGCACATTTTGCCGCGCGGCAAGAATGCGTTGCCAGTTCTGCTCCAGTTGATCCAGGGCGTCGTAAATTTCCCGGCGTACGCTGAGTTCCCTCAGTTGCAAGGTCGTGAGCCGCTGTAAGCGTTGCTGTATCGACCGGTCCCGACGCGCACGCCGCAGCTCATTGGTGAGCGGCAATTCGATGCGTAACCCGACCGACCAGTCGGAATAGTTGCCGTCGAGGGTTTGATCGAAAGCGCCGCCGAAAGAAGACGAATCACGCCCTAGCGAGGCATAATTATAGTCCAGCATGAACAGCGGCAGGGTTTGGTTGCTGAGATAATCGATTTTGGTCAGATCGGCGGCAAGTTTCAGTTCCAGCTCTAATAGCTCCAATCGCCCTTGCAGCGCGCGTTGTGCCAATTGTTCGCGGTTGAAGGTGAATTGAACCAGCATCGGCGTGGTTTCCGGGATTAGGACGGTGGGCGTATCCAAATCCATCTCCGGATCGTTCATCATTAATTTGAGCTGACGCTGCCTGAGCTTGAGCGTGGTTTCGCTGACAATCAGTCCTTCCATCCGTTCGGCCACACCGATTTCGGCACGGTTGATTTCTACGGCGGCGGTCAGTCCAGCAGCGACGCGCTTTTTTACCATGACCAGATTGTCCGCCGCGTTCTCGTATTGCTGGCGGCGTACATCCAGTTCGCCCCAGGCGACATAAAGCCCCCAATAGCCGCGTTCGACCGCCGCCAGTACGCGAATAGCCTGTAATCGGGTTTTCACATCGACGGCCTGTTGTTCATAACGAGCGATACGGATACCGGCGACGTTGGCATCAATGCCGCCATCGCGCAGTAAAGGCTGGCTGATGGAGAAACGCAATGCACTAAGGTATTGATCGGAGGCAACGCCTTTAAACTGCCTTTTCTCGTCGAAGGGGACGCTGATCGTCATTTTGGCGCCGGTGCGCAAAGGAATGACAATACCGGCATCCATGTCCAGGAAATCGGTGCGTTGCGGTACCGCCGTCAGTTTGTCGACTTCGCCCTTGAGCAACGACGAGCTTGAATCGGCCGAAGTGAAGGTCACTACATCGAGATTTTGAGCAGGGGTGTTTTTAGTGCCGTATTTGGCGCGGGCAAAGATCAGGTCGTCAAACTTGGCCTGTTCCTCGCTGACCCCGGTGGCGGCAATTTTCGGGTCAATTTGGGCGATTTTTAGATCCAGATTATTTTCCAGTGCCAGAGTGCGCACTTGGCTGATAGATAAGGGCTTGCTGGCTTTGGGCTGAGCTTTGACCACCGGTTCACCGACTGATTTGGCAGACGGCAAGCTGAGGTCGGTCTGGGGGCGGCGCTCCTTAAACTTAGGCAATGCTTGTTCGATAGTGAGCGGCACGGTTTTCGACAGCGGCGCCAGCGACAGCTGTTCATCGCTGTTTAAGCGTTGTTCAACCCGTTGCGCAATTTTCCGCTCAGGCCCGGTATCAAAGTAATAGCTACAGCCGGCGAGCAAGGGCGGCAACAACGCCAGCGACAAGTGGCGCGCGCAGGCGTAGCGGTAGATAGGCAGCAATCGTTTCATCATTGTGTTATTTCAGCTTTTGACGTGCCAAGTCATTGGTGGGTGACTCTTGTGTCATTTGCGGCGGGAAAGCGTTCAGTTGACGCCAGAGTTCATAAGCCATCGTGACCCGATTGAGTAATATCCAGCCATTAACCCGCACGCCCTGACGCAAGAAGCGCCCCGATGGCCAGGGAATATCGTTCGGGTTGGGGACAATCAGCACCCGAAACTTGCCCTGGCCGTCGTCGGTGGAATCGACAAAGGCGACATTACCGCCGAAAGTACCCACGGCCACTTCCGGCCAACCGGCAAACTGCACTGCCGGCCAACCCTCAAATTGCAGGCGGACATGACGATCCGAGGTGATCAGCGCCGCATCGTTGCCGGATACCCACAATTCAACGGCCTTAATGCCGGGATCGGGCACCAAAATCAGCAATGGTTCGCCCTGACGCACAATGTTGCTTTGCGGATTGACCAACAGGCGCAACACACTGCCATCGCGGGGCGCAGTTACCACTTGCGATTGCTGGCGGGAGACATCGATTTCGCTCTTGAGCAGGCTACTTCGGCTGTCTTCCAATTCGCTTTGGATCTTGTTGGCCGAAGCCTCGGCTGAATCGACACGGGCCTGAGCATCGGCGCGAATGCGGCCGATTTCCATCTCGGCGGCGCGCTGTTCGGCCAGCGCCCCGTCCAGTGCGGCTTGGCCGCTGTTCAGGTTGCGCCGGGCGACGATACCGTCGCGTTCGGCAAGCTCAAAATCGCGCTGCGACACTAGGCCATCGGCCAGCAAGCGTTGCAGGCGCTGACTCTGAGTGACGGCAGCATCCAGCGTGGCGCGTGCCGAAGCGATGGTTTCTCCGGCTGAAAGCGCTCGCTGGCGCGCCACATCCAACCGGTATTGGGCGGTGGCAGCCTGTAAATCGCGGGTGGTCATCAGGTTGTCGATTTGTAGCCGGTAGGTACGCAGCTCTTCTTCCTTAGACGCAAGTTTGGCGGCGGCGGCTTCACGCTGTTGATGCAGACGATCAAGCAATTGGGGATCGACATCGGCAATTTCCAGTAAAACATCCCCCGCTTTAACTTTGGCGCCCTCTTTTGCCTGCCATTGCACGATACGCCCGGATACCGGCGATTGTATAGTCTGTTGGCGTTCAATGGGAGAGAAAGCGGTGACGCGTCCGGTGGCGGTGATATTCTGTTGCCACGGTGTTAACAATAAGGCGAGCGGTGTCAACAGAAATAGCCACACGCCGAGCTTTGCCAGCAGACCGATCAGGCGCGGGGTGCGCGCAACGGCCAGGGCGGAAAGATGAGTCTGTAAATCAAACATCAGCATCAGCTCCCAATAGCGGCACCACCTGCTCGCACAGTGCAGCAACGGCTGGCGAGCTGGTCAGCACCAGCAGCGTCCACGGCGCATCGGCGGCAAACAACACCGGAGCGATGCGGTGCCGCGTGTTTTCGTCCATATCATCGAGAATCGTATCCAGAATCAGCAGCGAGGGCTGGCCGACTATGGCGCGCGCCAGCATCAGCAGCAGCGCTTGAGTGGCGGACAGCGGTGCGCCGCCGGCACTGAGCTCGGTATCAAAACCATGTCCGGCGACATCTTGCGGCAGGCCGACGGCATTCAATGCCTGTTTTATGTCGTTCAGGCTCAGTTCTTCCCGGCCAAGGCGCACGTTTTCGAGCAGTGTGTCGCCGATGATTTCTATGCAGCCAACCACGGCAATGCGTCTGCGTAATGCCTCCAAACGCAGATTGCCCAGCTCGACAGTATTGATCTCGATACTGCCTTTTTGCAGCGGGCGCAAGCCGCACAATAGATCGGCCAACACCGTTTTACCGCTGCCGTGGCGACCCAGCACTGCGACCTTGTCGCCCGGCTGAAGCAGGCAATTGAATTGGGAAAATAGCGGTCGTTTTGAGCCAAAGCTAAAGGATAAATCACGGATTGTCAGTGCAGCCGGGTCGGTCATAACGGGCGCAAGACCATGTTCCGGCTCCAGCGGCAAATCCAGGAGGTGGCCGATTTTGTCAGCGCCCGCCATCAGGTCGTAGTAACCTTCCAAATGTTTACCGAACTTGACCAGTGACACCAGTGCCGATGACACGATGAGTTCGGCAGCGACCAATTGCCCGAGCGTCAAATGGCCATCGATGACCAGATAACCGCCGATGGCTAGCAATGCGGTGCTGGCTATTGCATATAAGGCTACGGAACCGATGATTTGCCGCAGCAGTATCTGATAATGGCGGCGTTTGGCTGTCAGATAGGCGAGTGCGAGCTTATCAGTCCGTTTAGCGGCCAGCTCAGGGCCGCCGCTGAATTTGAAGGTCTGCATATTCCCGGCGATGTCCTCCAGCCAAGCGACCAAGGCATATTTGGATATCGATTCATCGATGGAGGTAGCCACACCACCGCGCCCCAACACGAATATGATGGCGCTAATCGACAGCAGCAGGACGACGTCGAAGGCCAACAGGAAAGGGTGGTAAAAAGCCAGCATGATCAAGCCGACGCAGGTCTGAACCGCTGTGCTCAAGCCATCCAGAAGCAGCGCGGAGCCGGCCTTCTGCACCGTCAGTACGTCGAAAAAACGATTTACCAGCTCCACGCCGTGATGATGCTCATAGGCATCCCTGCGAACCCTGGGCAGGCGATAAGCCAAGTCGGCAGCAAGACGCACGAAAATGCGCCGCTGCACGATCTCCACCAGATACGACGTCAGCACATGAACGCCGCCGGCAAAAGTCAGGAAGAAAAACAAGATGACAGACAGCACCAACAAGGGCTGCCCCATACCGCCCATCGTCACTGTGTTGACCAGAGCCTGCACCGTCACCGGTGAAGCTAAAGCCAATAAACCTGAACCCAGCGCCAGTCCCAGTACCAACCATAAATCGGCGTGATCGGCACGCATCAGCTCAATGAGTCGGCGTAATGGCGACAAATGCGCATGCGCATCGTGGCTGACGGCATTCGCCAGCGGCGCCTTGGCTTGCACCAAAAACCAGTCGCCAATCCGTCCAGCAGGCAGTCCCAGCTGTTCCCCTACGGCAGCGGGCTTGATGCGACGCTCTTCAATCACCTCGCCCTGAACCAGAGCCGCCCGCACCCGACCGGCGCTAAAGCCATAGACTACCAACCAGCCGCGCCCATCGGAAAGACGCGCCACCAGCGGCGTTTGTGCCGCAGAGACTTCCGCCGCCGCCGTTGGCGTCAACGCCACGCGATCCATGCGCAAACCGAAGTTGTCGCCGATACCGGGTAGCGCATCCAGGGTGTCGTCAAAATCCAGGTGTATGAGACGTTCCAGTGACTTGACCGGTTTAATCTCTAGCTCTAACAATCCCAGCAAAAAGCCGAGCAGCGTCTGCATGGTTTTCTTTCGTTGTGGGGCTTCTTGAAATTCGGCAGCAACAGGCATGTGAATGGTTAAAGGTTAAAGGTTAAAGGCAATTTATTAACTCGAATAATCTAATCGATGCGTTTCTAATCATCGACACATCTTATCAGATGTTCATGTTATTAATATTTCATTCCTTCGCCTTTCACCCCCGCACGTTTCAGCCGGTCATTGACAGCCTGCCAGGCTTCGGTATCGGGGGGGGATTCGGCCAGTAGCACGCCAAACTCGGCGTCATCAAGCAAGCGCAAAACAGCGTACAGTTTTCTGGCATACTCTGTCGGATCATCGGGCATGAAGAACGGGGTAAGCGCCGGGTTTTCAGATCTTTCTCTGTGTGCAGAGCCTATAAAAATTACCGCCGTCCGTATGCCGGAATGTGCCAATTCATCACTGCGCCTCTTAAGGTCATCTATTGGGTAGACCTCGAATCGCGTTTCCGGCGTGTAATGGGATTTGAGCATACCCGGCGCACGAATGCCGCCTACTGACGCCGACGTGAGGATTTCAGTGCCGAGCACCTCTTGCAGCGCCGACAGCGAAATTGCCCCCGGGCGCAGCAGTCGGGGTTGATCGTCCACCAAGCTAAGAATGGTGGATTCCACGCCCACGCGACAAGGGCCTCCCTCCAAAATAAGATCCACACGGTCACCCAGTTCCGCGCGCACATGTTTTGCCCGGGTAGGGCTTACCCGGCCAAAACGGTTGGCCGATGGCGCGGCGATACCGCCGCCGAATGCCTTTAGCAACGCTAAAGCCACCGGGTGATCAGGGATGCGTATGCCTACTGTTTCTTGTCCGCCGGTCACTGTCAACGGGGCGTGCCGCCGTTTCAGGATCAAGGTTAGCGGCCCCGGCCAGAAATGTTCCGCCAGCCGCCAGCCCGCTTCAGTAATATCTTGCGCCCAAAAATCCAGGTTTTCCGGGCTGTGCAGGTGAATGATCAGCGGGTGGTCTGCCGGGCGTCCCTTAGCCTCAAAGATACGGCGCACCGCTACCGGGTCGCAGGCGTTGGCGCCCAAGCCGTAAACGGTTTCGGTAGGAAACGCCACCAAACCGCCGTTGCGCAGCAATTCGGCAGCGGCATTGATGGTGTTTGATGAGGGCTCTTTCATGTTGCTTTACTCTATCTTTCTTTAATGTCGAAATTAACCCTAGTTCCCACGCAGCGCGTGGGAACGAGAACCCTAAAATTAACCGGTATTCCTCATCCCCGCCGCAATCGCGTTGATACTGCGCAATAATGGCTTCATCCAGAGGCTTTCGGCCTGATTGTCCGGGTCGATTTCCCGCACCCGACGCAATAAAAACACCTGAAGATAATTGAGCGGCCCCAAGTAAGCATCGCGGCGATGCAGCGAACCTGCCAGTGCGGGATTTTCCGCCAGCAGCCGGTCTGCGTTGGCGATTTCCAAAATCCACTCCACGCAACGCTGGTGTTCGCTGGCGATTAAGCCATAAACGCGCTTTCCGGTTTCCGGATCGACGCACAAACCGGCGTATTCCTTGGCGATGCTCATATCCGATTTGCTGAGAGCCATTTGAGCGTTACTCAACAGGTTACGAAAAAACGGCCAGTCCCGGTACATGGCTTGCAATTTTTCCAGACGCTCCGGTTTGCCTGCGCACCAGGTGGAAAGACTCAAGCCGATGCCGTACCAGGCGGGAAACGTCTGCCGCGACTGCGCCCAGGAGAACACCCAACCAATGGCGCGCACCGAGTTTTTTGAGCGATCCCCCTTTTTGCGGTGCGACGGCCGAGAGCCGATGTTGAGTCCGCCGATTTCACCGACCGGCGTGGCTTCGTAGAAATAATCCAGAAATCCGGGGGTGCGCTCGGTCAGTTCGCGGTAACCGTGTTCGCCGATCCGCGCCAGTTCATCCATCACTAATAAATCTTCGGCGCGGTCGCGCTGCACCGGTTGCACCAAACTAACACTGGCCTTGAGCAGGCCGGTTACGCCCATCGTCAATTCATAAATAGCGGTTTCCATGTTGTTGTAGCGGTAAAACAGCACCTCGCCCTGCTCGGTGAACTTGATCTGCCCACGCACAGTATCCGGCGGCTGTGCCAGAATGGCTTCGTGGGTTGGGCCGCCGCCGCGTCCTACCGTACCGCCGCGACCGTGGAACAGGCGGCACTTGAGTCCGCGCTGTTCGGTAATGGCGATAATTTGCCGTTGCGCCCGCGACAGTCCCCAGGACGAAGCCAGAATGCCGCCGTCTTTACAGGAATCGGAATAGCCCAGCATGATCTCCTGGCTATCACCGGAAACCCGCAGCAATTCACGGTAAACCGGCATATCGAACAGGCGGGTGAGCACTTCTTCAATTCGGCTGAGATCATCGATAGTTTCGAACAGCGGACTGACGCCGATATGACAATACCAATGGCCGCCGACACGACCCACCAAGCCGCTTTGCGCCGCCAGCAGCATCACCTCCATGACGTGGCTGGCCGAGTGGGTCATCGAGATTACGTACTTGCCAAAGCAATCCGGGCCGATTTCCCGCCTCATCCGCGCCATCACGGCAAACAGTTCCAGCGTTTCGCGGCTAGCATCAGACAGTCCGGCATCCTCGTAAATCAGTCCGCCCGGGGCGGCGATAGCTTCGCTCAACAGATCAAGGCGTTGATTTTCATCCATACCGTGATAATCCAGACCCAACGCGGTCGCCAAAATATCGGCCACGGCGTCGGTATGCCGGTTTGATTCCTGACGCACGTCCAGTTCCATCAGGTGGAAGCCGAAGGTTTCAGCCAGACGGATTACGTCGCGCAGCTCCAAGTCGGCAATAGCCGCATCGCCGTGCCCGCGCAAGGAAGCGTCGATGACGCGTAAATCGGTCAAAAACGCCGTTAAATTCGGGTAGGCGTGGTGATCCGGCGGTGGCTGTTCGCCGCCTAGGCGTTGTTGAACCTGCATCAGGGTACAGTTCATACGGTATTTCATCAGCGCCAGCTTGTGCCGGTAAGGCTCTTGCAAATAAGGTTTTTCCAGCTCCACTATCGATGCGCCGAGCGCCCTGCGGTCGGCTTCGAGGCTGGCTACAAATTCGGCCGACAGTGTGCAGAAACCATGAGAATGGGACATCTGTCCGTACAACTCGTCCAGACGGCGGATGTGTTCCTGCAAGATAGTCTGCGCTTGCAGGCGCAAGGCCAGCACCGTGGTATCCGGAGTAACGTTGGGATTGCCGTCGCGGTCGCCGCCGATCCAGGAACCGAAGCGCAAAAAACTGGGCACACGAATTTGCAAGGCCGCCTCCTCGCCGTACACGTCGCTAATGGAACGTTCAAAATTGCGGTAAACCCGCGTCGTCGCCTGAAACAACGACAGTGAAAAGTAGAACAATCCGGCATCGATTTCATCCGCCACACACAACTTCCGGGTGCGCACTTCGTCGGTTCTGCACAACAATTGAATCTGGCATTGCAGGCGGTTCAGCAACTCGCGGCGGGAATACCCCTTCAGACGTTTATCGGCCAAAGTATCATGGGTCAAAAATACATTGCGCAAGGCGCTTTTGACGGTACGCCGTTTGGCTTCAGTCGGATGAGCGGTCATCACCGGCAGGTACAACAATTCGTCCAACAATATCTGGAGCTTATCCGCCATTACCCCCGAGGCCTTGAGCGCCAGCAAGGTATCGTGAAAGGAACCGGGCCAATACTGGCCAGCCTGCCGCTGTCTGCGCAATTTCAGATAATAGGATTCCTCCGCGATATTAAGCAGGCTGAAATAGCGGTTGAATACCCGTATCACGTCGCCAATAGCGTCAGGACTCAAGCCATCGACGGTCTCCTGTAGGTGCATTCGTCTCGGCAGGCTGCTATCGCGCAGCAATCCGGTGAACCGGCGTTGCAGCTGCTCGACTGCGGCAGTGACTTCGATCGGCGCCTGAGCTTTCAATACCCGCGTCAGCACCGATCCGAGCAGGCGGATCGAGTGGCGGAGATCTTTGTCGTCGGATGAGGTGGTCATTAACTGGATTCCTTACGGTTAGTCGAAAAAAATTAGGTAAAGGGCGAAAGGCGAAAAAATTTAATCCTCGACACAATCAACTTCCTGATTAGCAAGATGCTTCAACTGGCTCGTAACCATTGAGCAGCAGCGTCGTCGTTCCGGCAGGGATTCACTCCGGGCTGTCCTGCCCGAAGCCCTTCGGGTAAATGCAAATCCGTTCCAGACGGATTTGTGCCGGAATCCAGGCTCCATGGATGGATCGAAGCTTGCCATCCATAGCTCTGGATACCCGCTTCCCGGTGGGTATGACGCGCTTTTTTGGTTTGCTGAAGCCGCTTGCTAATCAAAATCACCTTGGTTTTATTCATGAGGCTTAGCATACCGCTGAAATTTGTTATTGTTAAATAGAATGTTTAGAATAGAAACATCGAAAATTACGATGGTTTTAACAACTATGGAACGTATCAACTATCAGCATTTGTTTTATTTTTGGAACGTGGTGCGCGAGGAAAGCATCACTCGTGCCTGCGAAAAACTGCATTTAGCGCAACCGACCATTAGCGGCCAGCTAGCGGTATTTGAACAAGCGGTCGGGGAAAAGTTGTTTTACAAGAACGGGCGAAAACTGGTGCTGACGGACACCGGCCGCATCGTGTTTCATTATGCGGATGAGATTTTTTCCCTGGGCCGGGAATTGTCCAATACCCTAAAAGGCCGCCCCAGCGGCGGGCCGTTGCGGCTGATTGTCGGGGTGGCGGATGCGTTGCCCAAGCTGGTCGTCTATCGCTTGATCGAACCGGCGTTCCGGTTACCGGAGCCGGTGCAAATCCTCTGTTATGAAGACAAGGCGGAGCGTCTTTTGGCAGAAATATCATTGCAGAACGTCGACCTGGTTTTGTCGGACGCCCCGCTGACGCCGAACAGCGAGGCCAAAGCGTTTAACCACCTGTTAGGCGAGTGCGCCGTTACCGTGTTTGGTACCTCGCAGTTGGCCGCCGTTTATCGTCCTGATTTCCCCCGTTCCCTGACCGGAGCGCCCTTTCTATTGCCGACCGGCAACACTGCGCTGCGGCGCTCGCTGGATCAGTGGTTCGACGCCGAAGGCATCAATCCGAAAATCCAGGCGGAAATCGAGGACAGCGCACTGATTAAGACTTTCGGCAGCGGAGGTGCGGGATTGTTTGTTGCGCCGACCCCGGTAGAGAGCGAAATTCAACGTCAGTACGATGTCGAGATTATCGGCCGGATCGATGCCGTGCAGGAACGCTTCTATGCCATTACCGCACGCCGGAAGCTGAAGCATCCCGCCGTAACCGCCATTTTGGACCATGCCCGCGAAAAGTTGTTTTGATATAAAAACCGTGTTGTAACGACTCATCCAGTTAGAAAAAATGGCACTCGGCACATCGCTACGCTGTTAGTACAGGGTGTTGATTTCAAGGAATGTCATTTATTTTTACCATGAAGAGCATGAAGAATTTGCTGTATTGACTTGCTGCGTTTTCTATAGAGATGATTTTATAAAACAAAACTTTTTAGTCCTTGCTCGACAAGTCGCTCAAGTCTCTTTTCTTCATGTCTTTCATGACAATAAAAACAAGTTATAAACTGGATAAAGGGCCAATAATAGACATTGTTACGCATCGGCACCCTTAGTAAATCGCCATAAATACCGAATTCTACTATAATGCCCAGCCATTCATTGGTTTCTTCAGGAATACATCATGCTAAATCCCTCACAGTGGTTTACCGAGCAAGTCCCGGGGGCTGAATCAGCCTTTTCGTTAAAAATTAAACAAAAGTTGCACGAAGAACAATCCGAGTTTCAACACCTTGAAATCTATGAAACGGAAACCTTCGGTAATTTGATGGTGATCGACGGTTGTACGATGGTATCGACCCGTGACAACTTTTTTTACCATGAAATGATGAGCCATCCGGCTTTGTTCACTCATCCCGAGCCAAAAAAGGTGTGGATTATCGGCGGCGGCGACTGCGGCACGTTAAGAGAAGTGTTAAAGCATTCGTCGGTAGAACAGGCGGTACAGATTGACATTGATGAGCGGGTAACGCGTTTGGCGGAAATTTATTTCCCCGAGTTATGCGAATCCAATAACGACCCCAGAGCCGAGTTGAAATTTATCGACGGCATTAAATGGGTAAAAGATGCCGCGCCGAATTCGGTGGACATTATTATCGTTGACAGCACCGACCCGATTGGCCCGGCTTTAGGTTTATTCAGCGAAGAGTTTTACCGTGACTGTTTTGCCTGTCTCACGGAAAACGGCATGGTCGTACAGCAAAGCGAGTCGGCGCTATTCCACATGAAGCTGATCGGCGAAATGCGCGACGCGATGAGCGCGTCCGGTTTTAAAAATTTGCAGACTTTATTCTTTCCGCAATGTTTGTATCCTTCCGGTTGGTGGAGCGCAACGATTGCCGGCAAAGGCGATTTGAGCCAGTTCAGGGAACAAGACTGTGCGAACAAGCCGTTCGATACCACTTACTACAACGTCGATATACACAAAGCAGCTTTGGCTCAGCCTGAGTTTTTTAAAAAAGCGTTTGGTTTATAAGCAGGTTGGGTTGCATCTTTTCGCAACCACACGAATGTGTTACCGTAAAAGCCGTTAACAAATTTTGTGGGAGCAATGTGGGAGCGACGCCCTCGTCGCGATATCGCGACGAGGGCGTCGCTCCCACATTGCTCCCACAAAATTTGTTAACGGCTTTTACGGTAACACATTCGTGTGGTTGCGAAAAGATGCAACCCAACCTGCTTATAAACCAAACGCTTTTTTAAAAAACTCAGGCTGAGCCAAAGCTGCTTTGTGTATATCGACGTTGTAGTAAGTGGTATCGAACGGCTTGTTCGCACAGTCTTGTTCCCTGAACTGGCTCAAATCGCCTTTGCCGGCAATCGTTGCGCTCCACCAACCGGAAGGATACAAACATTGCGGAAAGAATAAAGTCTGCAAATTTTTAAAACCGGACGCGCTCATCGCGTCGCGCATTTCGCCGATCAGCTTCATGTGGAATAGCGCCGACTCGCTTTG
This sequence comes from Methylobacter sp., assembly GCA_030655535.1. Classification (GTDB taxonomy): domain Bacteria; phylum Pseudomonadota; class Gammaproteobacteria; order Methylococcales; family Methylomonadaceae; genus Methylobacter_A. Next base: position 14,644 of record JAURVK010000024.1, on the reverse strand, counting down.
CTGTACGACCATGCCGTTTTCCGTGAGACAGGCAAAACAGTCACGGTAAAACTCTTCGCTGAATAAACCTAAAGCCGGGCCAATCGGGTCGGTGCTGTCAACGATAATAATGTCCACCGAATTCGGCGCGGCATCTTTTACCCATTTAATGCCGTCGATAAATTTCAACTCGGCTCTGGGGTCGTTATTGGATTCGCATAACTCGGGGAAATAAATTTCCGCCAAACGCGTTACCCGCTCATCAATGTCAATCTGTACCGCCTGTTCTACCGACGAATGCTTTAACACTTCTCTTAACGTGCCGCAGTCGCCGCCGCCGATAATCCACACCTTTTTTGGCTCGGGATGAGTGAACAAAGCCGGATGGCTCATCATTTCATGGTAAAAAAAGTTGTCACGGGTCGATACCATCGTACAACCGTCGATCACCATCAAATTACCGAAGGTTTCCGTTTCATAGATTTCAAGGTGTTGAAACTCGGATTGTTCTTCGTGCAACTTTTGTTTAATTTTTAACGAAAAGGCTGATTCAGCCCCCGGGACTTGCTCGGTAAACCACTGTGAGGGATTTAGCATGATGTATTCCTGAAGAAACCAATGAATGGCTGGGCATTATAGTAGAATTCGGTATTTATGGCGATTTACTAAGGGTGCCGATGCGTAACAATGTCTATTATTGGCCCTTTATCCAGTTTATAACTTGTTTTTATTGTCATGAAAGACATGAAGAAAAGAGACTTGAGCGACTTGTCGAGCAAGGACTAAAAAGTTTTGTTTTATAAAATCATCTCTATAGAAAACGCAGCAAGTCAATACAGCAAATTCTTCATGCTCTTCATGGTAAAAATAAATGACATTCCTTGAAATCAACACCCTGTACTAACAGCGTAGCGATGTGCCGAGTGCCATTTTTTCTAACTGGATGAGTCGTTACAACACGGTTTTTATATCAAAACAACTTTTCGCGGGCATGGTCCAAAATGGCGGTTACGGCGGGATGCTTCAGCTTCCGGCGTGCGGTAATGGCATAGAAGCGTTCCTGCACGGCATCGATCCGGCCGATAATCTCGACATCGTACTGACGTTGAATTTCGCTCTCTACCGGGGTCGGCGCAACAAACAATCCCGCACCTCCGCTGCCGAAAGTCTTAATCAGTGCGCTGTCCTCGATTTCCGCCTGGATTTTCGGATTGATGCCTTCGGCGTCGAACCACTGATCCAGCGAGCGCCGCAGCGCAGTGTTGCCGGTCGGCAATAGAAAGGGCGCTCCGGTCAGGGAACGGGGGAAATCAGGACGATAAACGGCGGCCAACTGCGAGGTACCAAACACGGTAACGGCGCACTCGCCTAACAGGTGGTTAAACGCTTTGGCCTCGCTGTTCGGCGTCAGCGGGGCGTCCGACAAAACCAGGTCGACGTTCTGCAATGATATTTCTGCCAAAAGACGCTCCGCCTTGTCTTCATAACAGAGGATTTGCACCGGCTCCGGTAACCGGAACGCCGGTTCGATCAAGCGATAGACGACCAGCTTGGGCAACGCATCCGCCACCCCGACAATCAGCCGCAACGGCCCGCCGCTGGGGCGGCCTTTTAGGGTATTGGACAATTCCCGGCCCAGGGAAAAAATCTCATCCGCATAATGAAACACGATGCGGCCGGTGTCCGTCAGCACCAGTTTTCGCCCGTTCTTGTAAAACAACTTTTCCCCGACCGCTTGTTCAAATACCGCTAGCTGGCCGCTAATGGTCGGTTGCGCTAAATGCAGTTTTTCGCAGGCACGAGTGATGCTTTCCTCGCGCACCACGTTCCAAAAATAAAACAAATGCTGATAGTTGATACGTTCCATAGTTGTTAAAACCATCGTAATTTTCGATGTTTCTATTCTAAACATTCTATTTAACAATAACAAATTTCAGCGGTATGCTAAGCCTCATGAATAAAACCAAGGTGATTTTGATTAGCAAGCGGCTTCAGCAAACCAAAAAAGCGCGTCATACCCACCGGGAAGCGGGTATCCAGAGCTATGGATGGCAAGCTTCGATCCATCCATGGAGCCTGGATTCCGGCACAAATCCGTCTGGAACGGATTTGCATTTACCCGAAGGGCTTCGGGCAGGACAGCCCGGAGTGAATCCCTGCCGGAACGACGACGCTGCTGCTCAATGGTTACGAGCCAGTTGAAGCATCTTGCTAATCAGGAAGTTGATTGTGTCGAGGATTAAATTTTTTCGCCTTTCGCCCTTTACCTAATTTTTTTCGACTAACCGTAAGGAATCCAGTTAATGACCACCTCATCCGACGACAAAGATCTCCGCCACTCGATCCGCCTGCTCGGATCGGTGCTGACGCGGGTATTGAAAGCTCAGGCGCCGATCGAAGTCACTGCCGCAGTCGAGCAGCTGCAACGCCGGTTCACCGGATTGCTGCGCGATAGCAGCCTGCCGAGACGAATGCACCTACAGGAGACCGTCGATGGCTTGAGTCCTGACGCTATTGGCGACGTGATACGGGTATTCAACCGCTATTTCAGCCTGCTTAATATCGCGGAGGAATCCTATTATCTGAAATTGCGCAGACAGCGGCAGGCTGGCCAGTATTGGCCCGGTTCCTTTCACGATACCTTGCTGGCGCTCAAGGCCTCGGGGGTAATGGCGGATAAGCTCCAGATATTGTTGGACGAATTGTTGTACCTGCCGGTGATGACCGCTCATCCGACTGAAGCCAAACGGCGTACCGTCAAAAGCGCCTTGCGCAATGTATTTTTGACCCATGATACTTTGGCCGATAAACGTCTGAAGGGGTATTCCCGCCGCGAGTTGCTGAACCGCCTGCAATGCCAGATTCAATTGTTGTGCAGAACCGACGAAGTGCGCACCCGGAAGTTGTGTGTGGCGGATGAAATCGATGCCGGATTGTTCTACTTTTCACTGTCGTTGTTTCAGGCGACGACGCGGGTTTACCGCAATTTTGAACGTTCCATTAGCGACGTGTACGGCGAGGAGGCGGCCTTGCAAATTCGTGTGCCCAGTTTTTTGCGCTTCGGTTCCTGGATCGGCGGCGACCGCGACGGCAATCCCAACGTTACTCCGGATACCACGGTGCTGGCCTTGCGCCTGCAAGCGCAGACTATCTTGCAGGAACACATCCGCCGTCTGGACGAGTTGTACGGACAGATGTCCCATTCTCATGGTTTCTGCACACTGTCGGCCGAATTTGTAGCCAGCCTCGAAGCCGACCGCAGGGCGCTCGGCGCATCGATAGTGGAGCTGGAAAAACCTTATTTGCAAGAGCCTTACCGGCACAAGCTGGCGCTGATGAAATACCGTATGAACTGTACCCTGATGCAGGTTCAACAACGCCTAGGCGGCGAACAGCCACCGCCGGATCACCACGCCTACCCGAATTTAACGGCGTTTTTGACCGATTTACGCGTCATCGACGCTTCCTTGCGCGGGCACGGCGATGCGGCTATTGCCGACTTGGAGCTGCGCGACGTAATCCGTCTGGCTGAAACCTTCGGCTTCCACCTGATGGAACTGGACGTGCGTCAGGAATCAAACCGGCATACCGACGCCGTGGCCGATATTTTGGCGACCGCGTTGGGTCTGGATTATCACGGTATGGATGAAAATCAACGCCTTGATCTGTTGAGCGAAGCTATCGCCGCCCCGGGCGGACTGATTTACGAGGATGCCGGACTGTCTGATGCTAGCCGCGAAACGCTGGAACTGTTTGCCGTGATGGCGCGGATGAGGCGGGAAATCGGCCCGGATTGCTTTGGCAAGTACGTAATCTCGATGACCCACTCGGCCAGCCACGTCATGGAGGTGATGCTGCTGGCGGCGCAAAGCGGCTTGGTGGGTCGTGTCGGCGGCCATTGGTATTGTCATATCGGCGTCAGTCCGCTGTTCGAAACTATCGATGATCTCAGCCGAATTGAAGAAGTGCTCACCCGCCTGTTCGATATGCCGGTTTACCGTGAATTGCTGCGGGTTTCCGGTGATAGCCAGGAGATCATGCTGGGCTATTCCGATTCCTGTAAAGACGGCGGCATTCTGGCTTCGTCCTGGGGACTGTCGCGGGCGCAACGGCAAATTATCGCCATTACCGAACAGCGCGGACTCAAGTGCCGCCTGTTCCACGGTCGCGGCGGTACGGTAGGACGCGGCGGCGGCCCAACCCACGAAGCCATTCTGGCACAGCCGCCGGATACTGTGCGTGGGCAGATCAAGTTCACCGAGCAGGGCGAGGTGCTGTTTTACCGCTACAACAACATGGAAACCGCTATTTATGAATTGACGATGGGCGTAACCGGCCTGCTCAAGGCCAGTGTTAGTTTGGTGCAACCGGTGCAGCGCGACCGCGCCGAAGATTTATTAGTGATGGATGAACTGGCGCGGATCGGCGAACACGGTTACCGCGAACTGACCGAGCGCACCCCCGGATTTCTGGATTATTTCTACGAAGCCACGCCGGTCGGTGAAATCGGCGGACTCAACATCGGCTCTCGGCCGTCGCACCGCAAAAAGGGGGATCGCTCAAAAAACTCGGTGCGCGCCATTGGTTGGGTGTTCTCCTGGGCGCAGTCGCGGCAGACGTTTCCCGCCTGGTACGGCATCGGCTTGAGTCTTTCCACCTGGTGCGCAGGCAAACCGGAGCGTCTGGAAAAATTGCAAGCCATGTACCGGGACTGGCCGTTTTTTCGTAACCTGTTGAGTAACGCTCAAATGGCTCTCAGCAAATCGGATATGAGCATCGCCAAGGAATACGCCGGTTTGTGCGTCGATCCGGAAACCGGAAAGCGCGTTTATGGCTTAATCGCCAGCGAACACCAGCGTTGCGTGGAGTGGATTTTGGAAATCGCCAACGCAGACCGGCTGCTGGCGGAAAATCCCGCACTGGCAGGTTCGCTGCATCGCCGCGATGCTTACTTGGGGCCGCTCAATTATCTTCAGGTGTTTTTATTGCGTCGGGTGCGGGAAATCGACCCGGACAATCAGGCCGAAAGCCTCTGGATGAAGCCATTATTGCGCAGTATCAACGCGATTGCGGCGGGGATGAGGAATACCGGTTAATTTTAGGGTTCTCGTTCCCACGCGCTGCGTGGGAACTAGGGTTAATTTCGACATTAAAGAAAGATAGAGTAAAGCAACATGAAAGAGCCCTCATCAAACACCATCAATGCCGCTGCCGAATTGCTGCGCAACGGCGGTTTGGTGGCGTTTCCTACCGAAACCGTTTACGGCTTGGGCGCCAACGCCTGCGACCCGGTAGCGGTGCGCCGTATCTTTGAGGCTAAGGGACGCCCGGCAGACCACCCGCTGATCATTCACCTGCACAGCCCGGAAAACCTGGATTTTTGGGCGCAAGATATTACTGAAGCGGGCTGGCGGCTGGCGGAACATTTCTGGCCGGGGCCGCTAACCTTGATCCTGAAACGGCGGCACGCCCCGTTGACAGTGACCGGCGGACAAGAAACAGTAGGCATACGCATCCCTGATCACCCGGTGGCTTTAGCGTTGCTAAAGGCATTCGGCGGCGGTATCGCCGCGCCATCGGCCAACCGTTTTGGCCGGGTAAGCCCTACCCGGGCAAAACATGTGCGCGCGGAACTGGGTGACCGTGTGGATCTTATTTTGGAGGGAGGCCCTTGTCGCGTGGGCGTGGAATCCACCATTCTTAGCTTGGTGGACGATCAACCCCGACTGCTGCGCCCGGGGGCAATTTCGCTGTCGGCGCTGCAAGAGGTGCTCGGCACTGAAATCCTCACGTCGGCGTCAGTAGGCGGCATTCGTGCGCCGGGTATGCTCAAATCCCATTACACGCCGGAAACGCGATTCGAGGTCTACCCAATAGATGACCTTAAGAGGCGCAGTGATGAATTGGCACATTCCGGCATACGGACGGCGGTAATTTTTATAGGCTCTGCACACAGAGAAAGATCTGAAAACCCGGCGCTTACCCCGTTCTTCATGCCCGATGATCCGACAGAGTATGCCAGAAAACTGTACGCTGTTTTGCGCTTGCTTGATGACGCCGAGTTTGGCGTGCTACTGGCCGAATCCCCCCCCGATACCGAAGCCTGGCAGGCTGTCAATGACCGGCTGAAACGTGCGGGGGTGAAAGGCGAAGGAATGAAATATTAATAACATGAACATCTGATAAGATGTGTCGATGATTAGAAACGCATCGATTAGATTATTCGAGTTAATAAATTGCCTTTAACCTTTAACCTTTAACCATTCACATGCCTGTTGCTGCCGAATTTCAAGAAGCCCCACAACGAAAGAAAACCATGCAGACGCTGCTCGGCTTTTTGCTGGGATTGTTAGAGCTAGAGATTAAACCGGTCAAGTCACTGGAACGTCTCATACACCTGGATTTTGACGACACCCTGGATGCGCTACCCGGTATCGGCGACAACTTCGGTTTGCGCATGGATCGCGTGGCGTTGACGCCAACGGCGGCGGCGGAAGTCTCTGCGGCACAAACGCCGCTGGTGGCGCGTCTTTCCGATGGGCGCGGCTGGTTGGTAGTCTATGGCTTTAGCGCCGGTCGGGTGCGGGCGGCTCTGGTTCAGGGCGAGGTGATTGAAGAGCGTCGCATCAAGCCCGCTGCCGTAGGGGAACAGCTGGGACTGCCTGCTGGACGGATTGGCGACTGGTTTTTGGTGCAAGCCAAGGCGCCGCTGGCGAATGCCGTCAGCCACGATGCGCATGCGCATTTGTCGCCATTACGCCGACTCATTGAGCTGATGCGTGCCGATCACGCCGATTTATGGTTGGTACTGGGACTGGCGCTGGGTTCAGGTTTATTGGCTTTAGCTTCACCGGTGACGGTGCAGGCTCTGGTCAACACAGTGACGATGGGCGGTATGGGGCAGCCCTTGTTGGTGCTGTCTGTCATCTTGTTTTTCTTCCTGACTTTTGCCGGCGGCGTTCATGTGCTGACGTCGTATCTGGTGGAGATCGTGCAGCGGCGCATTTTCGTGCGTCTTGCTGCCGACTTGGCTTATCGCCTGCCCAGGGTTCGCAGGGATGCCTATGAGCATCATCACGGCGTGGAGCTGGTAAATCGTTTTTTCGACGTACTGACGGTGCAGAAGGCCGGCTCCGCGCTGCTTCTGGATGGCTTGAGCACAGCGGTTCAGACCTGCGTCGGCTTGATCATGCTGGCTTTTTACCACCCTTTCCTGTTGGCCTTCGACGTCGTCCTGCTGCTGTCGATTAGCGCCATCATATTCGTGTTGGGGCGCGGTGGTGTGGCTACCTCCATCGATGAATCGATATCCAAATATGCCTTGGTCGCTTGGCTGGAGGACATCGCCGGGAATATGCAGACCTTCAAATTCAGCGGCGGCCCTGAGCTGGCCGCTAAACGGACTGATAAGCTCGCACTCGCCTATCTGACAGCCAAACGCCGCCATTATCAGATACTGCTGCGGCAAATCATCGGTTCCGTAGCCTTATATGCAATAGCCAGCACCGCATTGCTAGCCATCGGCGGTTATCTGGTCATCGATGGCCATTTGACGCTCGGGCAATTGGTCGCTGCCGAACTCATCGTGTCATCGGCACTGGTGTCACTGGTCAAGTTCGGTAAACATTTGGAAGGTTACTACGACCTGATGGCGGGCGCTGACAAAATCGGCCACCTCCTGGATTTGCCGCTGGAGCCGGAACATGGTCTTGCGCCCGTTATGACCGACCCGGCTGCACTGACAATCCGTGATTTATCCTTTAGCTTTGGCTCAAAACGACCGCTATTTTCCCAATTCAATTGCCTGCTTCAGCCGGGCGACAAGGTCGCAGTGCTGGGTCGCCACGGCAGCGGTAAAACGGTGTTGGCCGATCTATTGTGCGGCTTGCGCCCGCTGCAAAAAGGCAGTATCGAGATCAATACTGTCGAGCTGGGCAATCTGCGTTTGGAGGCATTACGCAGACGCATTGCCGTGGTTGGCTGCATAGAAATCATCGGCGACACACTGCTCGAAAACGTGCGCCTTGGCCGGGAAGAACTGAGCCTGAACGACATAAAACAGGCATTGAATGCCGTCGGCCTGCCGCAAGATGTCGCCGGACATGGTTTTGATACCGAGCTCAGTGCCGGCGGCGCACCGCTGTCCGCCACTCAAGCGCTGCTGCTGATGCTGGCGCGCGCCATAGTCGGCCAGCCCTCGCTGCTGATTCTGGATACGATTCTCGATGATATGGACGAAAACACGCGGCACCGCATCGCTCCGGTGTTGTTTGCCGCCGATGCGCCGTGGACGCTGCTGGTGCTGACCAGCTCGCCAGCCGTTGCTGCACTGTGCGAGCAGGTGGTGCCGCTATTGGGAGCTGATGCTGATGTTTGATTTACAGACTCATCTTTCCGCCCTGGCCGTTGCGCGCACCCCGCGCCTGATCGGTCTGCTGGCAAAGCTCGGCGTGTGGCTATTTCTGTTGACACCGCTCGCCTTATTGTTAACACCGTGGCAACAGAATATCACCGCCACCGGACGCGTCACCGCTTTCTCTCCCATTGAACGCCAACAGACTATACAATCGCCGGTATCCGGGCGTATCGTGCAATGGCAGGCAAAAGAGGGCGCCAAAGTTAAAGCGGGGGATGTTTTACTGGAAATTGCCGATGTCGATCCCCAATTGCTTGATCGTCTGCATCAACAGCGTGAAGCCGCCGCCGCCAAACTTGCGTCTAAGGAAGAAGAGCTGCGTACCTACCGGCTACAAATCGACAACCTGATGACCACCCGCGATTTACAGGCTGCCACCGCCCAATACCGGTTGGATGTGGCGCGCCAGCGAGCGCTTTCAGCCGGAGAAACCATCGCTTCGGCACGCGCCACGCTGGATGCTGCCGTCACTCAGAGTCAGCGCCTGCAACGCTTGCTGGCCGATGGCCTAGTGTCGCAGCGCGATTTTGAGCTTGCCGAACGCGACGGTATCGTCGCCCGGCGCAACCTGAACAGCGGCCAAGCCGCACTGGACGGGGCGCTGGCCGAACAGCGCGCCGCCGAGATGGAAATCGGCCGCATTCGCGCCGATGCTCAGGCCCGTGTCGATTCAGCCGAGGCTTCGGCCAACAAGATCCAAAGCGAATTGGAAGACAGCCGAAGTAGCCTGCTCAAGAGCGAAATCGATGTCTCCCGCCAGCAATCGCAAGTGGTAACTGCGCCCCGCGATGGCAGTGTGTTGCGCCTGTTGGTCAATCCGCAAAGCAACATTGTGCGTCAGGGCGAACCATTGCTGATTTTGGTGCCCGATCCCGGCATTAAGGCCGTTGAATTGTGGGTATCCGGCAACGATGCGGCGCTGATCACCTCGGATCGTCATGTCCGCCTGCAATTTGAGGGTTGGCCGGCAGTGCAGTTTGCCGGTTGGCCGGAAGTGGCCGTGGGTACTTTCGGCGGTAATGTCGCCTTTGTCGATTCCACCGACGACGGCCAGGGCAAGTTTCGGGTGCTGATTGTCCCCAACCCGAACGATATTCCCTGGCCATCGGGGCGCTTCTTGCGTCAGGGCGTGCGGGTTAATGGCTGGATATTACTCAATCGGGTCACGATGGCTTATGAACTCTGGCGTCAACTGAACGCTTTCCCGCCGCAAATGACACAAGAGTCACCCACCAATGACTTGGCACGTCAAAAGCTGAAATAACACAATGATGAAACGATTGCTGCCTATCTACCGCTACGCCTGCGCGCGCCACTTGTCGCTGGCGTTGTTGCCGCCCTTGCTCGCCGGCTGTAGCTATTACTTTGATACCGGGCCTGAGCGGAAAATTGCGCAACGGGTTGAACAACGCTTAAACAGCGATGAACAGCTGTCGCTGGCGCCGCTGTCGAAAACCGTGCCGCTCACTATCGAACAAGCATTGCCTAAGTTTAAGGAGCGCCGCCCCCAGACCGACCTCAGCTTGCCGTCTGCCAAATCAGTCGGTGAACCGGTGGTCAAAGCTCAGCCCAAAGCCAGCAAGCCCTTATCTATCAGCCAAGTGCGCACTCTGGCACTGGAAAATAATCTGGATCTAAAAATCGCCCAAATTGACCCGAAAATTGCCGCCACCGGGGTCAGCGAGGAACAGGCCAAGTTTGACGACCTGATCTTTGCCCGCGCCAAATACGGCACTAAAAACACCCCTGCTCAAAATCTCGATGTAGTGACCTTCACTTCGGCCGATTCAAGCTCGTCGTTGCTCAAGGGCGAAGTCGACAAACTGACGGCGGTACCGCAACGCACCGATTTCCTGGACATGGATGCCGGTATTGTCATTCCTTTGCGCACCGGCGCCAAAATGACGATCAGCGTCCCCTTCGACGAGAAAAGGCAGTTTAAAGGCGTTGCCTCCGATCAATACCTTAGTGCATTGCGTTTCTCCATCAGCCAGCCTTTACTGCGCGATGGCGGCATTGATGCCAACGTCGCCGGTATCCGTATCGCTCGTTATGAACAACAGGCCGTCGATGTGAAAACCCGATTACAGGCTATTCGCGTACTGGCGGCGGTCGAACGCGGCTATTGGGGGCTTTATGTCGCCTGGGGCGAACTGGATGTACGCCGCCAGCAATACGAGAACGCGGCGGACAATCTGGTCATGGTAAAAAAGCGCGTCGCTGCTGGACTGACCGCCGCCGTAGAAATCAACCGTGCCGAAATCGGTGTGGCCGAACGGATGGAAGGACTGATTGTCAGCGAAACCACGCTCAAGCTCAGGCAGCGTCAGCTCAAATTAATGATGAACGATCCGGAGATGGATTTGGATACGCCCACCGTCCTAATCCCGGAAACCACGCCGATGCTGGTTCAATTCACCTTCAACCGCGAACAATTGGCACAACGCGCGCTGCAAGGGCGATTGGAGCTATTAGAGCTGGAACTGAAACTTGCCGCCGATCTGACCAAAATCGATTATCTCAGCAACCAAACCCTGCCGCTGTTCATGCTGGACTATAATTATGCCTCGCTAGGGCGTGATTCGTCTTCTTTCGGCGGCGCTTTCGATCAAACCCTCGACGGCAACTATTCCGACTGGTCGGTCGGGTTACGCATCGAATTGCCGCTCACCAATGAGCTGCGGCGTGCGCGTCGGGACCGGTCGATACAGCAACGCTTACAGCGGCTCACGACCTTGCAACTGAGGGAACTCAGCGTACGCCGGGAAATTTACGACGCCCTGGATCAACTGGAGCAGAACTGGCAACGCATTCTTGCCGCGCGGCAAAATGTGCTGCTCGCCGGACTTAACTACGACGCGGAACTGAAACAATTTCGCGAAGGGCTCAGAACCATGACCGAGGTACTGGAAACCCTGACCCGTCTGGGCGACGCCCAATTGCGCGAAGTCCGCGCCATTGGCGACTATCAGATTTCCATGATCGACCTCGCCTTTGCCACCGGCACCCTGCTGGGGCACAGTCGGGTGGACTGGGCTATCGCAGCCGATGGAAGTTAGAATGTCCGTGTTACAGTTGCCGCAAATTATGCCCCCGTTCCCACATAGCGCCCTCATCGTTATACTCAAGTGTCTGCGGAACATCGTCATTACCCCTCGTTCCCACGCGCCGCGTAGGAACGAGGGCAAACTTGCGCATACACAATGCAAGACCTGACACCCTCTTTTGCATTCCTTAAATTTCAAGGTATTGAAACTCGAATTGCTCCTCGTGTAACTTCTTTTTAATTTTTATCGAAAAGGCCGAGCTAGGAGACCGTCGGATTTAGAAATTACAAAGGAATAACCAATTGATTTTAAATGATATTAATTCTAGGCTTCTTTTCGCCACGAAAATATGTTTTCAATTATTTCAATGTGTTACTAATTTTGATGGGCTATAATCCGACAGCCTCCTAGCCCGTTCATCCTGAATGCCATATAATCTATATCCAGTATATATTTATCGGGAGCCCATCATGCAAACAGCAAAGTTATTTCAGAACGGCCAAAGCCAAGCGGTCAGATTGCCTAAATCATTTCGTTTTGAGGGCACGGAAGTCACGATCAAACATGTCGGCGAAGGCATTTTATTATTACCTTTAAAGCACTCTGCCAAACAGCTGTTAAGCCTGCTGGATAGCGTGGACGAAACGGTAGCTTTGGAAAGAAATCAACCTCTCGAAAGTGATTCACGAGACTTTCAATGATTTTTATGTTGGATGCCAATATCTGCATTTGTTTATTAAATCGCAGAATCGGTTATGAAAACATTCTTGCAAGAATCGATGGCTTGGCTTATGAGCAAGTGGTTATTTCCTCGCTGACGTTGGCTGAGTTGAAATACGGCATCGCAAAAAGCGTCAAGAAAGAAGCTAATCGAATTAAGCTTGAATACTTTTTGTATCAATTCGAATGCCTGCCTTTCGATGCTGAAGCGACCTCCTGTTATGGCGATATTCGGGTTCAACTGGAATCCAAAGGTACGCCAATAGGCCCGTTGGACACCTTGATTGCCGCCCATGCGCTGAGTCTGTCCGCCACTGTGGTAACCAGTAATGCGCGGGAATTCGAACGTGTGGAGGGACTTGCACTTGAAAACTGGATTAACTGAGTTTTGGCATCAGGAAAACCAAGGCATTTACAAGAAAGGAAATAAACAGTGAATTTAAATCAAAGCAAAACCTGGACGATTAAGCAATCCGCCGAAACCTACGCCATAGACCGCTGGGGGCAGGGCTATTTTTCGATCAACGCCGACGGGCATGTCTCGGTAAAACCCAGTTCCGATCAGGACGTGCAACTGGATTTATACGGAATCGCCCAATCGCTAAACGACAAACAGCTGTCGTTGCCGGTGCTGGTGCGTTTTACCGATATTTTAAAAGACCGGGTCGCCCAGCTGTCCCGCGCCTTTGAAAAAGCCTGTGTCAATAACGATTATCAAGGCCGCTACACGCCGGTTTACCCGATCAAGGTCAATCAGCAGCGCAAGGTGGTCGAAGCCATTTTGGCGGCCGACAATATCGGCCTCGAAGCGGGCAGCAAGCCGGAGTTGCTGGCAATTATGGCGCTGTCCAAGCAGGGCGTGGTGGTCTGCAACGGCTACAAAGACCGGGCTTACATCCGTCTGGCGCTGATCGGCCTGAAAATGGGGCTGAATCTTTATCTGGTCATTGAAAAGCCGCTGGAGCTGGAATTGATTATCGAGGAAGCGGCGCGGCTTAACATTACGCCGCAACTGGGCGTCAGGGTCAGATTGTCCAGCATCAGCGCCGGAAAATGGCAAAACAGCGGCGGCGAAAAATCCAAATTCGGCCTTCATGCCCATGAACTGCTGCAATTAATCGGCCGTTTGAAACAAACCGGTTTGCTGGATACGCTGAAACTGATGCACTTTCACATGGGTTCGCAAATCGCCAATATCCATGACATCAAAATAGCGCTGAAAGAAGCCGGGCAGTTTTACGTCGAGCTGCACCGTTTGGGCGCCGAGATAAAGGTCGTCGATGCCGGCGGCGGCTTGGGCGTGGATTACGACGGCAGTCACTCGCGGCGCGAATCGTCGATCAATTACAGCCTGGATGAATACGCGCAAAATATCGTGCGCAGTTTTTCCGATATTTGCGCGGAAAAACAGGTGCCGCAGCCCGACATCATCACCGAATCGGGCCGTGCGCTGACCGCACATCATGCGGTATTGATCACCAATGTGACCGATATCGAATCGGTTTACACCAACCACGCCGCTCTGCAAGCCCTGCCGGAACCGCACAATCTGGTCGAGCATTATCACGATGCGCAATTCGATTTATCGGAAGCCAGAACCCGATTTACCCAGGACAAACTGAGCATTACCGGACTGGCCGAAGCCGAGAATAACTATGCGCTGTTGTGCCGCCAGCTTCAGGATAAATTGAACCCTAATAATCAAAGCGAAGCCGCTATATTAAAGGAGCTGAACGAGAAGCTGGCCGACAAGGTGTTTTGCAATTTCTCGCTGTTCCAGTCGATGCCCGACATCTGGGGTATCGATCAAATTTTCCCGATCATGCCTATCCACCGGCTGGACGAGCAGCCCACGCGTCGCGCCGTTATCCAGGATTTAACCTGCGATTCCGATGGCCGTATCGACCAATATATCGACGGGCAGAATATCGAAAAAACCTTGCCGGTGCATGAAATCGACAGCAAGCAGCCGTATCTGATCGGTTTTTTTATGCTCGGTGCGTACCAGGAAATATTGGGCGATATGCACAACCTGTTTGGCGATACGCATTCCATCAACATAAAACTCGACGATAAGGGTTACCATTTTTACGACCTGCATGAAGGCGAGCATGTCGATGATCTGTTGGATTATGTGCATATCAACAGCGAAGACTTGAAAACCGCCTACCGGGAAAAACTGGCTAACAGCGATCTCAGCGAGCGGCAGCGGCAGGACTATGAGCGGGAACTGATTGCCGGGTTGACGTCTTATACTTATTTGGAGAAATAGGGAATTTAAGGTTCAAGGCAAAAGGTTCAAGGCGAAAATTTTCTGGTTCCCATGCTCCCGAGACTGTGAAAGTATTCGTATTTAGAAAATAACCACGAAGAACACGGAGAGCACGAAGTTTTTAATGCCTTGAATTAATGCTGTTATTTTCTCCGTGTCCTTCGTATTCTCTGTGGTAAATAATTTTTTCAGCTCGATTTGGATAATACT
>JAURVK010000023.1 GCA_030655535.1 Methylobacter sp. | reverse complement strand
GAGACTGTGAAAGTATTCGTATTTAGAAAATAACCACGAAGAACACGGAGAGCACGAAGTTTTTAATGCCTTGAATTAATGCTGTTTTTTTCTCCGTGTCTTTCGTGTTCTCTGTGGTAAAACATTTTTTCGGCCCGATTTGGATAATACTTTCACAGTCTCCGGAGCGTGGGAACCAGAAAAGGTTTTTAAGGTTTAAAGATAAGGGCTAAAGACTAAAAACACACTCCCTTGCACCTTTTACCTTGAACCTTTCACCTTCCATCTATTTATGAAAATGATGCGTCGGACACTGACCGTCTCTCAAGCTGATAATCGGCCAGTTAGCCGCATCGGCAAATTCGGCCAGTTTTTCATCGGGATCGACTGCAACGGGATGGTCTACCAGCTTAAGCAGCGGCAAGTCGTTATGGGAATCGCTGTAAAACCAGCTGTCCTGCAGGGTTTCGCTTGAGCCTGTTAACCATGCCTCCAGTAACTTAACCTTGCCATCCCTAAAGCAAGGAATGCCGCTAAAACCGCCGGTATACCGGCCGCCGATGAATTCCGGCGTGGTCGCCAGTAAATTTTCAATGCCGTAGAGTTGGACTATCGGCTCGGTTACAAAGCGGTTGGTTGCGGTGATAACCAATAAGGTATCGCCCCGGTTTCTATGTTTGTCGATCAGCTGTTGCGCAGGCGTTAACAACAGCGGCTTAATGGCTTGTTCTATAAATTGCGCCCGCCACCGATAGAGTTGATCGGGGTTATTGTCCGCTAAAGGTTTTAACGAAAAACGGAGAAACTCGACAATATCCAAGGTGCCTTGCTTGTATTCATCGTAAAACTTGGCGTTGGCGCTTTCATAGTGATCTTTATCCACGATGCCCTGGTCTACCAGAAACTGCCCCCATAAGTAGTCGCTGTCGTCGGCAATCAGGGTATTATCCAAATCAAAAATCGCTAAGCTCACGGTTAATCCTGTCTCAAGTCATTAAAAAGAGCTGTGCCCTATGGCGTATGCCCTTTATTTATGGAACAATGCAGTCATTAATTTAAATTACTGACCTATTTTTTTTATAATTTTACCATTAGCAAGATTAAAGAACTAGGAAAGGTAAAAACACAGGTTTTAACATGATTGACTCTAAAGGATACCGACCCAACGTCGGAATCATCCTTTGCAATGACGAGGGTCGCGTGTTTTGGGCAAAACGAATGGGTGTAAACTCATGGCAATTCCCGCAAGGCGGGATTAATCCGAATGAAGACCCAGAAGCCGCGATGTATCGGGAATTGTGCGAAGAAACAGGACTGCAACAGCAGCATGTCGAGGTGCTTGGGCGTACGCGCTATTGGCTGAGGTATCAGTTACCTGAGCGCTATATACGCAAAAACTCACTCCCCTTATGCATAGGCCAGAAGCAAATCTGGTATATTTTGCGTTTAATCACGCATGAATCCAATGTGCGTTTCGATCAGTGTTCCAAGCCGGAATTTGATGACTGGCGTTGGGTGGATTACTGGGAACCGCTTAAAGATGTCGTGTATTTCAAGCGCAAGGTTTATCAAAAAGCGATGAGCGAGTTGGGTGTTATTCTGACCGCCGAGACCGTCCCGGTTAATGCCGCCGGATATTTAGCTAAGGAAATTGAACCGGTGAAAAGCAGAAGGCGCAAGAGGTAGGGTATTTTTAGCTTGAACCTGCTGTTAATATTCATGCAGATTGGTTTGCAGCCCAACCAACGGCTCTGCTAAACGCATCACCCCGGATTCAACCCGGCCGTCTGCATAAAGCTCTATCAATCGATAACCCGGAGCCGTGTCGTTTACTGCGAATTCGGTGCTTCCGGGCACAAATTGAAAGCAGGTTGAAGGCACGCCCAATACCCGAAGGCTTGCTGTCTTTATATCCAATATTTGATGGATATGGCCGGTAGTTATCGCTTTGACTTGCGGGTATTCGTCTACTATCGCCCATAATTCCCGACTGTTTTCTATGATCATGGTATCCATCCAGGGGCTTTCAGTCTCCAGACAATGATGATGGACTGCGATAAGCGCGTAGCAGTTTGGGTTTTCACTTAAACAGTTTTCAAGAAACGCCAATTCCTCATTTAACAGACGACCGCCCGGCTCTCCGGGTATCCGGCTGTTCAGGCTAATCAGCTGCCAGTTATCCAGAAAAACCTGTTTGCGGCAGTTAATACTGTCGGTATTGAATATCTGCCGCATCAGCTCATAATCGTCATGATTGCCGGGCAGGCAGATGCATGGCATTTTATAAGCTTCAAGGCTGCTTAAGATACGCCGGTAGCTTGCAGGACAAGGATTCTGAGCCAAGTCGCCGGTGAGCAGAATCAAATCGAAATGAGGTTTTGCAGCAAAGGCCTGCTCAAGGCAGGCGTGGAAATAATGCTCGGTATTAATGCCCAGCATGGTATCTTCCGGCGCCGCCAGGATATGCAGGTCGGATAATTGCAGAATTGATAGACAGACGGGGTTCTTGTTCACAAGAAGAGACTATGCAATTTCTTTACAAAGGACTTTAGAGTTTCTTTGCGGGTTATATAACGCCTTGAGCTGGTCGGGAAGATCGCTAATAGCCGACGATAAAAATCCCCGTTCGATAAACCAGTGCATGGTTTGCGTAGATAACACGAATAATTTTTTAAGCTTGAGTTCTGCCGCCCTGCGGTAGACATATTCAAGCATCCGATTGCCTCTGGCCGCGCCCTGATAATCGGGATGCACGGCGAGACAGGCAATCGCGCCGAACCTATTTTGCTGATCCGGATGCAGAGCGGTACAGCCGATGATCAAGCCGTCGCGTTCGATAACGATATAGTCCGCAATTTCCATTTCAATTTTTTCTCGGGAGCGTTTGGCCAACTTGCCTTGCTGCTCCAGCGGCTTGATCAACTCCAGAATGCCGCCTATATCGTTCAGTGTCGCCGGGCGCAATTCTTCAAACGCCGTTGAGCTGATCAGCGTGCCTATGCCGTCACGGCTGAACAATTCAAGCAACAGCGCGCCGTCGATGGTTCTGTTTATCAAATGCACGCGGTCGATGCCGGATTGGCAGCTTTGCATCGCGGCCTTGAGCGGCAAGCTGATGCGGGTCGATATGTCCGGGTATTGCTGCAAGAAAGCATCGGCTTCGGCAGTGGTCATTTGCTGGATTTGTTCGCCGTTGTCGGGATTGCAGCAACTTTGTTCGGTCAATAAAACCAGTTTTTCCGCTTTCAACGCAATCGAAACCGCCGTGGCGACCTGTTCGGCCGACAGATTGAAGATTTCTCCGCTCGGCGAATAGCCGACCGGAGAGATTAACACCACATTGTCCTGGTCAAGCTGCTGATGAATGGCCGCGCTGTCGATGCGGCGAACTTCGCCGGTATGACCGTAATCGATGCCGTCAATCACGCCTATCGGTTTGGCGACCACAAAATTGCCCGAGGCCACCTTGATCTTGGCACCCGCCATCGGCGAGTTAGCCAGCCCCATCGATAACAGCGCTTCAATTTCCACCCGGACCAAACCGGCCGCTTCTTTGACGCATTGCAGCGCCACATCGTCGGTGATGCGCAAGTTTTTGTGAAAGCGGGCGGGAACATCCAGCTTGGCAAGTCGTTGGTCGATCTGCGGGCGTATGCCGTGAACCAAAACCAGGCGTATGCCTAGGCTGTTGAGTAAGGCGAAATCGTGAACGTGGTGATCGAAATCATCAGCCGACACCGCTTCGCCACCAAAGAAAATAACAAAGGTTTTGTTGCGGTGGGCGTGAATGTAGGGGGATGAGTCCCTAAACCAGCTGACGAATGATTTTTGTGGTTCCATAGTTATTTAATAAGAGTGCGATGAGTTCACCAACATCCGTAGGGCCTGCCGTGCGCGCCAAGAGCTATTCACCGAATTCGTTGCCACCGTCGAAAGCGATATTTTCTCCCCAATTCTCAGCATACCACCCGCTTCGTACCAACCGATGAAAACTCGAATACGGCCAATCATCAACCTTGGCCGCAAACCCATGTTTAACCGGATTCCAATGAATATAATCCATGTGTCGGTTGAAATCGTCTTCATCACGGATCAAATGATCCCAAAAGCGATGTTGCCAAAGCGTACCTTGCTGCCGCTTGCGTCGCCGGGCGTCCAACCATTCCGGGTGATTCAGACGCTCCCCGCAACGTTGCGTAACGATCCGCTTAATCATACTCCAACGCGACGAAAAATCGGTATCTCCGGGCGGCAAACGCCAAATGCAATGTAAATGATCGGGCAACTGCACCCAGGCAATAATGTCGAAAGGCTTGCGTTTCCGGGCTAATTGAATCCCTTCGCGCAATGCTGTCCGAACATCGTCATCAATCAGAAAACATTGCCTGCGGAGCGTAACCACCGTGAAAAAATACATCCCACCCGGTAAATAAACACGGCGATAATTCGACATAACAACATCCGTAGGGCGTGCCGTGCGCGCCAAAGAGGTTAAGGTTGAGTGTAGAGTTATCTCAAGCCTCAAAAAAAGGCGCGCGCGGCGCGCCCTACTGGACTATTTTCGCGATTGCCAGTAATTGGGCAGTTTTCTTAAGTGCATGACAGCAATTATTTCTATATGGGGCGCTTTGCGTCGAAAAATAATCGCATAAGGAAAATGCAATAGCCGACATTTTCTGACATCATCATCTATCTTTCGATACAGCAACGGGTTTCGGCAAACTCTATTAATCGCATCTTCCGCCGCTTCAATAAAACGCTTTTCTAAACCCGCTTGTTGTTTTTTATAAAAAATAATCGATTGTTCCATTTCCTCTTGTGCTTGAGGATGCAGGAAATATTTCATAAATAACGCTGTTTCAACTCATGCATGAATTGTTCGCCATCAATCAATAGCGAAGGATCGGCATCTATTTCTTTACAACGTTTATGTATTTCTTGCCGCCATGCTTCTGAAACAATGAAGTCTTCCTCGTAATCCAGACTTTCCAGCAATATTTCTGCGATATAAGCTCTTGATGTTGGCTCAAGTTTTAATGCTTGTTCGGTAATTGTTTCTATATTCATAAGTCACCTCCAGTTTTGGTGTGCATCATTGATGGGGGTGGGTGCGGAATGATCTTGTTCTCGTTCCCAAGCTCCAGCTTGGGAACCAGCACGAACTCATCCTATAGTCCTTTTCTTCGTGTCTTCGTGGTAAATGTCTAAAAGGTACGCACAGCGTACCCTGCATCAATCCAAATTATCGGTCACCGCACCTAATGAAGCCGAACTCACCAGCTTGGCATACTTCGCCAACACCCCTCGGGTATAGCGCGGCGCGGGTTGCGTCCATTTCTCAAGGCGACGGGCAATCTCATGTTCATTGACATGCAGTTTCAGTTCGTTGGTTTCTGCGTCTATGGTGATGGTATCGCCGTTCTCGACGATTGCCAGTGCGCCGCCGACATAGGCTTCAGGCGTGATGTGCCCGACTACGAAACCGTGGGTGCCGCCGGAAAACCGGCCATCGGTAATCAATGCCACTTCTTTGCCCAAGCCCAAGCCCATTACCGCTGAAGTCGGGGAGAGCATTTCCCGCATGCCGGGGCCGCCTTTAGGGCCTTCGTAGCGAATAACAATCACATCGCCTTTGACGATGTCGCCGTTAAGTATGCTTTGCAATGCCTGTTCTTCGGCGTCAAACACCTTGACTTTGCCGGTAAAATGGAGGCCTTCCTTGCCGGTGATTTTGGCAACAGCGCCGCCAGTGGCCAGATTGCCGTAAAGAATGACCAAATGACTGTCTTTTTTGATCGGATTGTCCAGGGAATGAATTATATCCTGTCCAGCCGGATACGGTTTGACGTCGGCCAGATTTTCAGCCAGCGTAAGGCCGGTAACGGTTAAACAGTCGCCGTGCAGTAAGCCTTTGTCCAGCAGGATTTTCATCAACGGTTGAATGCCGCCGATTTCGATCAGTTCGGTCATCAGATAGCGGCCGCTGGGCCTTAAGTCGGCAAGCATCGGTACCTGTTTACCAATGCGGGTGAAGTCGTCCAGGGTAATATCCACACCAGTTGTATTTGCCATCGCCACGATGTGTAATACCGCATTGGTCGAGCCGCCGAGTGCAATGACGACGGTAATGGCATTCTCAAACGCGGCTTTGGTCATGATGTCGCGGGGCTTGATGTCTTTTTTCAACAGTTCCAAAACGGCAGCGCCGGCACGTTCGCAATCCAGGCGTTTGTCGTTTGAAATGGCGGCCTGAGCGGAGCTGTTCGGCAAGCTCATGCCCAATGCTTCAATGGCTGAGGCCATAGTGTTGGCGGTGTACATGCCGCCGCAGGAACCCGCGCCCGGAATGGCTTTGGCTTCAATTTCGGCCAGTTCGGCATCATCGATCAAGTTGTTGGCTCTGGCGCCGACCGCTTCGAATACGGAAACCACGTCCAGTTTTTTGTCTTTATGGCAACCGGGCATGATGGTGCCGCCGTAAACAAACACAGCCGGGCGGTTTAAACGTGCTAAAGCAATCATGCAGCCGGGCATGTTTTTGTCGCAGCCGCCGATCGCAACGATACCGTCAAAGCCTTGGCAACCGACCACGGTTTCAATCGAGTCGGCAATCACTTCGCGGGATACCAGCGAGTATTTCATGCCCTCGGTGCCCATCGAAATGCCGTCGGAAATGGTGATGGTATTAAAAATGACAGCTTTACCGTCGGCATTGTTAACCCCAACCGCTGCCGCATCGGCCAGCTTGTTGATATGCATGTTACAAGGCGTGACCATGCTCCAAGTGGAAGCAATGCCTATTTGCGGCTTGTTGAAGTCTTCATTGTTAAAACCGACGGCACGCAACATCGCGCGACTCGGGGCGCGCTCCATGCCGTCAACGACTAAAGAAGAAAATGTGCGGGTATTTTTGTCACTCATAATATAAGGTTCAAGGTGAAAGGTTCAAGGTGAAAGGGAAAGATTCAGGGATCGAGGCTTTTTGAACCTTGAACCTTGAACCTTTCACCTGATTTAAAACGTATCCCAGCTGCTGGTTCTGCTACGGCGCCAGCTGAGTTTAGGTAAAATAAAGCCCAAAATAACACCGATAAGGGCGAGTATGCCGCCGTACAAAAACCAATCTTGGTTGGCTGTATCTTGCAACGCATGATTTTCAAGCCTGAATTGCTGTAATTCCCGCTCAACATTCACTACGCGTTCTTGAAGTTCATCACGCTGGTTTTTTAGTTCCACAGCACTGGCAGCGGTTTTATTCAATTCGCTGAGTTCCCTGCTTAACTGATCCCTCTCTATTTCCAAGGATTTCTCAAGAGACGTTCCCGGAGTAATGGACTCTTTTATTGTAGATAACTCAGCCTTAAGCGTGGCATTTTCGGACTGCATCGCCGCCAAATCTTTGCTGACAATATCCAGTTGAGAGCGGCTGGGTGGCTCCTTCATGGTATTGCGGATTGGCATGTAGCCTTCTGTGCCGTCATTCATACGAACATGATAAAACCCGGTGCTGTTGTTTTCTTCTATTACCGTAAGCGGGGTGCCGGTCGGGAGCAATTTTACAACTTTGCTTTTATTATTTGCTTCGCTCCTGAGTGACAAATTCAAAGTATCGGTAACATAAACAGTTTTAGCCTGTGCTGAACCAAAAGTTACCAGTAGGATAAAAAACGAGCTGAGTATTTTTTTCACTTGAATCTCTATTGTTAATCGTTTATTGACTGCCATGGACTTGTAGGAGCGGCTTTAGCCGCGATAATCGCGGCTAAAGCCGCTCTACATTTATTAGATAAAGTGTCGCAATCGGTAGAAAACCGATGCAACTATGGTCAATTCTAACGTGCTTTTTTGCACAGGAGAAATTCCAATAGCGATTTTTGCGCATGCAGGCGATTTTCAGCTTCATCGAAAATAACGCTTTGAGGGCCGTCAATCACTTCGGCACTGACCTCCTCGCCTCGATGAGCGGGCAAACAGTGCATAAACAAGGCATCACTATGTGCAGCTTTCATCACGTCGGCGTTGACCTGATAATCTTTAAAAGCCAATTCGCGTTGTTTTTGCTCTTCTTCCTGCCCCATGCTGGCCCAGACATCGGTGACGATAAGATCTGAATTTTGGGCTGCTGCCAACGGCGTATCAAAGAACCTGACTCGATCACCCCCAGCCTCAACTATGTCTTTTAACGGCTGGTAAGCATCCGGGCAGGCGATATTCAAATTGAAGTCCAGCACCATTGCCGCATGAATATAAGAATGACACATATTATTGCCGTCGCCGATCCAGGTAACCGTTTTACCTTTGATCTCGCCGCGATGTTCAAAATAGGTCTGCATGTCTGCCAGCAATTGGCAAGGGTGCTGTAAATCGGTCAAGCCGTTGATCACAGGAACGCTTGAATATTGTGCGAATGTGGTCACCGTTTCGTGCTTATCGGTTCTAAGCATAATGCAGTCGACCATACTGGAGATAACCCGGGCACTGTCTTGCAAGGGTTCGCCGCGACCCAGCTGGGTATCTCTGGGCGATAAAAACAATGCGCTGCCGCCGAAGTGACTCATGCCGGATTCAAATGAAATGCGGGTGCGCGTCGACGATTTTTCAAAAATCATCGCCAAAACCTGGCCTTTTAACGGTTGGTAATCAGGATCGCGGTTATTTTTTAGAACGATGCCTCTGTTGATCAAGCGACGAAATTCGTCGCCGGATAAATCAAGCAGGCTGATGAAATGTCTAGGATTCATGGAAAAGGTTCAAGGTTCAAGGTTCAAGGTTCAAGGCGGCTTAAGGAGATTGATTTTCCTTTCATCTTTTACCTTGAATCTTTCACCTTAATAATAAGCGTCGATAAAGTTTCTACGAGTTGAGTCATTTGTTGGTCATTAATAATGAATGGCGGCAGCAAACGAATGGTTTTTTCAGCGGTTACATTAATCAATAAATTATTTTGCAACGCCGCTTGCACCAATTCAGTACATGGACGGTCGAGTTCGATGCCGATCATCATGCCTTTGTGACGAATATCGACGACATGTGCATTGCCAAGCAAGCGTTCTTTAAGCGCCGCGCTGATCGCATCGCCTTTTTGCGCGGCCTGTTCGATCAGGTTTTCAGCATCCAATGTCGCCAATACCGCCAAAGCCGCACTACAGGCTAAGGGATTGCCGCCGAAGGTTGAGCCGTGATTGCCCGCAGTTAATACCGTGGCCGCCTTGCCTCGGGCAAGGCAGGCGCCGATCGGCACGCCGTTGCCCAACGCTTTAGCCAGAGTGCACACATCGGGCAATATATCGTTGTGCTGAAAAGCCAGAAACTTGCCGGTACGGCCCATACCGGTCTGGATTTCATCCAGCATCATCAGCAAGTTATGCTTATCGCACAAGCTGCGGATTTGATTAAGATAATCGGCAGCGGGAATATTGACGCCGCCCTCCCCCTGAATAGGTTCAACCAAAACGGCGACGACATTGTTATGCTGCTCAACAGCTTGCTTGATTGCGTTAATGTCGTTGTAAGGTACGCGAACAAAGCCTTCAACCAGCGGCGCAAAGCCTTGCTGTATTTTAGCGTTGCCGGTAGCGCTCAGCGTTGCCAGCGTACGTCCATGAAAGCTTTTTTCCATGACGATAATCGCCGGATTTTCTATGCCTTGCTGGTGACCGTATTTGCGCGCCAACTTGATCGCCGCTTCATTAGCTTCGGCGCCGGAATTGCAAAAAAACACGTTATCCATGCCGCTTTTTTCGGTCAACCGATCGGCCAGTTGCTCTTGAACGGCGATACCGTATAGATTTGAGGTATGCAGCAGCTTTTCGCTTTGTTTGCAGATGGCTTGATGCACGGCCGGATGAGCATGACCCAAACTACACACCGCTATGCCGGATAGCGCATCCAGGTAGCGATTATTATTTTGATCGAACAACCAGGCACCCTCGCCCCGTTCGAAAGTAATCGGTAAGCGCCCATAAGTTGGCATAATGTGGCTAGTCATTGCTTCTATTTATAATTGAGGAATAAATAGGCCGCGAGACCGCCGCCCATTAAAAAAATGTTCGATTATAGGTTTCAATGTAGTCGCAGGCAAGCCTTACTCTCCAATACAATACATTCATCAAAAGAATCGTCCACGAAAGACACGAAAAGCACGAAAATTTCCATATCACGATGCTTTCTGTTATTTTTTTCGTGGCTTTCGTGCTTTTCGTGGACAAATTACCTCAATCACCCAACCAGTTTTGCGGCTTTAAATAGCCGTCATAAAGCATAGCTTCCGCACTGCCCGGCTCAGGTTGCCAGTTGTATTTCCACTGCGCTAACGGCGGCATCGACATTAAAATCGATTCGGTACGTCCGCCGGATTGCAGGCCGAACAAGGTACCGCGATCATAAACCAGATTGAATTCAACATAACGGCCACGGCGATAAAGCTGGAAATCGCGCTCCCTGTCGCCGTAAGGCGTGTCCTTGCGTTTTTGAATGATAGGTAAATACGCCTCAATATAATGATTGCCCACGCTTTGCATAAAAGCGAAAGACTGCTCAAAACCCCACTCGTTTAAATCATCAAAAAACAACCCGCCGACACCACGGGTTTCATTCCGGTGTTTGAGAAAAAAATACTCGTCGCACCATTTTTTATACATCGGATAAATATCATCGCCGAAAGACAGGCAAGCGGCGCGGGCGGTCTGATGCCAATGCAGCACGTCCTCTTTAAAGGCATAAAACGGCGTCAAATCAAAGCCGCCGCCGAACCACCAGATAGTCGGTTCGCCCGGTTTTTCCGCGATTAAAAACCGCACATTGGCGTGAGATGTCGGCACATAAGGGTTGTTGGGATGGATAACCAGCGACACACCCATCGCCTGAAATTGCCGATCGGCAAGTTCCGGACGTTTAGCCGTTGCCGAAGGCGGCAGCTTAAAACCGGAGACATGCGAAAAATTAACGCCGCCCTGTTCGATAACCCGGCCGTTAGCCAATACCCGTGTTCTGCCCCCGCCGCCTTCAACCCTGTCCCAAAGATCCTCAATAAACCGGGCTTCAGGCTCTACCGATTCGAGCGCCGCACAGATTTGGTCTTGCAGGTTAAGCAGGTAATTTTTTACTTGAGTGATGTTGTCAGTATTCATGGTCGAGTCGATGTTGTGTTTTAAATGCCGGTCATTAAAAAATCCAGAGTTGCAATCATATCATCTCTATAATTCGGCAAGTCGGTCAAAGCGCTATCAGGTTGCACATATTGTGTGTGCATTTGTAGAATTTCTGCCATTAGGAAAAAGACGGTAGCGTATACTTACCATTTAAACGGCTGTTAAAAAACTAACAGCTTATCCCCCTAAAACAGAAAATCGTGAGGCCGACACATGTTAAAAATACCAACCATCAAATCGACAGGATTTATGCTGGCAACGCTCGCAGCGCTCTCTCTTGGCATCATACCAACTGTTTCAGCCCAACAGAAAACCGGCCTGGATAGAACCGTGCTATTAGAAAAAAAACTGGAACTTCCCAGCCCGAACATTAACGCCAAAATGATACGGGTCGCGTTTCCATTGGGCTTTAAAACACCTTGGCATACCCATCAAGGGCCGGGACCTCGTTATGTGGTCAAGGGCACATTAAAAGTCGTCGAGCACGGCAAAGCCAACACCTATTCTGCCGGTGAAGTTTTTTGGGAAACCGGCGATCGGATGTCGGTAGAAAACGTCGGCGACGATGCGGCAGAATTGATTATTTTTGAATTAGCGCCGGTCAAGTAAGTTATCCATTGGCGACTGGCCGACCGCCATCATGCCCTGCTCTACACCATAGATGCTTGTGTCGGATGGGGATAAGGCAAATAAATGGTTCTTTTTTATTCAACCCTGTCCCACCCGCTTCAAAATAATGCGCATCTATCTGGCCTACATCAGTATTATTCTACTTTGGGCAACGACACCGCTGGCTATCAAATGGAGCGGCGAAGGGCCGGGGTTTCTGTTCGCGGTGACCGGCCGGATGGCGATCGGTACAGTCTGCATTTTATTGGTGCTGGGTCTATCGAAACAACGCCTACTCTGGCATCGCAAGGCACTGGAGACTTACCTGGCTGTGGCCGTGCAAATCTACGCCTCAATGCTGGCAGTTTATTGGGCGGCGCAGTTTATCCCTTCCGGCTGGATTTCGGTGCTATTCGGTCTTTTGCCGCTGATGACGGCTTTATTGGCGGCAATCTGGTTAGGAGAACGGAGCTTAACGATTGGCAACCTGCTGGCGTATGTTCTGGGCATTAGCGGTTTGTGGACACTGTTCGGCTCGGCATTGCAAATAGGTCATGCCGCAGTGCTGGGTATCATCGGCGTACTGGTATCGACATTTTTGCAGGCCGTCAGTTCGGTTTGGGTCAAACGCATTGATGCAAAAATACCGGCTTTATCCCAGGTAACAGGCGGACTGTTGTTGTCCCTACCGCTTTACCTGATTACCTGGACGGTATTTGACGGGCATTGGCCGACTGAAATATCGCCGGTCAGTCTGGCCGCCATTGTCTATCTGGGCGCAATAGCCACGACATTCGGCTTTGTGCTTTATTACTATTTACTGCTCAAACAGAGCGCTTCCAAAGTTGCACTGGTTACCCTGGTTTCGCCGGTAATGGCCCTGTTATTAGGCCATGCCGTTAATCATGAACCGCTGACCGTCAAAATAGTAACAGGCACCTTACTGATACTCGGCGCATTGCTGATGCATGCGTTGTTTGATCGGTTAACGGGATCAAGACAAGCTCGGTAGGAGGTAGCAGCCCCCACTTATGCATGGGGTCTACTCATCCTACCGCGTTGAAAAAAGATGATTACTTACGCATTAACCAGTAAATTTCGGCGCCGAGTGCAGGGAAAAGCATCCCCCAAAATAAGTTTAAGCGTACCCAGCCTTTAAAGTTTTCCAAAGAAAAATTTCGCTTACGTAGAAAGTAAGTTCCTGAAAGAAAGTCCAGACTTAGTCCGCAACTTTTCGCCATATTTTTCACACGTTGCGGTGAAAACGTGCTGACATGCCCAAAATTGGCGGCAGTCAGACGAATTTTTTTTTGTCGATAGGCTTGTAGTAGCTGCGGAACAGTCGGAAAGCCGCCGATTAAAACGCCACTCGAAACCAATGCGGGTGAAAGTTTTGCAACCAATTGTTCGGGCTTAAATAAGTGTTCCAATAGATGCAGTACGATAATGACATCGTATTTTTCTGCCAAATTGAAATCAGGCAAGTCAACATTCGCTTGTATCTGTTTGGTATAGCCGGACTCCATGAGTTCTGGTTGCAATTTATAGTCTACTGCCTCCCAGCAAGCAATATCAGTAAATCCCGCATCCTGCATGTAACGGCGCATCTGTCCTCTATCCACACCAATTTCACAGACGCGCAGAGGTCGCCCCAGTCGAACTTGTTCTTCTTTAATTAAGTGATACATGAACCAGTAACGTAACAATTTGATGGGATAGTGTGTGCTACTTTCTGAGTCACTTATTTTTTTTACCCGGTTTTGTTTATAAAGGGAAGATAAGCTCCAATTCCAAGCAGCTTGTAATGGGGTTGTCGGTAGTATCATTTCTGGAAGATCCTGTGTTAATAACAAAACAATTTTAAAGATAAATGGCAACGTAGGGTTAGTTAATAATCAGATAACTTCTCATTAGTCGCTTAAGCCGCCCTTAAACGATATTTTTAACCAATTGAAAAAAAAAAGACTAGTTGCGATGATTGTAAATCAACCTTTCGGTGGCCGCTGATGATTTTTTCTAATCGACATTCCCATGCTTAATAAAACAACCACATCCCCTCGATAGCGCTTTTCACCGTTTGCGCTCTTATTTGCCGCCGGTTTCCTGAAAATTGCTTTTTGACTACCTTGGCTGCTCCGTTTTTATGCGCCCATGCGATAAATACAGTGCCGACCGGTTTCTCCTGAGTTCCGCCATCGGGCCCGGCTATGCCGGTCACCGCAACCGCAATATCGGCATTGCTGTGCGTCAGGGCACCCGCCGCCATTTCCGTTGCAGCTTCGGCACTCACAGCACCCGAGTCTTCCAATATTTGCACACTGATGCCCAGCATTTGCACTTTGGCGGCATTGCTGTAGGTGACAAAACCCCGGTCAAACCAGGCTGAGCTACCCGGCACGTCGGTAATCGCTTGGGCGATCCAGCCGCCGGTGCAGGATTCGGCTGTGGCTATGGTTTTGCCGCTAGCCTTTAATAAACGGCCCAGCTGTTCTGCCAGTTTAAATAATTCGGACTCCATGATGTGACCTCGCGCGACTTCGGATAAAATAGGCCGATGAGTATAAAACAAAAAACCACCGACCAGCACACGCCGATGATGCAACAATTTTTACGCATCAAGTCAGATTACCCCGATACCCTGTTGTTCTACCGTATGGGAGACTTTTACGAACTGTTTTTCGATGACGCCAAAAAAGCCTCGCAACTGCTGGATATTACGCTGACCAGCCGGGGGCAATCGGCGGGCTTGCCGATTCCTATGGCGGGAATTCCTCATCACGCGGCTGAAGGCTATCTTGCCAAGCTGTTAAAATATGGCGAATCGGTCGCGCTATGCGAACAAATCGGCGATCCGGCAACGTCCAAGGGACCTGTCGAACGCAAGGTAGTGCGCATCGTCACCCCGGGCACGGTCACCGACGAAGCCTTGCTCGAAGACCGAAAAGATAACCTGCTGGTCGCGGTGTGTTCGTTCCCAAACTCGCAACACGGCATCGCCAGCCTGGATTTAACCAGCGGCCGTTTTGTGCTGCAACAGGTTGAATCCATCGATCAGCTATTGAGCGAAATCGGCCGCCTTAACCCTGCCGAACTGCTGTTCAGCGAAGACTGGCCGTTGCCTGCCGGCTTAAAGCAGCACAGCGGTTTGTGCAGAAGACCGCCCTGGCATTTTGAAGCGGAAAGCGCACGGCTACTGGTGTTAAAGCAATTCAACACCCTTGATTTGAAAGGCTACGGCTGCGAAAACATGCCCGCCGCGGTCGCTGCTGCGGGCGGTTTGCTGCAATATGTTAAAGACACCCAGCAAAGCGCGCTGCCGCATATTCAGGGCATACGCACCGAAAACAGCGACGACAGCATTTTGCTGGATGCGGCCAGCCGCCGTAATCTGGAGCTGGATTTTCACCCTTCCGGGCAGCTGCAATACACGCTGTTCGGGGTGCTGGATAAAACCGCCACCGCGATGGGCAGCCGCTGTTTACGGCGCTGGATCAACCGGCCGCTGCGCGACCACGACATTTTGAACAACCGCTATGCCTGTATCGACACCCTGCTGAATGTATTGTTGTATCGCGAGATTCAAAACCATCTGCGGCAAGTGGGCGATATTGAACGAATCAGCTCCCGCATCGCGTTAAAATCGGCGCGTCCCAGAGACTTGCTGGTGTTGCGCAATACCCTGGCGGTTCTGCCCGCATTGCAGCAGGCGCTTTCCGGCGGCGACAACCCACAACTTGCAGCTTTATGCGGGCAGATCGGCGAACAACCAGAGATGTTAAAGCTGCTGCAATCGGCGATCATCGACAATCCGCCGGTGCTGATCCGCGACGGCGGCGTGATTGCGCCCGGCTACCATCAGGAACTGGACGAGTTGCGCAACTTGAGTCAGAACGCCGATCAGTTCCTGCTTGATATGGAAAACCGCGAAAAAGCGGCCACAGGCATCAGCACGCTGAAGGTTAAATACAACCGGGTACATGGTTACTATATTGAGATTTCCAACCTGCATGCGGAAAAAGTCCCGGCGCACTACACCCGCAAGCAGACC
The DNA here is from genome assembly GCA_030655535.1 of Methylobacter sp. Taxonomy (GTDB): domain Bacteria; phylum Pseudomonadota; class Gammaproteobacteria; order Methylococcales; family Methylomonadaceae; genus Methylobacter_A. Next base: position 6,705 of record JAURVK010000023.1, on the reverse strand, counting down.
TTAAAAGGCGCCGAACGTTACATTACCGAGGAACTGAAATCGTTTGAAGACAAGGTGCTCAGCGCCAAGGAAAAATCGCTGTCCTTTGAAAAAGCCTTGTACGAAGACTTGCTGAACATCATCGGCGTATCCTTAATCCCGTTGCAACAGTGCGCCGCCGCCTTGGCCGAACTGGATGTGCTGGCCAACTTTGCCGAACGCGCCGAGACCTTGAATTTATCGCAACCGACGCTGGTCGATAATCCCGGCATAACGATAGAAGCCGGTCGGCATCTGGTCGTTGAGCAGGTTTCGGACATTCCGTTTGTACCCAACGATTTGTCGTTTTCCAGCAAGCGCCGGATGCTGGTCATCACCGGCCCGAACATGGGCGGTAAATCGACTTACATGCGCCAGGCCGCGCTGATCGTATTAATCGCCCATATCGGCTGTTATGTTCCGGCCAAAACCTTAAGCTGCGGGCCTATCGACAAGATTTTCACCCGTATCGGCGCGTCCGACGACCTGTCCAGCGGACGCTCTACTTTTATGGTGGAAATGTCGGAAACCGCCAATATTCTGCATAACGCCACCTCGAAAAGCCTGATCTTAATGGATGAGATCGGTCGCGGCACCAGCACTTTCGACGGCTTGTCGCTGGCCTGGGCCTGTGCCGATTATCTGGCTAAGGAAACCCAGGCGTTTACGCTGTTTGCCACGCATTATTTTGAATTAACCACGCTGCCCGAAGAACAAAAAACCATCCATAACGTGCATTTGGATGCGATGGAGCATGGGGACAAGATCATTTTCTTACATGCGGTCAAAGACGGCCCGGCCAGCCAAAGTTACGGCTTGCAGGTAGCCTCTCTGGCGGGTGTGCCGCGATCGGTGATTGATAAAGCCAAGGCCAAATTGCGGCATCTGGAAGACCATGCCTATAGTGAACAGCAGGCGGAAATCGGCATTAACCAGCTGGATTTGTTTTCCTCGGAAGAGTGTCATCCTGCTGTCGGTTTGCTGGAAGATATGAACCCTGATGAACTCAGCCCCAGGCAGGCTTTGGAGTTGCTTTATCGGCTTAAGGGGATGGTGTAGCGCGCTATTTCCGGTTTTTAATTCCTGAATCTCAGGCAAGCCCGCTAAACCAGGCATTAGAACAATAAAACGTGAATATCGAAAATAACGGTTTCTGGAGTGCAGGCTTCGCCTGCAATGCAAGCAAAGCTTGCACTCCGGCTACACAGCATCATACTCATATCCAAATCGAGCTGAAAAAATGTTTTACCGCAGAGAACACGAAGGACACGGAAAAAATAACAGCATTCATTCAATGTATTAAAAACTTCGTGTTCTTCGCGGTTATTTCTTAGATCTATGCTAAAAACGAATTTTTCACAACCTCTCAGGCAAGCCCGCTAAACCAGGCATTAGAACAATAAAACGTGAATATCGAAAATAACGGTTTCTGGAGTGCAGGCTTCGCCTGCGGTGCAAGCAAAGCTTGCACTCCGGCTACGCTATATCATACTCATCATTGACTTCATCATGCTTGAGATGATGCTTTTCATCGACCGCCTTGATCGCCAGATTACAAAAAAATCCCACCAGCAATAATCCGGCCATAATCTGCATGGTCATGTTATAGGCATCGGCTTTGGGCACGCCCTGCGCGATCTGGCTTTCCCTGAGGTAATTAACCAGAACCGGACCTGCAACCCCCGCCGTGGCCCAGGCGGTCAGCAATCGGCCATGAATGGCTCCGACGTATTTCGTGCCGAAAATATCGGCCAGATAGGCCGGTATGGTTGAAAAACCGCCGCCGTACATGCTCATAATTACCGCGTAACAGCCCATGAACAGCATGACATTATTCATCCGTCCGGTATAAGGCACAATCGAGTAAAGCACGCAGCCCAATATGAAAAAGGTGAAATAAACGTTTTTTCTGCCCAGATAATCGGACAGCGTGGACCAGAAAAAACGCCCGCCCATGTTGAAAAAACTGAGCATACCCACAAACGCAGCAGCTTTTTCGGGCGTGATTTGATCCTTAAACATCTCCTGGCTCATCGCCGAAGCCTGACCCAGCACCCCGATTCCGGCCGTCACATTCAGGCATAACACCAGCCACAGCAGATAAAACTGCGGTGTTTTAAGCACCTGCTCGACATGCACATGCTTGTCCGTGATCAACTTGCTTTTGCGCATGTCCGGCTGAGAATTGACCGGCAACCAGCCCTCTTCCGGCAAACGAATACTGAAAGCGCCGATCATCATAAAAACCAGGTAAATACTACCCAATGTCATAAAAGTTTCGACAACGCCGACCGAGGTCGGCGACGAAAAATGTTTCATTAAAAACACACTTAACGGCGCGCCAATCATCGCGCCGCCGCCAAAACCCATAATGGCAAGACCGGTCGCCATGCCGCGCCGATCAGGAAACCATTTAATCAGCGTCGACACCGGCGACACATAGCCCAGCCCCAAGCCGATACCGCCCAACACGCCATAACCCAAATAGATCAGCCAGATTGCATGCAGCTCTATGCCGAGCGCCGCAATAAAAAAACCGCCGCTAAAGCAAAGCGCCGCATAAAACATGGTGACACGCGGCCCGACTTCTTCCAGCCATTTTCCGGCGAATGCAGCCGACAGCCCTAAAAACACGATAGCCAGACTGAATATCCAACCCAAGGTGGTCAGCTTCCAGTCATCCGGCAACGACTCGGTCACACCCAGCACCTTGGTCAGCGGCAGATTAAAAACACTGAATGCGTAAACCTGACCGATACACAAATGCACCGCCAATGCGGCCGGAGCCACCAGCCAACGGTTAAAACCCGGTTTCGCAATAATTCGGTCTTTCGATAAAAAGGATGAGGCTAACCACGCGGACATAAAATTTTCTTCCTGTTGTTTATTATTATAATCAAGCGGGTATTATCGCCGAATAATCCCGATAAGTTGAGCGCTCAAACCTCAAACCGATTAATACCCCGGAATACATAAGCCGGGTTGATGCCAAAGTTATCGCGAAAGCTTTATCAACGGCATGTAAACCTTCCAAAGCTGAAAACAACTGCTTCCATATCTTGAAGCATCGATAAGGAACATCAGCATACCGTTTAAACCTTATTGAAGTATCCTTAGCCTACTTTTTTTCATTAACTGCCCTCTGCTTGATACTATGAAACACCCCGAATTCCCGCTGACCGACGAATTAATTTATCTCAACCATGCCGCCGTAGGTCCCTGGCCTAAAAGAACCGGCACGGCGGTGATCAAGTTTGCCGAACAAAACACCCGCTACGGTTCGCACTTTTATCTGGACTGGCTGAACAAGGAAGCCGAACTGCGCAGCCAATTGCAGGCTTTGTTGAATGCCCCCTCCGCCGACGATATTGCGCTGGTTAAAAATACCTCGGAAGCATTGTCCTTTGTCGCCTACGGTTTGACGTGGCAGGCCGGCGACAATATCGTGTCCGGCAACGAGGAATTCCCCTCCAACAGACTGCCGTGGGAATCCTTGGCCGATCAGGGCGTGGAATTTCGCCAGGCCGATCTGCACGGCGCAAATCCCCCCGAAGATGCTTTATTTGCCCTGGTCGATGGCAACACACGCTTATTGACCATCAGCTCCATACAATTCGCCTCGGGACTGCGTATGGACTTGGCAAGAATCGGCGAGTTTTGCAAACAGCGCGGCATTTTATTTTGCATCGACGCGATCCAGAGTCTGGGCGCGGTGCAGTTCGATGTGCAGGCTTGTCAGGCGGATTTTGTGATGGCCGACGGTCATAAGTGGATGTTCGGCCCCGAAGGTTTGGGCGTTTTCTACACCACGCCCGAGGCCAGAGACAAGCTGAAACTGACCCAATACGGCTGGCACATGATGAAAGACATCCATAATTACGAAAATCAGCCCTGGGAAGTTCACCCCGCCGCCCGTCGTTTTGAATGCGGCAGCCCCAATATGCTGGGCATCCATGCTTTGTCCGCCAGCTTGTCTTTGTTGCTGGAAACCGGCATGGCCGCGGTCGAAGCACAGGTTTTAGAAAAGTCCGATTATTTAATAGATGCGATTGATAACAACAGGCAGCTGGTTTTATTGTCGGCGAAGCAAAGTCGGCTGAAATCCGGCATTGTTGTCTTTAATCACCGGACGCTTGCAAACGAGGTTTTATATAAATACTTGCAGGACAACGGCGTGGTTTGCGCCTTGCGCGGCGGCGGCATACGCTTTTCGCCGCATTTTTATAATACCTTTGAGGAAATTGACCGGGCGCTGGGGTTAATTTCAAGCGTAGTCGCGTAGGTTGGGCAACAGCTTTTCGTTGCCCAACATTTTGGTATCCGGTGGTGGAATGTCCATGGTCAAATCCAAAATCTGCCGCCATATTGAATCATCGTAATGTTGGGCATAAAAAGCATGCCCAACCTACAGGACTCTGACCCCAGTTATTCTTGCCTGTATCGATAGCCGAACGTTGGTTAAGTCGTCCTGAAGTGGCTTTAGCGTTAGGGTAGCGGCTATGGTCATCTAAATCGGTGGTCATTAAAAATACATAAAAAATTACGCTACCCCACTTTCATCACAATTTTCAACTCTTTGTACTTAAAAATCGTCGGTGACATCATCGTTAAATAACGTCCAATTTCTAAATCAACCACTTTTTCCGAAGCAAGATATAAGGTTTTTCTTACCGTAAATTTAGCGAAATTATGTTGAGTATTAACCAGCGTTAAACGAACATTACCCGCATAAGCGGTTTGATGATTATTAATAGCCTCAACAGACAGGTTAAAACAATCAAAATTATAATCCTCAAGTTTTTGATAAACCGCTTGTAAATGCGCAAGCGTCATGCGCATAGTCGTCCAGTTTTTACACTGAATTAAATGAATAGTTTTTGTAGCGATAGAAATACAGATAATATCAACGCCTTGATCCGCATACCCATTAATGAAACCGTTATAAATAACCAAATCGCCTTTTTCTTCAAACTTTTTGCCGATAAACTTTTCATATTTATCGCCTTTTTGTTTAAAAAAATCGTTTTCGCTCTCAATCACTACCTTTTTAATCGGTAGCGGCTGAATAACTATTTTTTCGCTTATCGGCGGTTTTTCTGTTCTCGATAAATCGGCTTTATCGGCTGGCTGTTCATTATTTTTATGACCCGCCCTAACTAAAAAGAAAGCAATAATCCCCGTATGCGGTAAAGCGGCTAATAAACAAGACGGTGAAAAACAGCCATGAAAAATAAAAACTTGATTAACAACTAAGACAATCCCCCACAGTATAAAAAATGCGTTGATTTTTTCCTTCATCAAAACTCATCCTGCCAATAACTTTCATCCTCGTCATCTTCCCTGAGCATGGCTTGATAGGTTTCCCAATCTTGTTGGCTTACTTCTGAACCATGACTTTCATAAAAAACGCCCTCATCCGCTTTGGGTTTTAACTGCTCAAGCTCCTGCACCAAGCATTCATATTCCGCTTCAAGCTGGGTTTTCAACTGCTCAAAATACGCCTCTTTATCGTCAATTTCTTGAATTAACTCATAGCTTTCAATGGCTTGCAACGCGATAACAGCCGCTTCCAATTCAGTAATGCGTAACCGTAACGCGGCGATTTTGCTTTGTAAAATCGCCTTGTCAGAAATGCTATCGGAGACCGTGCTTAAGGTCGTGCCTGTTTCTAGCGTGTGTAAAATCTCCAGAACACGCGGTAAATCTTGGTGGCGATACGCTTCACTGAGAGCTTTAAAAAACTCCGTGCCTTGCGTTTTAAAATCATCGGTGAGTTTATCAGGATGACATAAACGGCTGGCTTTACGGTACGCGGCTTTCAGTTGCTGTTGCAGCTTTGGCGTTAAAATCTGCGGTGCATCCTTGATTTGTTGCTGATAACTGCGTTCAAAGTTCTCATAATCCTGTTTAGCTTCTTGCTGTTCAACGGGATCATCGCTTAACAACTCAGCGCGTTTTTTCAAAATAGCTTCAATCAAACTGCCTAAACGCTGCATATACTCGCTATTGAATTCATTAATTTGCCGTTCCAAGTCTGCTTGGGTATCGGTCAACTCATTCAAGCGATTTTCTAACAGCTTCAATTCCAGTTTTAAACCTTGAATTTGCGGGTCTTGAAACACCATCACGCCGCTGTTATCGTGTTTATACTGCTCAATCAACTGAATCACATACTGGAAACGCTTAGTGCGGATAAGTGCCAAAATCTGCGTTACCTTTGCATCCAGCGGCAAATCTTGCAGTTTGGCGACCTGCATGGCAATCAGCTCATCATCCTCCATTGCGACGGCGTTTTTGATGATGTCTAGGCGTTTTAGAATAGTGTTGGGCATGGGGTGGGTTTAGTCGAATTTAGTGATAGGGCTAAGATGGCTGTGTTGGGCGGATAGGGATTTGATGGGGTTATAACTTAAATTCAACTCAGTCAAATTAGTCAGCTTGCCAATCCATTCAGGCAATTCAGTGAGTTGGTTTACCCTTAAATCCAACACAGTCAAATTGGTCAGCTTGCCAATCCATTCAGGCAATTCGGTGAATTTGTTGCCGCCTAAATTCAACGTAGTCAAATTGGTCGGCTTGCCAATCCATTCTGGCAATTCGGTGAATTTGTTGCCGCCTAAATCCAACACAGTCAAATTGGTCAGCTTGCCAATCCATTCAGGCAATTCGGTGAATTTGTTGCCGCCT
>JAURVK010000004.1 GCA_030655535.1 Methylobacter sp. | reverse complement strand
GGGCGCGAATTTATTCGCGCAGTGACAGCCAAATGCGCGAATAAATTCGCGCCCACACGGTTCAGTGATCACTGTCTTTTCAGCCCAATTTGATCGACCTCAAGCTCATTTTTCGCTTACAGCTGACTCTGCATCGGCTACCAATGGACTTTCAACAGCAGCCTTAAATGCGTTCACGGCGACAGCGTCATTGTTAACCGCAACGTCAGGTTTCACATCAGCGGGCGCAACATCGGCAACGGCTTCAACAACTGCCTCATCCGTTTTAGCCTCAGCTTCCGGAACTTTAGTTAAAGACTCCATAAAAGCCACAAACCAATCCTGATTTTTAACGCCATTAAGATCGGGATCTTCACGTATGTCGACCGCTGCCGGCAAACTACCCTTCCCTTTAGAGATTTCCAGAGCGGTCAGGCAGGCCTCTTTATCGCCCCGCAAACCATAGATACAGGCCAAATTATAAGAAGCCGATCCGGCCTGTATCGCGTTGGCTTTTTCAAAATAGCTCTGGGCGCTTGCATACAAACCATCATTAAGTCCGACCGCTTTAATCCGCGCCAATTCCATGAACGCCACGCCGCCATCGATAGCCGCACCAAGATAGGCCGGTTCAATAGTCAGGCAAAAAGAAAATTTGGCAATGGCATCCTGATAAAGCTTGGCCGCCTGCTCGCCCGGCTTGGTTCTCGCCTGATGCAGTAAAGCCAATCCCCAGTTATATAAAGCCTCCGCAATCAACGGCTCGTTAGCGACGACCTCGGCATAATCATGATAGACCCTATTGAATAATTGATCGGCCTTAGCGCCTTCGCTGCTGCGCGCTTCGGTTGTTTGTTTGATGGCAGCTTTCAACTTGGCTTTTTTTGTTATTGAGTCAAAAAACGACATGATTTATCCCTCTTGATTTAGTAGTTTATGATTGTACGATATAGAATAACAGCTGAGCAGATAACGACACTAATCAAATGTGTAAATAACACACCACCTATCCACAACAAAGAGAAAATAATGGACGAATCAAACGGTTGCGACATTGCCAGAGAAAAAGTAAATCTGGAAACATCGCAAATTGCCTGGAAGGAACTGCAACGCTTTTTTGCCGCCGGCGCTGCGGTATTTATTGCATCAGACCTGGATTTAGTCGATGTGGCCTACCAGTTTTCCATCGACAATAAAGACCGGGTTGCGTTATGGATGCAAAGCAATCAGGTCGCGCTGGTCTCCGACCAACAGGCAACCGACTGGTTTGAGGCAGATGCCGAGGTATGGGCTGTTGTGGTAAAACCTTGGATACTGGTTCAAAAATAAATCACACCGTTTGATAGTTACTCAGCGGTTAGGAAAATGGAACGCAGATGACACTGATAATTAAGATCAAATAAGATTTTTTGAATTATCCGCGGTTATCATATTCATCCGCATCATCTGCGTTCTATTATATTGATGGCTGAATAGTTACAGAAAATCATCCGCTACCTTAATCTTTGCCCCTAGAACCCGACCTTCCCTTACCCCTTGATTCGATCCGCTTACTGTCAGGCTGCTTAACCCCACGAACCGTTGGTTTGGCGCCGCGAGCAGCCGGTTTTTTAGTATGCCGAAAGTCTTTTTTACCGGTATCTTTATTAGGCGCGTTCTTTTTAGGCGCATCGATAACTTTCAGTGAAACAGGCTCATAGCCGGTATCGGCGACACGCGGGATTTGCCGCTTGAGCAGTTTCTCAATTTCCACCAGCATCCAGGCTTCTTCCGGACACACCAACGACAAGGCCTCGCCATTGGCACCGGCCCGTCCGGTACGACCAATGCGGTGAATATAATCTTCCGGCACCTGCGGCAAATCGAAATTCACCACATGCGGCAAGTCGTCAATATCCAGACCGCGTGCGGCAATATCGGTCGCAACCAAGACCGAAACCTTGCCGGTTTTAAACTGCTCCAGCGCCTTGTTGCGTGCGCCCTGCGTTTTATCGCCATGCAACGCCGCGGTGCGGATGCCGTCCTCAATCAACTGTTTTTCCAAACGATCGGCTCCGTGTTTGGTGCGCACAAAAACCAAAACCTGCTTCCAATTATTGCTGCCGATCAGGTAAGACAGTAATTCGCGCTTGTACTCGCGGCCGATGCCGTAAACCCGTTCCGCGACATTTTCAGCCGTAGCATTTTGCTTGGCGACCTCGACTTCAACGGGATTGTTCAATAACTGCGCGGCCAGCGATTTGATCGCATTGGGCACGGTCGCAGAAAACAACAGGCTCTGCCGCTTTTTAGGAATCAGCGCCATAAGTTGCTTAATATCGGGCAAAAAGCCCATATCGAGCATACGATCCGCTTCATCCAGCACCAGCACTTCCACGTTGGCCAGATTGATATTGCGCTGCCGCACATGATCTATCAACCGCCCCGGCGTCGCCACCACGATGTCGCAACCCCGGCGTAATTGACGGGTCTGTATGCCGATACTCGCACCGCCGACCACCGCTTCCGCATGGAACGGCAAATGTGCGCCGTAAGTTTTTACGCTTTCATAGACCTGCGCGGCCAGTTCACGGGTCGGCACTAAAATCAGTGCTCGAACGCGGCGCGGTTTTTGATGCGGATCATGATTCTCGGCCAGCCGTTGCAATAACGGCAAGGTAAAACTGGCGGTTTTTCCGGTTCCGGTTTGCGCGCCTGCCAACACATCCTTGCCTTCAAGGATCAAGGGAATGGCTTTTTGTTGTACCGGTGTAGGGGTGACATAGCCTTGATCGGCTACGGCTTTAAGGAGTTCGTCGGCTAAACCGAGCTGGGCGAAAGACATTTTTTTAAATCTCAGGTAAAAGAAGAAAGGTGCAAGATCCAAGGTTCAAGGTTCAAGGTTCAAGGCGCTATATCTCGCATGGCTTTTTTTGCCTTTCACCTTGAACCTTTCGCCTGTTTTTTCAGCCCCCCGTCATACTCATATAGCGCAATATAACCGGCTGCTCGTTAATATTAAATTCGTGTTTTTCCGGCTTAATCAGCATCGCATCGACAATGGCCTGTTTCAGTACAGCCATGTCGCCCGGATTAGCCCTGATGACTTGTTTCAAGTCGACCGAATGCTCATTGCCCAGACATAGCAACAATCGCCCTTCAACGGTCAAGCGCACCCGGTTACAGGTGCTGCAAAAATTCTCGCTGTGCGGAGAAATAAAACCGACACGGGTTTGTGTGCCTGTCACATTAAAATAATTTGACGGCCCGCCGGTTTTCTCAGGGGTAGCGACTAAAGAAAAATTCCGTGCCAAATCGATCTTGATTAAATCGCTGGAATAATAGGCGTCCGCCCGGTCATGCTGACTGACGATGCCCAGCGGCATTTCCTCGATAAAGCTAATATCGATGCCGCTATCGACCGCAAACCGAACCAAGTCGTTCACTTCCTGATGATTTCTATCCTTAAGAATAACCGCATTGATTTTTATCCGCTCAAACCCCGCTGCCTTGGCGGCCTGAATGCCTCTAAGCACCTGCTGCAAATCGCCGGTTCGGGTTATCGCCTTAAACTTGTCGGCATCCAGCGTATCCAGGCTGATATTGATGCGTTTTACGCCCGCCTCTTTTAAAGAGGCGGCCATGGTTTCAAGTTGCGAGCCGTTGGTTGTTATCACCAGCTCATTCAGGCTTTCAATGCGACCGATATGTTGCAACAACTCCAACGCGCCTTTCCTGACCAAAGGCTCGCCGCCGGTGATCCTGATTTTTTTTACCCCCAATTCAACGAATGCTTGCGCCAGCGTATAAAGCTCTTCCAGCGTTAAAATCTGCGCTCGCGGCAAGAAGGTCATGTCTTCCGCCATGCAATACAGGCAACGGAAATCACAACGGTCGGTAATCGAGATTCTCAAATAATCAACAGTTCTGCCGAAGCGATCGATTAATTGAGCGGGGGGAGACGTATGAGTCATTAGGGCGGCGATAAAAAATCCAAGACGCCAATATTAACATAGTATTGGCCTTTTATCAGTTTGCACGAAATACACCTTTCTTTAGGTGGGCGATGTCAATGGCTCAATTCTGTTGACTTTAGGTCGGGGTAATTCACTTAGAGATGCTTGCTTTGGGGCGCGTAAGCGGGCGTTCGCTGTATAGGGTTCAGCTAGTGGAAGCAAGCAGCAGTGATGTGTCCGGTCATTAATACCGTTTTTTTGCAAACGATTTCTTTAAACAAGCATAGCCGTATTGGCTAAAACCTCATTAACGGCAGCCATTAAATCATCATCGGTAAAAGGCTTAATCAAATATTTATTTACCCCCGCTTGCTTAGCTTGTTCGCGGTGTTTCTCTGTGGAGCGCGAGGTAATCATAATAATAGGGATCGAGCCTATATCATCTCGGCTGCGCACATGCGTTGTCAGTTCAATTCCGTTCATTCTCGGCATTTCCATATCTAACAATAATATATCAGGCGTGGTTTTATCCAATTTATCCAGCGCATCTAAGCCGTCAATCGCGGTTTCAACCTCAAACCCATTATCCATCATCAACTGTGCCGCCGCTTTTCTAGCGCTTAAAGAATCATCAACCACTAAAGCTTTTGATAGGGTGGTGATTGATTCAATCGCGGCTAATTGATTCAAATCGAAGTGTAACTCATGCTGCATTGACAATAATTCGTGCGCATCCAGTACGGTTGCGACTTCACCGCTGCCTAGTATCGCCGCGCCTAATATGCCCGGTATATTAGGGACATATTCACCCAATGATTTAAGAATAAGGTCTTGTGTGCCTAAAACAGCATCGACTAAAAGGGCTGTTTGCTTTCCTGTTCTATCTTCAATAAGAAGCGCAGGCTTATGTAAAGCGCCCGTACTAGGAAGCCTGAGTAATGAACTAAGTTGCTCCGAAGCATAATCCTGTCCTTCATATTGATAAGCGAGTTGCCCGTTGTTTTCAGTGATTTGCGAATCGATTGCCGAGAAAATTTGTTTAACGCCGTATTCAGAAATAGCAAACACAGTATCCCCGACTTTAACCAATATCGATTGCGTAGCGGCTAACAATAAGGGCAAGGTTATATCGATTTTAATCCCGATTTGAGGCGTAGAAATTATCTCCATAATGCCTTTCATCGCTTTCACTTGGCTATGAATAACATCCATGCCAATACCGCGCCCCGAAACCTGTGTGGTTATTTCGCGCGTTGAAAATCCAGGGGTTAAAATTAAGCGACTTATTTCATTATCACTCAAATGCTCACTGGCTGAGACATCAATTAAACCTTTACTGACCGCAGTAGAAATAATTTTATCCCGATCTAATCCCCCCCCATCATCAGCACAACGGATATGCACAAAATTACCGTGCTTAGAAAATACGAGAGTAATATGACCTTGCTCAGTTTTGCCACGATTTTTTCGTATTTCTTTAGACTCAATGCCATGATCAACCGAGTTCCTTAATAAGTGCATAAGCGGCTCAATCAAGTTATTCAGTGTTTCGTTGTCGATTAATGTTTGTTCACCCTCAATAATTAACACAACCTCTTTAGCAAGCATTTTTGCTGTTTGACGTACAATCCGCTGACAACGCGAGATTATTTTTTGCGCAGGCATAAGACGTATTTGCTGAACTGTATCCAGATTAGCTTTTTGCAGCGCACTGTTTTCAATGAGCAGTGTTTTTAAGTCATTCAATTCACGGCTCATGACGCCATTTAACTCTCGAATGTCAGCGGCCACTTCGGCTAAACGATTAACATAATTATGAAATTCGTTGTACTGATCCATTTCTAAGGCATCAAATTCTGTCGTTTTTAACCCATTTTGCTGGACTGCGTAGTTCTGTATATTGATTAATCTATCAATTTCAGATGATAACTCATGCAGTTGCCACGTCATATGACGGATATTTTTGGTATCTTTAGTTAAGGTATTTGTTTTTCCTTTTAGCTGCTCATTAATAACGCCTTGCTCACCTGTCAACTGCATCAGCCGGTCAATTAGCACCGATGAAATGGCTATTTTGGCATCGCTTTGTTGCGTGTCGTACTGCTGCACCTCAGTAAGCGTCGTTTCTGTAATGGCTCGCTGCTGATTTTGCGACTCTTCCGTTAACATAATTAAAGCACTACCGTCTTCAGGAATGCCTTCTTTTTCTATTTGATAATTCCAATCCAAAACACTTTGCACAATAGCGAGACTGTTTACAGGTACTTCGCCGACGCCACGTAACGCTTCACTCATGCTTTGCAGACAATCCGCTGACTCGAGCAGCACTTCACCTAAAATTTTAGGTGGCATTTGCGCACTTTCAGTCAATTTCTCCAGAATATCTTCCAACGCATGAGTCAGCGTGCTTATGCCCGCAATCCCAACCATACTTGCCGTCCCTTTTAAGGTATGGGCTATACGCTGTGCTTCCAGCAAATAATCGCTATTGGCATTTTCAGACACAATGTTTTGTATCGCATTGAAAAAATTTTCAGTCAGTATTGGCAGCTCATGAAACATTGAATCCAAAAGATCGCTATTAACATCCTCCGCTATTGCGAGAGAAATATCCTGATCTGTAACGACAATACGCTGTATTTGTGCCTGATGGTCATCAACTTCAACGGTTAATAAATCCCCCCATTGTTCTGCAAAAGTTGCAGATAAAGGTTCGCGCCAACCGTCCATTTGCAAAAATGAGCACAGTAATTGTGCTTTACTCAAATCGTGAACATGATCCAGGTAGTCTTGAATTAATAACAGCGTACTTTTAAATAATTTGGCTTCTAATATCCCGTCATGATCGGCAATAAATGGCACATTAATATTATGTTGCAAATGTATAAATACCTTCTGCAAGCCAATTAAACCGACAGTTGTACATGCCTGCTGGAAATTATTAAATTTATTGGCTTTATTATGTAATGCATTTTGATAAGCCTCCGAACTAGCCGCTATCCCTTTATCGATTTCTTCAGCTAATTCCTGTACAAAAAAACTATATTCAGTGCTGATTAAATTAACTAATTTAACTTGCACTGGCACCTTGGATAATTGCTCCGTCTTGATCTCACTCAATTTAATTTCGGATATTTTAGATAAGTCTTCTTCCTCTTCGACGCCTAAAACTTTGGCATCATCAAGCAGAGAAGCAGTGAGTTCCTCGGCATCTTCAGCCTCCAGATTTTGTAAACAAGCAACCCATTGCATCGCGTATTCATCACGGGTCAAATGGCTAAAAAATAAGGGCGCATAACTATACCAATCATCAAGGTATTCCCAGTCCTGCTCTGTTAACCACTGTTTTTCGGCAAGCAATTCAGTTAATGATTTGCAGAATAGAGTCAAAACATCGACCAATCCAGGTAAGCCTTTAATGGCTGCAAAATCTGTTATTATTTCCCATTGCTGAAGTTGCTTATTCAATAATTTCCAGAGTATAAGCGATGGGTGCAAATCCGCATCGAGTTCGGCCATGCGCCCAAAAGAGTTAGCCGTTTTTTGCACCGCATCGCTAAAAAGTTCAGCATCGGAAAAATCAGAAAGAGTCATCGCGCCATATCCTTGTTTGATTTAAGCCGGCAACTTAAAAACCTGTACAGATGCCACTAATTCGGCAGCATCCAGCACTAAGTTATTAGCCAGCTCAAACTGTTCATTTAAGCGGTTATGGGTTTTATCCGTGGTTTCTTTAATATTTTCAGCGCGATTCTGCAACTGACTACCGACAGTTAACTGCGCCTTCGTTCTTTGGGTGATCTCATTAACCGAACCCACCAATTCATTGGTTACATTCTGTGTCGATTTCATGCGCTCACCGGCTAATTCAGCCAGTTGCGTGCCTTCAACAACTTGGGTAATCACTAAGTTCATGGTGTTAATGGTATCTGAAGTATCCACTTGTATATTTTTGACCAAACTGGAGATTTCAGCCGTCGCTTCGCGTGAACTTTCAGCCAGGCGCTGCACTTCATTAGCTACCACCATAAAGCCTTTTCCCGCCTCACCCGCTTGAGCCGCTTGCATTCCCGCATTTAAAGCTAAAATATGGGTTCTTTCCGCAATATCATTAATCAAGCCAACAGCACCACTAATTTCTTGAGATCGGTCACCTAAGCGTTTAATACGTTTTTCAATTTCGCGAATAATTTCGCGTATTTTGTTGATACTGTGCACCGTATCATTCACCGCTTCTAATGCGGTATCTGTTTTAGCCATCGCGACATTCGCCGATTGATTGGTCATTTCGGTAAACCGCGCGACCTCTAGCATCGATTGCACCGCACCGTTTAACTCGGCCACAATATTTTCTGTTTCCTGACGCTCTTGTCTCGCCAACTCAATAACCGCAATGGACTGTTCTTTTACTTTTTCAGACGAATCGTTAACGCGCAGGGACACGCTGTTTACTTGAGCCAAGGTTTTAGCCGTTTCTGCCGACAGATGGTTAATCGCATCGGACACCGCACCGGTAATATCTTCAGATACCGGTATTTTGAAACGTAAATCCTTTTGACTGAGCACCGAAACTGATTTTAATAGCTCGATAATCGAGGTATTTAATTGCGCACTCTCTTGCTCTAATCTCATCTGGGTTTCCAGACGATCATCGAGCAAGGAATCAAAACTTTGCGCTAATAAACCGATCTCATTTTTGCTGTTCATTTTAGCTCTG
>JAURVK010000001.1 GCA_030655535.1 Methylobacter sp. | reverse complement strand
TCCTTAACTTAATGGCAGTGACGCTGCGCGTGGAAACGAGGAAACAAACGCCAACTTAAGGTATTCTCAGTCGAACGCCACAAGAAGTTTCCCTACTTGAGGTTGTCAAAAAGCGTGGAAAAGTTACCGGCTTTTCCAGTACAGTGCGTCAAAAATGACCATCAACTATTTGCTTGTAAATCACCTGTTACCTTACTTGACTGTAAAAAAGGACGTTAGAAATGGCAAATATCGGACACACGCACCGCGTCATGTGTTTTTTAGGTCTGTATTTCGCGCATTGCCCGCACAGAATATACGTTGAGAGCCGCAAAAAAATCCCCCTGCGAAGAGGGGGATATAGGAAATAAGTGTGACTTCTCTCCCGCAGGAGTGGAAGCAATGTCAGCAGGGTAAGTTAAGCCCTTTTATGGGCTTAATTTTCCGGTATGGCATCCAGTGCCGCTTGAATATCGTTGATGAAAAAACGTTTTAGACCCCGACCCAGCTTTTGCGGCAAGACAGACAAAGCCTCATCTTTTTGCAAAAAAGCTGCTGGTTCGCGACCCTTGCGGTATATAGCCAAAGCTCTCCTGACAGCCGCGCAGAGATAGCATTCTGTGCCTTCCGGAAGTGTTTTGTGTAAATCGCGTAATAGGTGTGGAGTTATTTTATTCATGGCGCCCCCCTTATCTTTTAGGAGTGTTGGGCAATAATCCTTATGCCATGCAAAAGCCTAAACCCAGGCCTGTTATTCAACAAATAACGTAATTAAATTAGCAATACGCCGAAAAAAGTCAACACTTTTTTTAAGTGATTTATTGATTGGCGGATTCATCTACACGAAATGAGTTTCGACCCAGGATTTTACCCGCCATTAAAGTGCGGCTGAAAAATCAAGAGCCGGAATCCGGGGAATCAGGTTTAATGGATCTGCAGCCTGCCTTTTTTTGGGATTTGATGGACCGGAAGGTTTTAAAAAAATACGCGATGCCTACCGACGGGTCATAGTCTTGCTATAAAACCCATCAAAATGGTTGATTTACAATCATTGCTTAATCTATAGTTCTGTTTTTTATACCTAAATTGCAGGGGTTCATGCCATGCTCGACATAATTCTCAGCTTAACCGCAATCGCCGTCACCATCTTTTTTATAGCCGTAGCGACGCAGCCATCCGATTTTCGCGACTCGCGGCACAGCGCATGGCAACGAGACCAATACGACAAAATCAATTTATCTATGCAGGCTTTGCCTAACAACGTTTTAAAGGAAAACAATGACTGAGGTCGACATCATTATTATTGGGGCCGGAGCATCGGGTCTGATGTGCGCCATTGAGGCGGGCAAGCGCGGACGTAAGGTGCTGGTTCTGGATCATGCCAATAAGGCGGGAAAAAAAATTCTGATGTCCGGCGGCGGTCGTTGCAATTTCACCAATTATTCTATTGAGCCGGATAACTTTATTTCGCAAAACCCGCATTTTTGCAAGTCGGCGCTGAGTCGCTATAGCCAATGGGATTTTCTGGCGTTAATCGGAAAATACCGGATTCCTTTTCATGAACGGGATCACGGGCAATTGTTTTGCAATGAAAGCGCCCGGGATATTCTGGATATGTTGTTGGCGGAATGCGCTAAGGCAGGGGCGATTGTGCAATTGAGTACCGACATTGATTCAATTGAACGGCTAGATAACCGATTCCCTGTTAAAACCAACCATGGCAATTTTAGCTGTCAGTCATTAGTGGTTGCGACCGGCGGCTTGTCGATACCCAAAATGGGCGCGACGCCTCTGGGCTATAAAATTGCCCAGCAATTCGGTATTAATGTGCTGTCTACCCGCGCAGGTCTGGTCCCGTTTACCTTGCAGCCGGAAGATAAAGAAAAATTCTCGGCGTTATCGGGTATTGCCGTGCCTTGTTTGGTCAGCAATAAACGGCAGAGTTTTAGTGAAAATATCTTGTTCACGCATCGCGGCTTAAGCGGCCCGGCGATTTTGCAGATTTCATCCTATTGGCATGCCGGAGAGGAGCTTATGATTAACTTGTTGCCGCAGGTAAATCTGGAGGCGGAGCTGAAATCGAAGCGCCAACAAAAGCTTAAAAACAAGTTAAAAACGATCCTGGAAGGCTATTTGCCGAAGCGGCTGATCGCTAGTTTCCTGCCGGATGATTTGCTGGATGTGTCGATGCAGGATTTATCGGACAAACAGATTCAGCTAGTTGCCGATCAGATTAATAACTGGACGGTTAAACCCAACGGCACTGAAGGCTATCGTACCGCTGAAGTGACTTCCGGCGGGGTTGACTGCGATGCTGTTTCTTCCAAAACCATGGAAAGCAAACAAGTGCAGGGACTTTATTTTATCGGTGAAGTGCTGGATGTTACCGGCTGGCTGGGCGGTTATAATTTTCAGTGGGCCTGGTCGTCAGCCTGGTGTGCAGGGCAATACTGTTGATTTGAATCCGTTCTTCCCACTCAAGAATGGATACACGCAAGGCTTAGGTGATTTCCAATCATGAATCCACGAAAATCACCTTAAACTGCCCTGTGTTGAAGCGGCTTATTTACCTTTCGATCCGAACTTACTATAAAAGCCTTTCAGTTTTCCCGACTCTTTTTTGACTTCCTGATCAGACTGTTGTTTCTCATCCGATAACAGCGGTTCATCCGACTTGATGTCTGCCCACTGCGGCTCTGTTTTAATCGGCTGTTGTTTTTTACCGAACAGGTTTTTGAATTTTCCCAGCGATCCTTTAGCGGGAATAACCGGTTGCTGATCGATGTCCGCTGCTACAGAAGGCGCATCTTCAACCGCCGCTTGAGGCTTTATGGCTGACGGCATTGGCGCAAGCGCTTCTTCATTCGCTACTAATTCAATCGGAGCTTCTTTCTGCCAGCTAACCGCTGCATGCGGTACGTCATTAACCTGAATGACCGGGCTATCCGGTTCCGGCTGTGCCATCAGGGGCTCTTCAATAGCTGGGCTTTCTTCCAAGCTTATCGGTTGTTGCGAAGTCGTAACCGTCTTAATCGTTTCCTGTTCCGACTCTACCGGGCGGGTCATATCCGCCTGGTATTTTTTCAGGGTATCGGATAAAACCTGGCGTGCATTATCCTGCTGCTGTTGCAGCATTGTTTTTTGTTCTTCAAACGCCACCTCTAGCCTGGAAAGCTGACTGGTGTGGTTGTCTAACGTCGTTTGCAGAGCCTTAATCAGCACCTCTTTTTCGACCCGTTTTGCCGTCTCCGCCTGACAGGCTTGTTGTAACTCGATTTTTGCTTGCTGCTCGGTACGCAAACGCTCGGTTAATTGCGTAATGACTTTATCATGCTGCTGCCACAATGAGTCCGCCTTAACATCTTCACTGGCCAGTAATGGCCGTTCGCCAAGATCGAAACTTGTCGCCAGTGTCTGAATAATTCCGGCAATCTGCTGGTTACGTTGATAAATCAGCTGTTCCAGCGTTAAAGCCCGTTGTGTTTCATTTTGAGCGGCCGATTGGGCTTTTTCCATGTGCACAACAGCCTCCGCCAATTCCTCTTGGCTGTGCTGTAACTGTTGTTGTGCGGCATTGAGCTTTCCGATACCAGCCTTATCGCTGGCAACTTTTGCTCTTTTTATCGAGGCAATTCGGATACTGTAAAGCAAGGCGGTCAGCAGCCAGACGGTTGACGTCAATGCCGCGGCGTACAACGGATTGTTCAGGGTCAAAAGATACCATTCGGAAAAAAGCGCTTTGATAAAGGGCAGATAAGTTTGCATGGGAGTTCCTCAATAATAAGACTGTTAACTATTGTACTAGGAACGCTGTTTACGATGCTGATATTTGTCAGTTCAAGGACAAACATTTCAAAGGGTTTTGTTGATTTTCAGGCTCAGTTTACCACTGATTGACCTTTTATTTACCGGTGAAAGTTGTTGTATTCTTAGAGTTGCTGGCTTGAGCTGGGGATTGGTGTTGCTGTGCTCGATGCCGATAAAACGCATACCATAATTAAGCAGGCGTTTAGTACGGATGGTGCTGAATAATCAGTTAAGAAGTGTTTGGTGGCGATAGGTGGACTTGAACCACCGACCCCGGGGTTATGAATCCCGTGCTCTAACCAGCTGAGCTACATCGCCATGTAAACGGCTCTTTGAAGAGCGGGAATTATAATTACCCGCTCTTCCTTTGTCAAACGTTGAATCTGAAATGAACGACGTCACCATCTTTAACGATATAGTCTTTGCCTTCTAACCGCCATTTTCCGGCGTCTTTTGCGCCCTGCTCGCCTTTATAGTCGATAAAATCCTGGTAAGCGATGACTTCGGCGCGAATAAAGCCTTTTTCAAAATCGCTGTGAATCACGCCGGCCGCCTGGGGCGCGGTCGCACCGACCGGAATAGTCCAGGCCCTGACTTCTTTTACACCCGCCGTAAAATAGGTCGCCAGATTCAGTAGCTTATATCCGGCTCTTACGACGCGATTCAAACCGGGTTCTTCCAGTCCCAGATCGTCCAGGAATTCCTGTTTTTCTGCTTCATCCAGCTGGGCTATTTCCGCCTCTATCGCGGCACAGATCGGCACGACCGTCGCGCCTTCTTTGTCGGCCAGGGCTTGTACCTTATCCAGTAAGGGATTGTTCTCGAAACCGTCATCCTGAACATTGGCAATGTACATGGCCGGTTTGAGCGTCATCAAGCACAGATCTCTAATCAAGGCTTTTTCATCCTCGGTTAAAGGCAGGGTTCGTGCGGGCTCTCCCGAGTCCAATTGCTTAAATACCTTTTCCAGCACATCTTTTTTAGCTTGTTCATCTTTGTTGCCGGTTCTGGCCGCTTTACTCGCACGTAACAGCACTTTTTCAACGGAAGCCATATCGGCCAAGGCTAATTCGGTATTAATGATTTCAATGTCGGAGAGCGGATCGATTTTTCCGGCGACATGGATGACATTGTCGTCATGAAAGCAACGCACCACATGAGCAATCGCATCCGTTTCACGAATATTGGCTAAAAACTGGTTGCCCAAGCCTTCGCCTTTCGACGCGCCCGCAACTAAACCTGCGATGTCTACAAATTCAATCGTGGTAGGCAACACGCGCTCGGGTTTTACAATCTCCGCCAGCTTATCCATTCTAGGGTCAGGTACGGGAACTACGCCTACATTGGGGTCAATGGTGCAGAAAGGGTAATTCTCGGCCGCGATTTTCGCACGGGTTAATGCATTAAATAAGGTCGATTTTCCAACGTTGGGTAAACCAACGATTCCACAATACAGCGCCATAGAGTTCTCTGAGATTTTAGAAGAAGTGAATGCAGCAAGATGAATCAAGCCGAAACAAAGCAGGGATTATACAAGCTATGGCTTTAATCTAAAAAACTAAAAACAAGTTATTGGTGGCGAACCTGTATGAAGTCTCGCCTAATCCGTGTTAGGGTGAGAACCGAGTCGTTAGATTCTTTCTTCACGTTTTTCGCGCTGTTCGTGGCAAATAATCGAACAAATAACTACACTGTAATTTTATAGCTTACACGCCAAAATCAATACGGACATGTTAAAACAGACTCCACTTTATAATCTCCATCTTGAACTGGGTGCCAAAATGGCGCCCTTTGCCGGTTATCTTATGCCGCTGCAATACGGTAACGGCACACTGAAAGAGCACCTGCATTGCCGTAACCACGCCGGTTTCTTTGATATTTCCCACATGGGGCAGTGTCTGATTCTGGGCGACGATGCCGTTCAGGAACTTGGACAACTGATACCCGGCGATATTGCCAAGCTTAAACCCGGCGAGCAGAAATATACGGTATTAACCAACAGCGAGGGTGGAATTATGGACGACATCATGATTACCCGCATCGAGTCGGGGGTGATGATTATTGTCAATGCCGCCTGCAAAGACAAAGATTTTAACTACCTGTATAAGCAAATATCCGGCCGATGTTGTTTCAATGAACTGACCGGGCAGGCTTTATTCGCCTTGCAAGGACCTGCCGCCGCATCGGTCATGAAAAAGCTTTCTGTGCAAGCGGCGGAACTCTCCTTTATGCAAGCCTGCGGAACCTACATCAAAGGTATAAAGTGCAATATCAGTCGTTGCGGCTATACCGGCGAAGACGGTTTCGAGATTTTGGTAGGCCATCATGATGCGGAACAACTTGCCCGCCTGCTGTTGGCTGAAGACGATGTTGAGCCTATAGGTTTGGCGGCCAGAGACACCTTGCGCCTGGAAGCGGGTCTATGCCTGTACGGTCATGAAATCGATGAATCGATTACGCCGGTAGAAGCAGGTCTCCAATGGTTGTTTAAAAAAGGTCATAATCAATTTCCCGGAGCCGACAAAATTCTGGCTCAGTTGCAGCACGGTTCGGAAAGGATCCGCGCAGGTTTGCTGGTGCAAGGCAAAATACCGGTGCGGGATGGCAGTGAAATTTTCAACAGCGAGGATATTGCCGTAGGCCATGTTACCAGCGGCGGTTTTTCTCCCAGTTTGGGGCAGCCGATTGCGATGGCATTGCTGGCACGGACTTCTGCCAACCTGGGCAATACCTTATACGCCAAGGTTCGTGACCACCGAATCACGGTTACCGTGACACCCTTGCCTTTTGTCCCCCACCGCTATTATAAATGACGAGCGCAAGGCGAAGATTGGCCATGCTGAAGTCTAGTTTTTCGCCTTTTACCTTTTACCTTTTACCTTATATTTTTCCCTAACTACTGAATAGGTACAAACCATGCCCCCATCTCGTCCTAGCCTGGCTCAACTGGAAATGCGCGGTAATTTCATCAACCGCCATATCGGCCCCAATCCGCAGCAAACCCAAGCCATGTTGACAGAGCTGGGTTTAAACGAACTGGAAGATATTATCGATCTGGCCATTCCGGCCAATATCCTGAATCATGAACCGTTAAAACTGACCGAAACGGTCAGCGAACGCGCGGTGATCAAGCATCTGCGCACAATGCGCGAACGCAATAAGGTGTTCACCTCGATGATCGGCATGGGCTATTACGACACCGTCATGCCTGCGGTGATAAAACGCAATGTGCTGGAAAATCCCGCCTGGTACACGGCTTACACGCCCTATCAGGCGGAAGTCAGCCAGGGACGGCTGGAGGCGTTGCTTAACTTTCAGCAAGTCATTATCGATTTAACCGGCATGGCGCTTGCCAACGCATCGCTGCTGGATGAGGCCACAGCGGCGGCCGAAGCCATGGCCATGTCGCGGCGCTTGTCCAAGAGCGCTTCCAACAACATCTTCGTGGATCGGGACTGCCATCCGCAGACCATAGCCGTGATCAAGACCCGCGCCCTCTCTTTGGGTTACGAGCTTATCGTCGCCGATCCCTATCAAAACCTGGAGCAATACGATTTTTTTGCGCTGCTGCTGCAATATCCCGGCGGCAAAGGCGAAATAAAAGACCTGACCGCTGTCACTGCGATAGCCCAGGCCAAATCGGCGTTGATCACGGTAGCGGCGGATTTGTTGGCGCTGGTGTTGCTTAAGCCGCCTGCCGAATTCGGCGTCGATATAGTGGTCGGCAACTCCCAGCGTTTTGGCGTGCCGATGGGTTACGGCGGGCCTCATGCCGCCTATTTTGCCACCAAGGACGAATACAAGCGCTCGGTACCCGGCCGCATTATCGGCGTGTCCAAAGACAGTCACGGACAGCCTGCCTTGCGCATGGCGCTGCAAACCCGCGAGCAACATATCCGCCGGGACAAGGCCACCAGCAATATCTGCACATCCCAGGTGCTGCTTGCGGTGATCGCCGGATTTTATGCGGTTTATCACGGCGCGGAAGGCTTGCGCCTGATTGCAGGCCGGGTGCATCGTTACACGCAAATCCTGGCGGCAGGCATTACCCAACTGGGCCATCAAGTGTTGAGCGAGTGTTATTTCGATACCTTGATTATCAGCACTCCGAACCGCGCGAAACGCATCGCCGCCCAAGCCACGGAAGCCAATATCAACCTGCGTGTTATCGATGCGGATCATATCGGCATATCGCTGGACGAAACCACCACGCGGGGAAACTTAAGGGATGTCTGGCAGGTTTTTGCATCCCCGGTAGCAGACCTCCCCGACATCAATGGCTTGGATGCGACTGTCGGCGAATGCATCCCGGAAGCCTTGTTGCGGAGCGACCCAATCCTGCAACATCCGGTGTTCGACCGCTATCATTCGGAAACCGAAATGATGCGTTATATGCGCCGCTTGGCCCGACGCGATATAGCATTGGATCGCTCGATGATACCGCTGGGTTCCTGCACCATGAAGCTGAATGCGGCGACGGAAATGCAGACCATTTCCTATTACGAATTCAATGCGCTACACCCATTCGCGCCGCTATACCAGACCCACGGCTATCAGCAGATGTTTGCCGAACTGGAAGATATGCTCTGCGACCTGACCGGCTTCGATGCTTTTTCCCTGCAACCCAACGCCGGTTCTCAAGGCGAATACACCGGGCTTTTAGTCATCCGCAAATACCATGAAGTCAGGGGCCAGGCGCAACGCAACATCTGCCTGATACCCGCTTCCGCGCACGGCACCAATCCGGCCAGCGCAACGATGGCGGGGCTTAAGGTCGTGGTCGTCGCCTGCGATGAAAACGGCAACGTCAGCCTGGATGATTTGCGCGCGAAAACAGCCGAATATCAACACACCCTGGCCGCGTTAATGATTACCTATCCGTCCACGCACGGCGTGTTTGAACAAGCGTTCCGCGAAATCTGCGACCTGATCCACCGGCACGGCGGACAGGTTTACCTGGATGGCGCCAACTTTAATGCGCTGGTAGGCTTGAGCCGTCCCGGCAAAATAGGCGTCGATGTCGCTCATCTTAATCTGCATAAAACCTTCTGCATCCCGCATGGCGGCGGTGGCCCCGGTGTCGGGCCTATTGGAGTTGGCGCGCACCTTGCCCCGTATCTGCCCGACCATCCGGTAGTCGAAGGCGTTAACCCTGCTAAAAATATACACGGCACCATCGGCACGGTGTCCGCTGCGCCCTGGGGTTCGGCTAGTATCTACACCATTTCCTGGGCATATATCGCGATGATGGGCGCAGCCGGTTTAAAGCGTGCGACACTGACAGCGATCCTGAACGCCAATTACATCGCCAAACGGCTAGCCCCGTATTACCCGATTTTATACACCGGCAAAAACGGCTGGGTGGCGCATGAATGCATCATCGATTGCCATGAATTCAAAAAGACCTGCAATGTTACTGTGGAAGACATCGCCAAACGCCTGATCGACTACGGCTTTCATGCACCCACCGTGTCATTCCCGGTCGCCGACACCTTGATGATCGAACCCACGGAGAGCGAAAATAAAGCCGAGATTGACCGGTTCTGTGCCGCACTAATCGGCATCCGTGAAGAAATAAAAGCCATAGAAACCGGCGAGGCCGATGCCAAAAATAATCTGCTGCACAATGCACCGCATACCCACCGCTTACTGCTGGAAAAATGGACGCTGCCTTACTCCAAACAACAGGCTTTTTTCCCCAACATCGATCAGCATGATGATAAATACTGGCCGCCGGTCGGGCGTATCGATAATGTGTACGGCGACCGGCATGTGTTTTGCCGCTGTCCGCCGTTGGACATGTAGCCACAGGGTTGCTTGTGTTATTATCCCGAACACCGTATTAAATCTACCTTGAGTTTATCCGCATGCCCAAAATAACCCATCTTTCCCAATTAGATTTAGATAAAACCTACAGTTATGCCGATTACTTGACCTGGCAATTTGATGAGACTGTAGAGTTGATCAAAGGCAAAATTATGTTGATGTCGCCCGCGCCGAATGTGAAGCATCAAGACATTTCTATGAACCTGACACGGCCATTGTCAGCGTTCTTCAAAAATAAAAAATGTCGTGTGTATGCCGCGCCGTTTGATGTGCGTTTATATGACCGAAAAAAATCTATCTTAGCCAATAAAGAAATCCACACAGTGGTACAGCCTGATTTGTGTGTGATTTGCGATACACAAAAACTGGATGAACAAGGTTGTAACGGTGCGCCTGACTGGATTATTGAAATTTTATCGAAAGGCAATTCTAAAAAAGAAATGCAGATCAAGTATGAATTGTATGCCGAAAGTGGGGTAAGCGAATACTGGCTGGTTTATCCCTATGAGCAAGCAGTCTATCAGTTTGTCTTAGACGCTAATGGGCGTTATCAATTAAAAGATATGTATGCAAATAACGGCGTGGCAATACCGCATTTATTTCCTGAGCTAACGATTGATTTAAGCGAAGTATTTGAATCGTTTGATGATGAATAGACAGGGTGGGCAGGGTTTTTGCCCACATTACGCATCAATCTGCTTACATTTACACCCGCAACGGCGTGACTTTTCCGGTCATTCGATAATTTTGAAAATCTGCCACAACCTGGGCATGGTCGAATGCCAGCACGGCGGGAAGATTGTCAAAAGTAAAAATACCGAAATTTTTTGCATCATCGGCGGCTTGCGGCATTCCGACGGCCTCGGCAATATAGATGGCGGTAACGATATGGTTGCGGGAATCGCGTTCGGGATTGGAGTAGATGCCCAGCAAAGCCGTCAGGGTAATATCGAGACAGGTTTCCTCCTTGGCCTCGCGAATTGCGGCATGTTCCAGGGTTTCGCCAACGTCGACAAAACCGCCCGGTACTGCCCAGCCGTAGGGCGGATAGGCGCGTTCGATCAATACAAAGGGACGACCAGGTTGATCGATCAGTTCGATTAAAATATCGGCTGCCAACAAAGGGGTGACGGGGTTTGGCATGTTAGCTCCTGAAAGCAGGGTGTGAGTGGTTAAAATTCCAGGCAGAACGGAATTGGAGTTCCCCTCAGGTGTTATGGTGTGTGGAATATAAGCGTACGGAACTACAAAACTAATGAAACCTTTCTTGCAATGAACTACTGCCCAACGCTTCACAATACATGACCATCGTTATCAATTCGGCGACATTTTCAGCCTGCATTTTTTCCATAATACTCGCCCGATGTACATCTACGGTGCGATTGCTGATATTGAGTATTTTTGCGGATTCCTTGTTGGAATGACTTTTGACTATCAGGCCCAGCACTTCTTTTTCTCTCGTTGTTAAATGATCGATACGGTCTTGTATACGGCGTTTCTTGATAGACTCGTCTCTGAATGCAACGTCCTTTTGAATGGCTTCATTGATTCGTTCCAGCAACATTTCGTTATCGAACGGTTTTTCCAGAAAATCGATGGCGCCGGCTCTGAACGCTTTTGCCGAGTCTGGAATATCGGCATGGCCGCTGATAAAAATGATGGGAATACTGATACCTCTGTTCAATAATTCGGCCTGAAGTTCGTGACCGGTCATTAACGGCATTCTAACATCCAAGAGCAGGCACCCCGGATACTTAGAGTCATAATTATTCAAGAAGGCCTCGGCGGATTCAAAACTCCTGACTTTTTTCCCTGTCGATTCAATCAACAGCGTTAACGAGTCACGTATTGCGAATTCATCGTCAACTAAATAAACAACAGATGTCGAGTTAATTACGCTCATTAGATTTTCTCCGTACGGGTAGAGTGAAATAAAAAGTGGTGCCTTTGCCAGGCTGGCTATTGAAATGCAAATTACCGTCATGGGCTGCGATAAGCGAACGGCTGATGGACAGCCCCATGCCCATACCGTCTGCCTTAGTCGTGTAAAAAGGCGTCAATATTTTTTGTTGTCGGTCTTCATCAATCCCCGGCCCATTGTCCTTCACCCTGACCTGTATGCCATTGTTGGGAATTAAGTCACTATAGATGGATAACTGACGTTGCTGTTTTGCAGGTAAGCCTTTTAAGGCGTCAACGCTGTTCCGGATCAGGTTTATGAGAACCTGCTCAATTTGTATATGATCGACATCGATCGGCGGCAAATTGTTTTCCAGTTTAAGTGTCAGCCTTATGTCGTTTTGTTTAAGTTCGGCAATACATAAGTCGGCAGCATTATGAATCAAAGCATTAGTGTCGGCGGTTAAACGATGTTTTGAATGCGATTTAACAAATTCTCTCATGCGATGAATGATTTGCCCCGCTCTTAATGCCTGTTGTTGAGTTTTGTATAAAATCTCGGCGAGCTTTATCTTGTCAGGATTTTCAGTGCGAATAAGGTTTAGACTGGCTTGCGTATAGCTGGAAATCGCCGCCAGAGGTTGATTGACTTCATGGGCAATGCCCGAGGCCATTTCACCCATCAGTCCAAGGCGAGTGACATGGGCGAGTTCGTCCAGATGTTCCTTGTCTTGCAGTTCCTGGTGTTTGCGTAAACTTATATCACGGACAATATTGGTAAAATAGTGCGCATTATCGATTGAAAATTCGGCCACGGACAAATCCAGGGGCACTATGGAACCATTTTTGCATATGCCTTCAATCTCCCGAATTTGATCGGCCATTTTTACTGTACGGGACACGTTGCAGTCATTCATTTCTCTGGGTAATGACGGCATGAGCTTGTTGATATTGCACCCTATCAACTCTTCCGGTTTATAGCCGAAAATAGTTTCTACTGCGGCATTAGCCGATACGATAATATCGGCCATGTCAATGGTGATAATGCCCTCCACTGACGCATTAAAAATGGAGTTGAGCTTGGCTTCCCGTTCCGCTAATTGTCGTTTGGAATGGCGGAGCTCTTCAACTTTCTTCACTAAACTCAGATTAGTTAAGGTCAGTTCGTTGGTCTGTCTGCGAATCTTTGCTTCCAGTTTATCATTAAGGCAGGCAATGGTTTCTTGCGCTTGCTTACGTTCGGTTACGTTATGAATAATCAGGCATATCTGTAACACACTTTTATCGTTGTAAATGACTTTTGCGCAGCATTCAATATACGTTATATTGTTGTTTTTATCGCAGGGTTGAGACAAACGCGTCTCCTCACACAATTTAACGTACTGGCATTCTGGATGAGTGGGTGAGTCACACGACTTCCTGATTTTGGCACTGAGGACTTGCTCGGTTTTTTGGGCTAAAAGGCCATGTAGAAACAAGTAATAATTATCCTGATCCGAAGAGTGAATAAACTGCCCCAAGCGCTTGTTGATAAGTTCTGCTTTTAGACAACCCAACAGGCTTGCTGCCGCAACATTGGCTTTTTGAATGATCCCGGATTCATTTAACGTCAGATAACCGATTGGCGATGCATCATAAAGTTGCGCATAGCTGTCACGGGACGCAGTCAGCTCCTGATGCGCCCGGTTTAATTCCTCGTTTTGCATTTTCAGTTCTATTTGGTGAACCTGAAATTCAAACAGCAGCTTTTGAATGTCTTCAGTGGACATTCGGGCAATATCGGCACCGGAGTGAGCAAGCATGATTTCTGCCTGTTTTCGGATAATTTCACGGTGCTCATCCAAGAATGCCTCTGCTTTCCTGTCAAGGCTTTCAGTCATCAGGTGTCCATCAGGTGATTTACTCATAACTAATATCTGTTTCTGCGAGTCGATAAAACAAGCCGATACTGAAGAATACACATGCCATTCTCTCGCAGTATCAACAGCTTACCTTGCTCAGTTCTTTCCATAATATGCCGGGGCTTACGAGATCAATCTTTATTTTATTTTTTAACCCTCCTTTTCACATTATATCTATTGTAACAACTCATTAATAAGGTACGACATTAATAAGTAGAAATACATAAGTAAAACTACTTAGGTATGCGTACGAATTTTGCAGTTGTTTTCTTTGTTATAGACTTTAGCCTAATCATACGTTGACGGCGCGGGTTGTAGGTTCGAATTTTCGACAGCTACAACTGCTAACGGCAATTATCTGAAAATTAAAATGATTCCAGTCAATTTTTACAAGACCGATGATAGAAAGTCTGGCGAGCAATATGGCAACTTGGATAGAAGACGATAGGCAACAGTTGGATAAAAACTACCGATACAGAATCCCCAGGATTGATATTGAACTAAAAGAAAAGCAGTTTATGAATGACGAGCTTGAATATTACAAGGAGGTAAAAACCAAATCAAAGAAAAATTCGCATGCGGAAAATAAAAAAACCAGGTTTTTCGCTGAACAGCAAATGAGCTGGGCAGATTGTTCCCGTAAAGAATAAACCCAGTCAAATGCTGGATATTTTTATTACCCAAGGAGTAGACATGCAATGTTCGAAAAATTTAAGGAAGATTTTGGAATATTGGCTTCGTTTTTTTTATGATGCAGCAATTAACAAATAGCAAACTGGCTATCGATACCTTACGGATTAGTGAGGCCAAATATCGCAGTCTATTTGAAAATATCGATCAAAGCGTCATTTATCTGGATGCGAAAGGAGTGGTAATGGCCGTCAATCAGGCAGCCGAACAACTTCTTGGCCTGCCTCGCGACATGCTTATAGGACGTAAGTTTGTTGACTCCTGCTTTAACGTTATCAAGGAAGATGGCTCGGTTTTCCCCGAAGAACAACAGCCTTTGCTATTGACCTTACGTACTGGAAAGCCTGTGGAAAGTGTGGTTATGGGACTGTTTAATGCTGAACGGCAAAGTTATATCTGGGTTGCCGTTCATTCAGTACCTGAATTCAGGGGGGACGAACACCAACCTCATCAGATATTAATGACATTAACCGATATTACCCGGCAAAAGCAGTCCGAAGGCAAGCTGAGTATGGCATCTGTCATTTTTAATAATATAGGGGAAGGTATATTTGTTACCGACAAAGACAAAAAGATAATTTCAATTAATGAGGCGTTTACCACCATAACCGGATTTACCCAGCAGGATGTTTACGGGAAGAACTCTCATTTTTTACACTCAAAGAAAAACAACCTAAAAATTGACGATGAATTACACAACGGTGCAAGAGAGGTAAATAGCTGGCAGGGTGAGATATGGCGTCGTCATAAAATCAGCATGGATTTCCCATCATGGACTACCGTTAGCGAGGTAAAGGATTCAAGCGGCAATGTAGCTCATTATGTCCATGTATTTATGGATATAACGCATTTTAAGAAGACTCAGGATCATCTGGGATTCTTAGCCTACCACGACCCATTGACTAAATTGCCAAACCGACTGTTATTGAAGGATCGTATTGATCATTCATTGCAAAATGCACTGCGGGAGGGTTCGCAGGCAGCCGTATTATTTCTCGATCTTGATCGTTTTAAGGGCATTAATGATACTTACGGACATGCTGTCGGCGATGGTTTGTTAAGGGAGGCGGCAAAACGCATAAAAAACTTGGTCAGAAAAGAAGACACGGTTTCACGTTATGCCGGCGATGAGTTTGTGGTGTTTATGGAAAGTATTTCCGATGCTAAAAATCCTGCCAAGCTCGCACAAAAGCTGATAGATACCTTTAATGCTCCCGTTTATATTAAAGGCTATCGATTGAAAATATCGACCAGCGTGGGCATAAGCCTGTTTCCACAGGATGGCAAGGATACGGATACTTTGATTAAGAATGCCGATGCTGCTATGTACCGAGCCAAAAATGAAGGACGCAATAACTTTCAATATTATAGCCTGGAGTTAAACACGGAAGCTTTCGAAAAAATGTCGATGGAATGCGCATTAAGTCAGTCATTAGAGCGACATGAACTGATTTTATATTACCAGCCGCAGGTCTGCCTTAAAACCGGAAAACTGGTGGGAGTTGAGTCCTTGGTGCGTTGGATGCATCCATCGCTGGGATTGATGTCACCCAAGCAGTTTATACCCATAGCCGAGGAAAGCGGGTTTATTGTTCCACTGGGTGAATGGGTATTGCAAAACGCTTGCATGCAGATGCGCCGCTGGTTGAATGAGGGATTGCAAGTCAATAAAATGGTCGTTAATGTATCTGCGATTCAGTTTTCACGCTCCGATTTTGTGGCAACGGTTGAGCGGATATTACATTCGAGCGGGCTAGCGCCGTCTTATCTTGAACTTGAACTTACCGGCGGCAGTTTTATGGACAATTCCGAACAAACCATCAAGGCGCTTAATCAGTTGGTTGCAGCGGGAATAAATTTGACTATTGATGATTTTGGCGTGGGCTGTTTTTCGTTTAATAACTTAAATCGTATTCCGGTCAAAAAATTGAAAATTAATAGCTCATTTGTAGTCGATGTATTGACTAACGCCAATAATGAGGACATTACCCGTGCGGTGATAGCCTTAGGCCATGGCTTGCATTTACAGGTTATTGCGATGGGGATTGAATCGAAAGCCCAGCAAAATTGCTTAGCGAACTTAGGTTGCGATGAAGGGCAAGGTTATTTATACGGCTCTCCTGTCTTACCTTGGTCAAGTATTTTTCAACAATTAATGAAGCAAACGATGTTTTTTCAGATTCAAACAGATTGATTACCGCCTGAATTCCTAAAAATAAAGAGGGAGTAGGTATTTATACGACTTATTTCACCTCACTTTTCATGCTAGATTGACTGCATACTACGTATTCATACGAATTGTTGCGCTATTCCCTTTGCACATAAAATGCACAGTGAAGGGCATTCTTTCGAAATGCGCAAGGGGGTGGGTTGTGGTCAAGTTCAATACAGGGCGGAAAATAAATAAGGGGGACATTAACGAGGACAGGTTTCAAAAAATGATTGCCGAACGGGCTTACTGCAAATCCGAAAAAAGGGGTTTTGTTGCCGGGCATGAGATGGAAGACTGGCTTGAAGCCGAATGGGAAATTAAAAATCAATACTTCTACTGGTTCCAGGATGTTGAGTAATTCCTTATTTCACAATATTTATTAGCGTAAATGAATGGTGTTTACTATGAAACGAAACAAGATGATTGAAACCCTCGACCAGGACAAATTAATAGAGCATAAACAACGCATTGCGTATCATGAGGCTGGGCATGCGGCGGGCATTCATTTAAATAACAAAGCCAGACAGCTGCCGCCGGTTTTTTTTAAAATTATTTTCAAGGAGATGAGCAGCGTGGCAGCTGCGGAGATCATGGCTTATCAAACAACCCATGACGATTGTATTGCTCAAGTCGAAGGCGGCCGGTTAATTGAATTGTTGCCATCTTCTATTGAAGACTTGGCAGATGAATTAACGGAACACAATGATACAACGATGCAATTGGTCAAGGATTATATGTTAGCCTTTGAGGCGGATATTATTAATCTGCTCATCGGGCCGTTAGCTGAAGCTAAACATGTCGCTGACGCTGATGATGAGCTATTTAACCATCGCTTAGTCAATCTGAAAGCGCTAAAAAATTATGGCGGCAGCTCCGATCTTGCCTTGACTAATGAATATTTACACAGTTTCTCTGCCGATAAGCAACAAAAAGATAAAAAACTGGACGAGTTGTTTACCGTAGCATTTGATTTTGTCAATGATGATACAAACTGGGCGGCAATCACCCATCTGGCTCGTTACATTTTTGACAGCAGTAAAAATATTATTGGCTGTGACGAGGTTGTTTCAATGCTCGATCAGTCGGTAGAACATTTTCAAAATAGAAGAATCAGGGCTAGGCAGCATCATTATGGATGATTCAAAGAACAGCATTATTAGAACCGTACTCACCTTGCTGGGTAATTTATTCGTCTATCTGAAAAATTTATTGCTGACGGGTTTTGCTTATCTATCCAAACAGGAGCCGGAGCGGGAACTGAATAAACCGCTAGATAAAAAAACCACCCACTCCAGACAACGAAAAATCATTTACTTTGCGTTGCTATTCATCGTGATGCTGGCCTTATTTAATAGTGTTCAGGAAGTGCAGCGTGACGAAATCCCCTACAGTCAATTTATTAATCTTGTCAAAGATGCCAAAATCGATAAGGCGATAGTAACCGAGCGGTTTATTACCGGTGTTATCAAGTCGGATGACGCCAAGCAGCCGGCCAAAAATTTCATGACCATTCCGTTGTGGCAAACCGATCTTGCTGAAATGTTGGCCGTAAACAAGGTTGATTTTGTAGTCAGAAGCAGCGAGAACTGGCTAAGCAATCTTTTTTTCAACTGGATTATCCCGATGTTAATCCTGGTGCTTATTTGGTCGTGGGTCATGCGCCGTACCACAGCCGGTGGCGCGCAGTCTTTTCTTAATTTGGGCGACAAAATTCACATTCATCAGGACACCCAAGCCAAAATCACCTTTGACGATGTAGCCGGTGCCGATAGCGCCAAACAAGAACTTAAAGAGTCCATCGATTTTCTAAAAACACCGGAAAAATTCCAGAGATTAGGCGGACGCATGCCCAAAGGGGTGCTGTTGGTTGGGCCTCCCGGAACAGGAAAAACCCTGCTGGCGCGCGCTGTTTCCGGCGAAGCGCAGGTGCCGTTTTTTAACATCAGCGGATCGGAATTTATTGAACTATTCGTCGGCGTTGGCGCAGCCCGCGTGCGTGAGCTTTTTGTGCAGGCACGAAATCAAGCGCCCTGCATCATATTTATTGATGAGCTCGATGCCATTGGTCGTAGCCGTGGCGGCCCGATGATGATCGGCGGACATGACGAGCGCGAACAGACCTTGAACCAACTGCTGACCGAAATGGACGGTTTCGATACATCGGTCGGCGTGGTAGTTATGGCGGCAACCAATCGCCCTGAAGTGCTTGATAAAGCGCTGTTGCGCTCCGGACGCTTCGACCGTCAAATTGTTGTCGATAAACCGGATTTGCAAGACCGTATCGAGATTCTTAAATTGCATACCAAAGCACTGACGCTGGCTGAAAATATCGATCTGTCGATCATTGCCAGACGCACGCCGGGACTGGTCGGTGCAGATCTTGCCAACATAGCCAATGAAGCGGCGATAATGGCGATACGGGTCGATCACAATCAAGTCGAAAAAGAAGACTTCGAGTCGGCTATCGATCGCATATTGGCCGGACCGGAAAAGAAGAATCGGGTTTTAAACCCCAACGAAAAGCGCAGAGTGGCTTTTCACGAGGCAGGACACGCAATGGTCGCCGAGCATGTGCCGACCGGACAGCCGGTGCATAAAATTTCCATTATTCCCCGTGGCGTATCGGGATTAGGATTCACTTTGCAATTGCCGGTAGAGGAAAAGTTTTTATCGACAGAAGATGAACTGAAAGACCAGATAGCCATATTGCTGGGCGGACGCATAGCCGAAGAAATTGTTTTAGGAAGTATCTCAACCGGCGCCCAGAATGACCTGGAAAAGGCCAGTGAGATTGCCCGCAACATGGTCTGCAATCTGGGCATGAGCAAAAAAATGGGGCCATTGACCTACGGCAAGCGCCAACAGCTTCAGTTTTTGGAAACAGAAGTTTCAGAGTATCGTAATTACTCCGATGTGACAGCCCGTCTTATCGATACCGAAATAATAGCGCTGGTCGAAGAAGGTGAGACACGTGCGCGTGAAATCATCGTTGCCAACAGATCGGCATTGGAAAAACTGGCCGATTTGTTACAAGAGAAAGAGGTGATTAGTAGGGACGAAATGCTTACATTGCTTGGGAGTTGAAACCCATGCGGGAGTGATGCCCCTGTGGGAGCGACGCCCTCGTCGCGATAAGAGCATAACTCCCACATGGATATAACATCAAAAGATTAACTGATGTTACGCGCGTACCTATAAAAAATCGTAGCCCACGAAAAACACAACAAGCACGAAAAACAAACGGGGTACCTAATACTTAGGAACAGGCACGAAATAAAGTGAGCAAGTTTCCAATAGCCGGAGTGCAGGCATCCCGTGCAAACGCAAGCAAAGCTTGCACTCCCGCTACAAACTTATGGCGCGAGTTGTTCACGTTATTTCATGCTCATTCCTTAGTCAATTTAGAAATGACGGATTCCTGTAACTGTGGGGGGCGGCTTGCGTCGCTCCCACATCCAGTTGCGTAACCGTCAGAATAAAATTGACTGAGTACTGGAAGCCTGTCGAAAATACATCCTGATGACAATGAACCTTGGCTAGTATCGTCATGCCGGCATGAATGCCGGTTCCAGTCACATTGATATGACATGAATGAATAATTCGGCATTACACCGTCAGTCGAGAAATAGAGGGCTTTACATTTTTTCGTGGCTTTCGTGCTTTTCGTGGACAGTGCGTAACATCAGAGATTAATCTTGGTATCGACTATTTAGGAAAGATGCCTACTAAACGCCCAAACCCAATTTTGAAATCAACGCCTGCAACTCAGGTTCTGTCGATATCGACTGCCTGTAAATCGCGTAAATCTTACGACTACTTCCAGGCCCTGTCAGATGCGGCCTAATGCCGTTAACTGGCAGCCTGCCCTGTCCCGCTTAAACCTAGAAAAATCATTTGATCCACGAAAAACACAAAAAGCACGAAAATATTCAAAGAGATACCAAGTTGTAGATCGTCACCCAAAGGGCATAGCTATCTACACAAGTTATTCGCTCGCTTTTACGCAAGAGTGTCACCACCATTAAGTTGACGCATGGACAGGGTTGTGGAAGCGACTTTAGTCGCCCAGTCAGTCAATAATGCGTTGTTCAATCGGCGACCGGCCGGTCGGTCGTCCCTACAATTTATCGTGTGTTCTCTCGTTCCCACGCGGGAGCGTGGAAACGCATAATTCAGGAAAACTTGTGTAGATAGCTATGCCCAAAGGGTGAATGGCTGCGAAATACAACATACTGATTTCTTTCGTGTCTTTCCTGGACTAACTGCGGTTTTCAGGTTAAACAACTCACCGCCCAGTTCAAGTTTCTTAATCGCTGGCGTCAAAGAAGGTTGGGATACATAGACGAATTGCGCCGCGGGTAAACATCCCTTATCGCAAACAGCCATGATGCATTTCCATGGAAATTCCTTATCAATAGGCAAAGCCTATTGTTTCATAGCAAGCGGGTATTTTACAAACCTTACCAATAAGCTTTATATAAGCACTCCTAATTAATAATCGATATGAAAAAACTATGAAACAAGCGAAGTTGATTGTCATGTATCCAACGCCAACAGAACCGGCAACAAACAATATCGAGTTTTTTGTTTCTGCCGGTCATGGTGCCGGTAGCCAAGTAGACAGGAATAAGCCAGTTAGCGCGTAAGCAAAAACAGGCGTTTCCGGTGTTCCACCCGAATCCGCCGGAAACGCGACCACGCGCTACGCCTTTCGACAAGGCTCTTCTGGGCAAAAGCCGAAGGACTCACTCAGGACGGAATTGGGTGGCTTATTCCGACCTACGAACCCCAGTCATCAATCCCTTCATAAGCAAATATCCTGTCAAAGCCCCCCATGCCAACATATATATGCTGTGCAGCATGACTTCAAGCCTGAAACTGTTGACATCTCTGGTGTAATCCCAAATGTCATCGCCCAAGGCAAGTAGCAATACCAGACAAACCGCATATTTGAGTTTGATTTGATGAGCATAAAAAACCCCGATTCCGAGAACCACAAAGCCGGTAAGAAACCTCAGACCACTATGAATTAACATTTCCACATTAAACGGGTTAAGTTTAAATGCCGAATCTATAAAATACAGCAGGATAAGTCCTACGATGATGACGATACTGACTAACTTCATTGTGACCTTCTTTAAATGCTATGTTTCAATAATAAGCTTTAATCCCGGCGGCAATGCTTCGCCAAAAATCTGTTTTTCTTCCCTTTCATCCAGCTCTTTTTGCTGCTCGACCATGTCTATCCAGGATGCAGGCGCTTTACTCAACTTTAGTTTTTCGATGATTTGCAGGCGCGTAGTTTCATCAATATCCCGCGCCCTGTCGCCGCTCATACGCGCAATGAGTGTAGCAGCAAAACCGGCCTGCGGAATTTTCTTCCAGTCTGCCGCCAACATCTGTTGTAACCACAAACAGACGATGTTAGCGGGAATAACATTATGGCTGCTGCCGTGAAACGGCATTCTTGCCCCGATGCGCCCCACGGCCCACCAAGTCTGATTGGGTTCGCTGGCTTTTTCCAGACGCTTTAACAGCCATTCGCCCAGTTGTATTTTCCTGGCAACCGGAAGACGCTCCAAAACCGCCGCCAGCCTGACCATATCGTCGTAACCGCGATTTTTGATTTGCTTGATAACGCCGGGTTGTCTTGCCGCTGCCGGGTTCAGGAATTTTGCAATATCGGTAAAAATCCGTTCCTGCGCCGCCGCATCCAGGCCGCCCGCAATTCGTCGCCACAGCGTCCACCATTCCGTCCAGTTTTGGGTTTCGTTAACAAACTGAATGCCTTGCGGATAGTTTTTCCAGAGCTGCTCGACGCGCCAGTCATCCAGCGGATAACCGAAACCGGGACGCAAGCAAAAACCGGCCAGACTCAGCCAGACGCGTTCGTGATTTTCTGAGCGGCGTTGGTATTTCCCTCCCTCCAGCAAGACCGCGAACATAGCTCTCAGCAACGGCGTCGTCCATTCGGTACGGGCTACACCGATGAGTTTTTCCAAATCGGCGCGCAGGTTTTTTACCGCTTTGGGGTCAATCTGCCTGGATTTGGCGCCAAAAACAGCCTGTATCCGTTCGGCAATTTGGTTAAAATTGCCGGGCAAAGCCGCATCTATTGGCAAACCGGCCGCCTTTTTCCTGATTTGAAACTCTACATCCCAACGCTGGCTGCCGTCTTCAACAGCAATGCATTGAATCTTAAGCGTACCGACTTCGGTTTGGGTAACCGCCAGTTCGACAATGACCTCGGCGTTCGGCTTGCTGTCATCGCCTTCAAACGCCACAGCCAGCGGCGGCAGGGAATGAAACAAGTCGGTAATGTCGGTCACATCGCCCGGTTTGAAGTCGCCGTCACCGGACAATGAAACCAGATGAAAACGCACTGGTACGCCCAAGCGCAACGCAAAACGCCGGTCTTTCAAGACAACTTCATCGCCTTCTTCACTGCCTTTGGGCAAGATGCAGATGCCTTGCTGCTTGGCAGAATCGTCGGTATCGACCAGCAGGAAATAACTGCGCGCCGAGCCGCCGCCTATTTTGAGCTTCTTGTCCCGCCTCGCGAGCGCATAACTGACCGCCCCGAACGCGACCGACAATTCAGGATGCCTGTTTTCCAGCAATACCGGCGGACTGGAGCGCCATGACTGGATTAAATCGACCATGCGCTGGGTAATCGGCTGACTGCGAAACACGCCGCCGTTAAGCAGCAATGCATCCGGCACACTGTCTTCCCCTTTTATCGCCAGGGATGGTGTGTATGCCGCAGGCCGGTCAGGAACCGGCGCGGCGATCGCCAGGGATGGTGTGTATGCCGCTTGTAGGGGCGACCGGCCGGTCGCCCCTACAAGCGCGGCAAAAGCCTCGCGGGATGCGCTGCCGTGCAGTTTTAAAAACGCGGCGATATGTTTGCTGACCGCCGGTTCTGCTGCATACGGCAAGCCGAACTCGACCACGCCGCTACGTTTTCTGTCCGGCAATTCATCAAGACCCGACAAGGGAAAAAAACCGTCCAGCGCAATGCTCCTGACTTCATCCTTAGACAGCGCAACAGAACGGGAGCCGCCGATCAGTTTGGAGCCGCCGCCCAGTAAAGTGACCTTGATTTGCTCCGGCGCATCGACTGCCAACAGGCGCTCTTTGGCAATCCGGCATTGTTCGATCAGCTGCGACAAATCCGCCGCCGACAAGCGTTTTTCACCGTTACCCAGGCGGCTTTCGGCAAGATGCGCCAAGGCCAGATCGATATTGTCGCCGCCCAGCATTAAATGGTCGCCGACCCCGATGCGGGTTAATTTAGGCTCCTGCTCGCCCTGCTCTACTTTGATCAGCGTCAAATCGGTAGTGCCGCCGCCGACATCGCAAACCAGCAATAAATGCACATTAGCCAACGCCTGTTTAATGGTGCCGGTATTGCGTCTTAACCAGTCGTAGCAAACCGCCTGGGGCTCTTCCAGCAGCCGGACATTAGACAATCCTGCAAGCTTCGCCGCCTCCAGCGTCAGGGACCTGGCCGCCTCATCGAACGAGGCGGGAACGGTAATCACAATATCCTGTTTTTCCAGCGGCGCATCCTGAAATTGATGTCCCCAGACGGTACGAATGTGAGCCAAATAACTGGCGCTGGCCGCTATAGGCGAAACCTTGGCGACGTCATCGTTGCTGCCCCACGGCAGAATGTCAGCACCATGATCAACCGACGGATGCGATAGCCAGCTTTTGGCGCTGGTAACAAATCGGCCTTTGCTTTTGGCACCCAACAGACGTGCGGCCTCGCCAATAACGGCGGTATCACCCGATAATTCCGTACCGCTGGGGAACGAAAGGTCGGCCTCTGACAATTCGCCGGCCGCAGGATGATAACGCACCGACGGCAACAACGGTCTTGCGGCAACTTGGCCGGGAGCGATCAATTGCTCGACTTGAAAGATTTGTATTTCCTGGTTGGTATTATCGGCTTTAGCGTAAGCGATAACGGTATGCGTTGTGCCAAGGTCGATGCCGACTAGATAGTTTTGGGTAAGTTTTTTCACAATGATATTGCAGTTTTATGAGACGGTTCAAGACATTATCAATCGTCTCTTTCCATGAATAAAGGATTTTAGTAACTACTCAGTAGTTAGAAAAATGGAACGCAGATGACGCTGATAAATAGGATAAACGCGGATAGCTCAAAAAAAATCTTATTTGATCTTAATGGTCAGCGTCATCTGCGTTCTATTATTATATTGATGGCTGAGTAGTTACGGATTTTATTGTCTTCTATCTGATAAATAAGCCGATAACTGTATAAACGAAACGTTCAACGACTTCGTGTCCCTGATGGTTGGCTTGGTTACTAAAAAAGGATACACGAAATATTTTAGATTTACATCACCCCTATATCGATAATGGCTGTCGATGGTCGTTACTACAGCAAATATACCGACAATCCTGACAAACATAGTGCCAAAACATCCGCAAGGATCACGCGAATTCAACGTTTGCATAATGGGCGACCGACCGGTCGCCCCTACAATTCAGACTAACTGCACAATAGATTGACTTAACAGGGAGTAGTCATACAAAATAGCCTGTTTAATTTTCACATTATCTCGAACTACGCATGGATAACAGCGTCTCCCCGCAAAACAGCCTGGTTTCTGTTAAAAACTTGTCGTTTTCTCGCGGTAACAAGAAAATATTTGACGATATTTCGCTGGAATTTGAGCGCGGTAAAATTACTGCCATCATGGGACCTAGCGGCACGGGCAAAACGACGCTGTTAAAACTGATCGGCGGACAACTGTTTCCTGAACAAGGCACGGTTAGCGTCGATGGCAACAATGTCCACCGCTTACGCCGTTCCGAGCTGTACAATCTGCGTAAACGCATGGGCATGTTGTTCCAAAGCGGCGCGTTATTAACGGATATGAACGTCTTTGATAATGTGGCTTTCCCGTTGCGCGAACATACTCATCTTCCCGAATCGATGATTCGCACCTTGGTGCTGATGAAATTACAGGCAGTCGGCTTGAGAGGGGCGCGTAATCTGATGCCCAACGAACTTTCCGGCGGCATGGCTAGGCGTATTGCGTTGGCCAGGGCCATTGCACTGGATCCGATGATGATCATGTACGATGAACCTTTTACCGGCCAGGATCCTATTTCCAAAGGGGCATTGGTTCATCTGATCAAGTCGCTGAATACTATTTTGGGACTGACCAGTATCGTTGTCTCTCATGATGTTCAGGAAACGGCGGCCATAGCCGATTACATTTATGTCATTTCCGAAGGAAAAATTGTCGGGCAAGGCAGCCCTAAGGAAATTGAACAATCCGAATCGGACTGGGTGCAGCAATTCATGACCGGCGCTGCCGACGGCCCGGCGCATTTTCATTATCCGGCAAAAGATTATATCGACGACTTATTGTCGACTGGAAAACGTTATTAAAGTTCAATTTTACCTTGCACCTTTTACCTTGCATCTTGCACCTTACTTTAAAATGATTGAATTTCTACAGCATTTGGGCAAAAACACCCGAACCGGCTTTACCAAATTGGGCCGCGGCTCTTTTTTCCTGCTACAAACTCTTTCCGGCATACTCAGTGTATTGGCCCGCCCCAGACTGCTGTTTAACCAGATGTATTCGGTCGGCGTGCTATCTTTTCTGATTATCACCATTTCGGGGCTGTTTGTCGGCATGGTTCTGGGCCTGCAAGGCTATTACATACTCTCCGATTTCGGCGCCGAAGAAACGCTGGGAGTCATGGTTGCGGCCTCATTGGTCAGGGAACTCGGCCCCGTGGTTGCGGCGCTGTTATTCGCAGGAAGAGCCGGTTCTGCGTTAACGGCGGAAATTGGTCTGATGAAAGCAACAGAACAGCTATCGGGCATGGAAATGATGGCCGTCGACCCGATTAAACGCATTATTTCTCCGCGCTTTTTAGCCGGATTCTTGTCCATGCCGTTACTTGCAGCACTCTTCAGTGCTGTGGGTATTATTGGAGGACAAATGGTTGGCTCAGGCTTGTTAGGCGTTGATGAAGGCGCTTACTGGTCGCAAATGCAAGCCAAACTGGATTTTCAGGATGACATTATCAATGGCGTCATCAAAAGCATCGTGTTCGGCTTTGTCGCTTCCTGGATAGCGCTGTTTGAAGGTTATGACGCAATACCGACTTCTGAAGGGGTCAGTCGCGCCACCACGCGTACCGTAGTCAATTCGGCTTTTAGTATTTTAGGTCTTGATTTTATTCTGACCGCACTCATGTTTGGAGATAATTAACATGCAACACACCAATACTCAGGATACGCTTGTCGGACTCTTTGTCGCATCAGGCATAGTCGGCTTGTTTTTTCTTGCGATGCAAGTCAGCAATCTAGGCTCTTTTACCGAGCATGATGGCTATACGATTACTGCCCGTTTTGAGAACTCCGGCGGATTGAAGGTTAAATCGCCGGTTTCAGCGGCCGGCGTTAAAATCGGCAGGGTCAGCGCTATCAGCTTCGACCCTAAAACCTATCAATCGGTTGTGCAGCTGAATATTGATTCGCAATACGATACCCTGCCCGAAGACACCACCGCCAGCGTGTTTACCGCCGGCCTGCTAGGCGAACAATACGTCAACCTGGAAGCGGGCGGCTCGGATGAGCGCTTAAAAGATGGAGGGGAAATTGAAATCACCCAATCTGCGATTATTTTGGAAAAGGCGATCGGCCAGTTTCTGTTTAAATCGGCTGAAGAAAAAAAGTGAGTCAATTGAATATCATTAAAGAGGGCTCCGGGAATTTTGTTATTGATGGTGATTTAACTTTTGCTACCATCGACAAACAGACCCTCAAATCATTTTCTTTCCTAAAATCGGCAAAAGAAATCACCATAGATCTGGGCCGCGTTCCCTCTACAGACAGTGCGGGATTGGCGCTAATGATTGAATGGATAAAATATTCCCGGCACAATAGAACGCATATAATCTTCAAAAATATCCCCGAACAATTGCTCAACCTTGCAAAACTCAGCGGCTTTGATCAATCTAGCCATTTTAATAATGAAGGCTCAAGGAAAAAGGTTCAAGGTGAAAGCTTAGATGCAAGCGTTTAGTTTCTTTCGTCTTTTTCCTTTCGTCTTTTTCCTTTCGCCTTGAACCTTGAACCTTGAACCTTGAATCTTAAACCTGAATTTATATGGACAAACTCATTATTACCG
Organism: Methylobacter sp.; assembly: GCA_030655535.1. Lineage (GTDB taxonomy): Bacteria > Pseudomonadota > Gammaproteobacteria > Methylococcales > Methylomonadaceae > Methylobacter_A. The sequence continues at coordinate 10,789 of JAURVK010000001.1, read as the reverse complement.
GCGGCACACGACTTTCTGGAGAACTACGCATCTCCGGCGCCAAAAATGCCGCTTTACCGATACTGGCGGCCACCTTGCTGTCGCAATCTCCGGTTAGCGTCGGCAACATACCGCATCTCCATGACATAACCACAACCATGGAATTACTGGGTCGCATGGGTGTTCACCTCACCGTTGACGAAAAAATGAATATCGAAGTCGACTCCAGTACGATCAACAGCTATGTAGCGCCTTACGAACTGGTCAGAACCATGCGCGCCTCGATACTGGTATTAGGGCCTTTATTAGCCCGATTTGGCGAAGCCCATGTGTCGTTGCCCGGCGGTTGCGCTATCGGCTCGCGTCCTGTTGATATTCACCTTAACGGCTTGATAAAGATGGGGGCCGATATTACCGTCGAAAGCGGTTTTATCCATGCCAAAGCGACCAGGCTTAAAGGCTGCCGCCTGGTTCTGGAACAAATCACCGTTACCGGCACCGAGAACCTGCTGATGGCCGCCACATTGGCCGAAGGCACCACGATTATTGAAAATGCCGCCAAGGAACCTGAAGTCACCGACCTGGCCCACTTTCTTAACAAAATGGGCGCCAAAATCACCGGCATCGGCACCGATGTGCTGATTATTGAAGGCGTTGAAAAGCTGGGTGTTGACAGCATCCACTACGACATTCTCCCCGACAGGATCGAAACCGGCACCTATTTGATTGCCGCAGCCATTACCGGAGGAAGTATCAAACTTAAAAATACCCGCCCGGATATTCTGGACGCCGTTCTGGAAAAATTGGTCGAAGCCGGCGCTGAAATAACCACCGGTGAAGACTGGATCAAACTGGATATGCACGGCAAAAAGCCCAAGGCAGTTTCGGTGCGCACCTCGCCCTATCCGGCTTTTCCGACCGATATGCAGGCACAATTCACCGCCATGAATGCTATTGCCGACGGCATGGGTATTATCACTGAAACGGTTTTTGAAAATCGTTTCATGCATGTTCAGGAATTGCAACGCATGGGTGCCGACATTAAACTGGAATCCAATACCGCCATCGTCACCGGCGTTAAAAAGCTCACCGGCGCACCGGTTATGGCGACCGATTTAAGGGCTTCGGCCAGTCTGGTAATCGCTGCATTGGTTGCCGAAGGCGATACTTTGGTCGATCGTATTTATCATATCGACCGGGGCTATGATCACATCGAAGAAAAACTCTCTCAACTGGGTGCGACGATACGCCGCGTCCCAAGATAAGGTTTTATTATTATGATAACCATAGCCGTATCCAAAGGCCGGATTTATGAAGATGCCCTACCCTTATTGGCAGAGGCCGGCATTACGCCGATTGACGACCCGCTTACCTGCCGCAAACTGATTTTACGAACCACCCGGGATGACGTGCAACTGGTCATCATCCGCGCCACCGATGTGCCGACCTTTGTCGAATATGGCGCCGCCGACATGGGCATCGCCGGAAAAGACATTCTGCTGGAACACGGCGCAGAAAGCCTGTATGAACCCTTGGATTTGAATATCGCCTGTTGCCGGCTAATGACGGCAGCACACAAAGATGCGCCGCCGATTGCCGGTCGCGTTCGCGTTGCGACCAAATACGTTAAAATAACCCAGCGTTATTTTGCCAGCCTCGGCATACAGGCTGAAATCATTAAATTGTACGGCTCAATGGAACTGGCACCGCTGGTCGGTCTTGCCGATTGCATCGTCGACCTGGTCGATACCGGCAATACGCTAAAGGCCAACGATCTGGAACCGCGCGATCTGATTATGAATATCAGCTCCAGACTGGTGGTCAACAAAGCGGCGATGAAAATGAAGCATCAGGCTATTCAATCGCTGCTTGATCAGTTTGAAAAGACGCTGGCGAAAAGAAGTTAGCAACTCGTTTACTGTCCACGAAAGACACGAAAATCACGAAATATTTTCTCGTTCCCACGCGCTGCGTCACTGCCATTAAGTTAAAGATGCACATCGCACAAACGCGTAGGAACGATATAATACATAGAGTGACAAATGTTTTTTCATGGATTTCCCGGACAGTACATAACATCAACACATCCTAAAATTTTGCTTATCTTATGTCCGATATAAATATTACCCGACTCGATGCCTCATCAGCTGATTTCGACCGGCAATTACAAAATTTGCTGGCCTTTGATGATGCAGACGATCTGGAAATTCATCAGCGCGTTTTGGCTATTATTGCCGATGTACGCAACAACGGCGATAAAGCGGTTATCGAATACACCAACCGCTTCGATCATCGCACGGTCACGCGAGCCTCCGAACTGGAATTATCCCCGGAAATTCTTGAATCGGCCTGGAATGGTTTACCGGCTGAGCAAGCTCAGGCATTGCAAACAGCCGCAGACCGTATTCGCGCCTATGCCGAACACCAGAAAATGGAGTCGTGGCAATACACCGAGGCTGACGGCACCGTTCTCGGACAAAAAATCACCCCGTTGGATCGCGTCGGTCTTTATGTGCCCGGCGGAAAAGCCGCCTACCCTTCTTCGGTGTTGATGAATGCGATACCGGCCAAAGTCGCGGGTGTCGGCGAATTGATCATGGTTGTGCCCGCGCCTGGCGGCGAAACCAATCAACTGGTGCTGGCGGCCGCCTATCTGGCCGGCGTAGACCGCGTATTTACCTTGGGTGGCGCACAGGCCGTTGCCGCGCTGGCTTACGGCACAGAAACCATTCCAGCCGTGGCAAAAATTGTAGGTCCCGGCAATATCTATGTGGCTACCGCCAAAAAACTGGTATTCGGACAAGTGGGTATCGACATGATTGCCGGGCCTTCTGAAATCCTGATTATCTGCGACGGTAAAACCCATCCCGACTGGATTGCGATGGACCTGTTTTCGCAAGCGGAACATGATGAAAATGCCCAGGCCATATTAATCAGCACCGACGCAGCCTATCTGGACGCAGTTGAACAAAGCATTAACAAATTATTGCCTACCATGGAACGCGCCGAAATCATCAAAACATCGCTGACGACACGCGGTGCATTGATCAAGGTCGGCGACTTAAATACCGCCGTCGATGTGGTCAACATTATTGCGCCTGAACATCTGGAACTCTCCGTTGAAGATCCGGAAGCCTTGTGCAAAAACATTCGCCACGCAGGGGCCATCTTCATGGGCCGCTATACCGCCGAAGCCTTAGGCGACTACTGTGCAGGGCCTAACCATGTGTTACCGACCTCCAGCACCGCACGCTTTTCTTCACCGCTGGGCGTTTACGATTTTCAAAAACGCTCCAGCTTGATCAACTGCTCTGCAGCGGGTGCGGATACGCTGGGTAAAACCGCGTCAATATTAGCACGGGGCGAAAGTCTGACCGCCCACGCCCAATCTGCGGAGTTCAGGATTAAATAACCACGGGCGACAGGCGGGTCGTCTTTTATGCCCAATACCGTTAAGTTAAGAAAAGCCTTCGGCATTTGGAGTGCAGGCTCCGCCTGCTAACGCAAGCAGAGCTTGCACTCCAGCGATTTATTTCTCATGTGAACTAAATCGCTTAACTTAACGGCATTGCCTTTATGCCTAGGGCGACCGGCCGGTCGCCCCTACAGCTTTAGAATGTAAACATGACACAATCCAATCTACTTTCCTCCATCTTCCGCAAAGAAGTCCTGGCAATGTCTGCCTATAAAGTTGCAGATGCTACCGGCTTGATCAAACTGGATGCGATGGAGAACCCCTACAGCTGGACTGAAAACATCAAGACAGACTGGCTGGAAACGTTGAGAGACTGTCCATTGAATCGCTATCCCGACCCTGAAGCAAGACAGCTGACGGCAACCATCAAACGCCTGAATCAAATACCCGATCAGTTCGATGTGCTGCTGGGCAACGGTTCCGATGAAATCATTCAATTATTGTTAATGGCGCTGCCTGCCAGCGCCTGCGTATTGGCGCCCGATCCTGGCTTTGTGATGTATAAACAGCTTAGTCTGTGCCTAGGACTCAACTACCACGGCATCCCGTTGTTAGCAGACAGCTTCGACCTGGATTTACCCGCCATGCGATCTGCGATAGAAAAATACCAGCCTGCAGTCATTTTTCTGGCCTACCCCAACAACCCTACCGGAAATTTATTTTGCGAAGCGTCGATTCGGGACATCGTAAAAACCGCCAAAGGCTTGGTGGTGATTGATGAGGCCTACGCCCCTTTTGCCGACGCCAGCTTTATCAGCAGCCTGGGACAATACGACAACCTGTTAGTGATGCGCACCGTATCGAAACTGGGCCTGGCGGGCTTACGTCTCGGCTATGTCGCAGGCCTGCCTGCCATCATCGAACAACTGCATAAAATTCGCCTGCCCTATAATATTAACAGCCTAACCCAAATCACCGCCGATTTTGCCCTATCCAATAAAGCCCTGTTCGATCAGCAAACGCAACAAATTTGCGCTGAACGGTCGGTCGTCTTTAACCGGCTTAACGCGCTGAACGGCATGACTGCTTATCCCAGTTCCGCAAATTTTATTCTTTTTAAAACACCTGCAAACCGGGCAAACGACATCTTTGCGTCGATAAAACAACAAGGCGTTTTAATCAAAAATCTTAGCACTCAAGGCGGCTTGCTGGCCGATTGCCTGCGGGTAACCATCGGCAAACCTGAAGAAAATACAGCGTTTATTGCCGCACTAACAAAAAGCCTAGGCGCCCCATAAATAAAAAAATTAACGGCGTTATCGCGCCTTTAAAAACAATAATCTATTACAATATCATATAATTGCACGCCACGTCGCATACCAAATCCTTGTTAATAGCTAAACCGGCGGCATAAGCACTTCAAATCTTATAAGCTCTAATGGTATATTGGCGCTAGAAAATAATGCGCCCTTAAAGAAGCGCAGACTTAATCAGGAGAGTTCTATAATGAATAATGAAGGCGTCGATCAGTCCAAACGCCAGTTTTTAACCTCGGCCTTGACCGTGGTTGGCGCAGTCGGCACGGGCTATTTGGCCGTTCCTTTTCTTGCTCAAATGCAACCTAGCGCCAAGGCCATGGCCGCCGGCGCTCCTGTTGAAGTTGACATCAGCAAAATGGAACCCGGCCAATTAATCAGAGTCGCATGGCGAGGCAAACCGGTCTGGATACTTAACAGAACCCCTCAGGTTCTTGAAACACTACCAACCCTGGACAATGAACTCAGAGACCCTCTTTCTCTGGAATCGATACAACCGGATTCCAGCAAAAACCCGGTGCGCTCCATTAAGCCGGAAGTTTTTGTAGCCGTGGGTTTATGTACCCACTTAGGCTGCTCACCCACATTTCGCCCTGAAATAGCCCCCAATGATCTTGGCGACAACTGGAAAGGCGGTTTTTTCTGTCCGTGCCATGGCTCCTGGTTTGATCTGGCCGGTCGCGTTTATCGCGGAGTACCGGCGCCTACCAACCTGGAAATTCCTCCTTACCGCTATATTACCGATACCCAGCTGATTATTGGTGAATCTACAGAGGAAGAAAGCGTATGAAACGTAACCGCATAACTGAATGTAACGAGTGGTTTTTGGCGCGTTTTCCGCTAACCAAACTCTGGAATGAACACATGGCGCATTATTACGCGCCCAAGAACTTTAATTTCTGGTATTTTTTCGGTTCACTGGCTTTGCTGGTGCTGGTCAACCAGATTCTGACCGGCATATTTTTAACGATGAACTACAAACCGGATGCCAAACTGGCATTCGATTCCGTAGAATACATCATGCGCGATGTGAACTGGGGCTGGCTGATTCGCTACATGCACTCGACCGGTTCATCGGCATTTTTTATCGTAGTTTATTTGCACATGTTCAGGGGCTTGCTTTACGGTTCGTTCAAGCATCCCCGTGAACTGATCTGGATTTTCGGCATGCTGTTATTTGTCGCCTTGATGGCCGAAGCTTTCATGGGCTATCTGTTGCCTTGGGGACAAATGTCATACTGGGGCGCACAGGTTATTATCTCGCTGTTCAGCGCCATTCCCGTGGTCGGCGATGAGTTATCACTCTGGCTCAGAGGCGACTATGTGGTTTCCGATGCCACCCTGAACCGGTTCTTCGCCTTTCATGTTATTGCTGTACCGCTGGCTTTGGTCATGTTGGTATTCCTGCATATCGTGGCCTTGCATGAAGTGGGTTCAAACAACCCCGACGGCATTGAAATCAAGGATTCCAAAGACCCCTGGGGCCATCCTGTGGACGGCATTCCGTTCCATCCCTATTACACCGTCAAAGATCTGGTCGGCGTCGGCGTGTTTATGTTGTTTTTCGCCACGGTTATTTTTTACATGCCGGAAATGGGCGGTTATTTTCTCGAGCCCGCCAATTTCATCCCTGCCGACCCGATGAAAACCCCGGAGCACATAGCGCCAGTCTGGTATTTCACGCCGTTCTATGCCATTTTAAGAGCGATTCCCGATAAATTTGCCGGGGTTATCGGCATGGGTGGCGCGATTGTCGTATTGTTCCTGTTGCCTTGGCTGGATCGCAGCCCGGTCAAATCGATTCGTTATCGCGGCGGCATCTACAAAAAAGCCTTGGTGCTGTTTGTGATCAGTTTTATAGCTTTAGGCTATTTAGGCACGCAACCTGCGACGCCGACAGCGACAATCGTCGCGCGATTTTTTACTGCAATTTATTTCGGCTTCTTCCTGTTGATGCCGCTCTATACCCGTTGGGAAAAAACCAAGCCGGTGCCAAAACGCTTAACCTCAGTACATAGTCTTGAAGAGCAATTGCCTGCGTTAATCGAGGAAATTACCCAAATAAAACCAGGATCTACTGAAATTGGTCATCCAGCTTTTAAAAGCTCTTTTTTTGCCATAAGACCTAATCCAAAAGGCATAAAAAACCTTATCAGCCGGTTAGCAAAAAATGTAAAAGGGAGTCTGGATTAATATGAAAAATTTAACAGCATTGCTTTTATTGTTATCACTGTCTTTTGGGGTTGTCGCCTCGGAAGGTATTCAGCTGCAAGAAGCGAATATTGATCTTTCCAATAATGTTTCATTGCAACGCGGTGCAAAACACTTTGTCACCTATTGTCTGGGCTGCCATTCGATCAAACATATCCGTTATTTGCGTATTGCCCTTGATGTCGATGTCGACCCTAAAAAGGTGTTAAAAGACATTGCACCGGAAGGAGCCAATATCTATGATCAAATGCACAGCGCTATGAATGCGCATGATGCTGAAAAATGGTTTGGTACGCAACCGCCCGACTTGTCGTTAATTGCCAGATCGCGTGGTGCGGATTGGCTGTACAGCTATTTAAAAAGTTACTATATCGATCCCAAAAGCCCTAGAGGAGTCAACAACCTGGTTTTCGAGGATACCGCTATGCCTAACCCGCTCTGGCAATTGCAAGGCGAACAGTATGCAGAACCTAGAAAAAATATATGGGGTCATGAATATACCAACTTAGTTCTTAAAGAACCGGGTACCTTGTCCGAAGGAGAGTTTGAAATTTTCGTCAATGACTTGGTTAATTTCTTGGTGTATGTCGGTGAACCGGTGCAGATTGAAAGACAGCGCATCGGAAAATATGTGATATTTTTTATTTTAATGTTTATCGTTTTAGCTTATCTGCTGAAGAAAGAATACTGGAAGAACATCCATTAATTCTTGAGTCATGTTGAGTGGGCATCCTTTCTGCGCTAAGCGGCAGTTTTATTCAGCAGAGACAGAAACCTACTCAAAACGCTTCGAACGGGGCATCGTGCCCCGTTCAGTCATCGTAAACGATAGAGCTGCTTTTCTATCCTAACATCTGCAAATAAAAACCTCACCAACCTGTTATAATGGCCTTTTTTCCGCCCTACACGTCTTAAAGAGGTTGTTATTCGTGACAAATATTACTCGTAAATCTGTAATGACGCTTTTCTCATCTCCAACATGCGCGATGAGCCACTGCGCCCGCTTTGTTTTGCACGAGAAAGGAGTTGTCGCAGACATAGAATATTACGACCCGACTGAGCCGCCTGAGGATTTACTAGAGCTAAATCCCAACGGTACGTCGCCAACACTGATTGAACGGGACTTGGTTCTCTATGACTCGCGCATCATTATGGAATATCTGGACGAACGTTTTCCGCACCCCCCATTACACCAAATGGATCCGGTTTCACGGGCAAATGCCAGAATGCTGATCAAGCGTATCGACCAGGACTGGTATCAGTTACTGGATGAAATTTTATTTTCCGGCGAGAAAAAATCAGCCCGCGCTAAGAAAATGCTCAGGGAGGGCATCTTGTCTGCCGAGCCTATTTTTGCCGCCAGACCCTATTTTATGAGTGATGAATTTTCACTGATAGACTGCGTCATCGCGCCCTTATTATGGCGTCTACCGAGCATAGGTATTGACATATCAACACCAAGTGAAGTCATCACCAATTATGCCCAGCGCATATTCAACAGAGCCGCATTTAAACGCAGCCTAAGCGAAGCCGAAAAAGAAATGATCGAGCCTTTAAAATAAACCTTAGCAACATGACTTCTCTAAAGCCTTATTTAATTCGTTCAATTTACGAATGGATTATTGACAACAACCTGACACCGCATCTGCTTGTGGATGCAAAAGATACCCGCGCAATTTTACCGACCGAATTTATTGAAGACGGAAAAATCGTTTTGAATATAAGGCCGGAAGCCATACAGGGACTTTCTCTCGGCAACGATGAAATTGAGTTCAATGCCCGGTTTAGCGGAAAACCCATGCACATTGCCACACCAATAACCGCAGTATTGGCAATCTACGCTAAAGAAAACGGCAAAGGCATGATCTTCGATCAGGAAGACAACGATGGCGACGATGAACCACCGCCGCCAGTAAAAAAACCGACAGCCAAGCCCAATTTACGCATCGTAAAATAACGGTAATTCTTGCTATGTTCAGGAGTTCCGGACATAACAACCCCTTGGTCTCTTCTCCTGCGTACAACACATAGACATTTCACCTCCCTTGCAAATTCGATCCTAAGGAGTGCTGATGCGTAACATTGTCTATTATTGAGTTTATGGCTTGTTTTTTATTACCATGAAGGACATGAAGATAATGAAGAAAAAACGCAGAAAGTAAATGCAGCAAATTCTTTATGCCCTTCGTGCTCTTCATGGTAAAAATAAATGACATTCCCTGAAATCAACACCCATCCTAAGTTTCTCTAACTTTTTGTTATCAGTTAATCTTTTTGGTTGTATAGTGAAACTCCTATCTGAAAAGGCAGCTTCTTTCAATAGCCCGCCTAACAGATAGCTAACCCTATCCTATGGAGGTGAACCATGAACTTACTACAACAATCCCTTATCTTATCTTCCTTTCTGGCTGTTTTTTTTACATTGCCGGTTTTAGCAGCAGATAGTGCAGGCGGCGAACAAAAAGCAAGCTCCTGTGTCAGCTGTCATGGCCCAAACGGTAACAGCAGCAACGCGCAATGGCCCATCTTGGCGGCACAACAATCGACCTATCTGTCCAACCAACTCAAAGCATTCAAAGCCGGAGACCGCATCAATATCATGATGCAATCAATGACAGCCAACCTGAGCAATAAAGACATCAACAACCTTGCCGCTTATTTTTCCAGCCAGAAACCTGTCAAAGCTGGCGGCGACCCGGCATTGGCAAAATCAGGCGAAGCCAAAGCAAGCATGTGTATGGGATGTCATGGTGCCACGGCTGAAGGTAACGGCCAATTCCCAAGGCTTGCCGGACAGCATCCTGAATACCTTGTGCAACAATTAAAAGCCTTCAAGGACGGCTCACGTAAGAGCGGGCCGATGCAAGCCATTATCGCCAACTTGTCCGAGGCAGATTTTAAAGCATTAGCGGCTTATTTTGGGTCGTTGTAAGAAAGCGATTACCTATTCACATAAAAAGCCTGCTGGATGGAATCGCAAATCCCCATCCAGCACGGCTCAGTTCAAACCCGCTTCGACCCGAGACGATTAAAACGCTTTTTTCAACCCTGCATTATTTTCAACTGCCCCATACGCCAACAAATGCTTTATCATTAGCCCATTAAAAATTAAAAGCCCCTAGGGCTACCTATAAAAATAATGAGCCACCATCCAAAAGCCGCAACCGACCGCAATTTACCCCTGATCTTCCTGTTTGCCGCGACCTTGTTTACCAGTGCATCGCTGATGTTTGTGCTGCAACCCCTGTTCGGGAAGATTTTATTACCTTTACTCGGCGGTTCGCCGGCAGTCTGGAACACCTGCATGGTGTTTTACCAGAGCATCTTGTTTCTGGGTTATCTTTATGCGCATTATCTTTCTACGCGCCACACACAGCACCGTCAAATACTGATTCATACCGCGCTCATATTGATCAGTTTTTTGGCGCTGCCTTTAGCCTTGCCGGAAAACACCGTCCCGCCGACCGACAGCAATCCAACCTTCTGGCTGCTCTGGACTTTATTTCTTGCTATAGGCCTGCCTTTTTTCGTAGTTTCCACCACCGCGCCGCTGATCCAAAAATGGTTCGCCAATGTCGGCCACCATACCAGTCACGACCCTTATTATCTCTATGCGGCCAGCAATACCGGCAGCCTGATTGCCTTGCTGAGTTACCCGTTCCTGCTTGAACCCAATATCGGACTGGCTAACCAGAAAAATTACTGGAGCGTCGGCTATCTGCTGCTGTGTCTGCTGATTGCAGGCTGCGCTTTTGCACTGTGGAAAAGAGGGCAACATTGTAGGGGCGAATTTATTCGCCCTGGGCGAAAAAATTCGCCCCTACAAGATGCAGAATCCGTTACGGCTACAGATGAAAATAATCTCAGC
>JAURVK010000170.1 GCA_030655535.1 Methylobacter sp. | reverse complement strand
ATAAGTTTGTAGCGGGAGTGCAAGCTTTGCTTGCGTTTGCACGGGATGCCTGCACTCCGGCTATTGGAAACTTGCTCACTTTATTTCGTGCCTGTTCCTTAATGGCTGTGACGCAGAGCGTGGGAACCGGTCAGCACCGTCTGGCTATGTGGCTTGTGTGGATAGCTAAGCTTACTTTTTGATGAAATACATATAAGTTCCGTACTTATTATCTTTAAGCACCATAGTCTTATCGGTTTTTTCCACTAATGAGTAAACATCGAATTTACCCGCTCTGCCCAGTATGCTGACTTTTAACACACCGTCTTCAATAATATAGTCAACCGCAGGCGCATCGTAAGGGTTGCCCCTCACTTGCGGAATATCTTTTTGGGTCAGCTGACTGTTATCAATCACCCAGGTCATGCCCATCGCTTTTGTTTCAGCCGAATCAGGTGATTTTTTTGTATATTCCAAAAACCAACTGCCGAGGATGTCTTTATTCGAATTCAAGGCATCTGCAAATACGGCCATGCTTGACAAGCCAAGCGACAAGGATAATGCAAGTAATATGTTGATTTTTTTCATTATTTTTTCCTGGTTTATAAAACTGGATATATTGACTACTATTTAACTATAGCGTAGCTATTGTACAAGAAACTGAGTTGGGCTGTATTTAACTTTATTGGGTCGATCTGCCAGAATTTTGCCAGTCTATTAAAAAGGCAAGACAATATCGGGTTTAATTTTTTTCATCAGCTGCCTGAATGTAATCGTTCACCTCCCCCCCCTTTGAAAAATGGGGATTGAACCAGGGCAAGCGCATATAAATTTCAGGCCAAGAAAACGAATCCCAAGCCGGACGGGGTTTGGGAGATACCTTTACCGACTAAGTCATGTCAAAGGAGTCAGGCACGGTATTTTCAACTATTTCAGGCTTGACCGACTGGGTTTTTTCCGTCACTGGTTTATTAAAATTAACGTCTTTGGTTTGTGCTACCGCCCTCCCTAGAGTCGTACTTCCTGCAGTCACCAAATCATCAGGCTCATCGAAAAAACGGCTCTTTTCTAAATCAACCGTATTATTGCCGCTGATCCCATCGTCGTACTGATTATCCATAACCCGTTTAAACTGAACCAGCGTTGAAACAACGGCATTCATTTCAGTCAAGTTAACGGGATAAGTACCCTGTAACTTATTCTTCATAATATCTTTATAGGCTTTCAGCACACTATCCAGATCTTGTGTCAGCAGACCCGAAAGCTTCCGGTATCCCATAAAAAAAGCCGACAGCGCCAGTAAGGCAGGAAGAGCGATCATCCCGACGATGAACGCCAGTCCAGTGGAACTTGCACTGTCGGCAACCTGGTAATACAATTCCCAGCCGGTGTTAGCTACCTTTATTTGCGCATCATCGCTCAATGCTGCACTGGCCGGTTCTCCGGCTGCACCTAATACCAGTGCGGCCTGTCTTAATTCAAGACGCCCGCCTTTTAGTTCCGCTGCCTGTAAGGTTTTACCAATAAAGTCATAGTTCAAACTGGCCAGAATGACGCCAACCGCCTGATCATTGTGCATAATCCTGCGTGTTATCGCCAGATGCCTGTCAGGCCCGTTATCGCCTTGTATTGCCGGCAATTGATTTTTGATCAATGCTTCCCGTACCATATCCAGATCGGCATAACCCATTTTAGGGACGCTTTTGTCATCAAGCTCACTGACGCCGGGCAATAACAGCCGCACTTTCAGGACATCGGGCAAATGCTTTTCAAGTGTTGCGGCCACTGTGTTTAATTCGGTTGTGTCTGCACGAATAACCGCAGCCGACACGACCGGATCCAGCGCCATTTTTTCAAGCGTTTTGGTCAGCAAATTGACCTGTGCACTAATGCCTAATGCGACACTTTTTGCAACGGCCGCCGCCGAGTCCTGCTTTGCTTGTGCAATTTGGTCGGCACTAATCCAGTAAACGCCCGCACCGGCAGTCAGAACCGTTAACACAGCAAACGCTGACAATAAAGAAAATAGTCGTATCATGTTTATGCCCCTATCCTCAAGAAAAACAGCTTAATGACGACCGGTATGACCAAAACCGCCGGAGCCGCGCAAACTTTGATCAAACTCGGCGACTTGTTCGAATTCCACCTGCACCACCGGTACAAAAACCATTTGTGCGATGCGCTCGCCTATATTGATGGTAAAAGCGGTGTCGCCTCGGTTCCAGCAGGAAACAAAAACCTGTCCCTGATAGTCCGAATCGATCAGTCCGACCAGATTGCCCAAAACGATGCCGTGCTTATGTCCCAGACCTGATCTGGGCAATAAGACGGCCGCTAATTGGTGATCGTCAATATGGATGGCCAGACCGGTTGGAATTAACAGCGTTTCGCCCGGCTTCAACTCGACCGCCTCATCCAGGCAGGCGCGCAAATCCAAGCCTGCCGAACCCGCTGTCGCATAGTCCGGCAACGGAATGTCTTTGCCTAAACGGCCATCCAGAATTTTAAGCTGTATTTTTTTTGTACCTTTCATGCTCCATTCTCTCTGCGATTAAGCTGATTAGTTGCTCGGCTAATTGGTTTTTGTTGGTCATTGCCAGGTTTTTTTGGCCTTGTTTCCAGAAAACCTGCAATGCATTTTGTTCGCTATCGAAGCCGCCCAGCTCGCGCCCTACCCAGTTTGCCGCAATCATATCCAGATTTTTTCTTGCCAACTTATCTTGCGCATAGTGTTCAAGATCATGAGTTTCAGCGGCAAATCCGACCGTGAACGGACGGGGAGTCAACTGTGCCACTTCCGCCAAAATATCTCGGGTCTTTTGTAACGTTAGCGTGATTTGTTCGCTTTGTTTTTTTATTTTCTGTTGTTCCAGCATTACCGGGCTGTAGTCGGCGACAGCCGCTGCCCCTATGTAAATATCATGTTCTGCGGCTTCGGACATAACCGCCGTATACATTTGCGCCGCAGTCTCTACGCTCACCAGATCTGCATTATCAGGGGCTGGCAGTGCCACCGGGCCGCTGACCAGCGTTACTTTTGCACCGGCTTTTAATGCCGCATTGGCCAGCGCATAACCCATTTTCCCGGAACTGCGATTGGTGAGGTAACGAACCGGATCTAAAGGTTCGCGGGTGGGCCCGGCGCTGATTAACACCTTAAGCCCGCTTAAACACTGAATGCCCGGTTCAGCCAGTAAACACCGGCAAATTTCCGCAGGTTCGGACATTCTGCCGAAGCCGGTTTCACCGCAAGCCTGCTCGCCGGGTTCGGGACCGATCACGGTAACGCCGCGGCTTTTGAGTCTCTGAATATTTTCCTGCGTGACGGTTTTATGCCACATAGCCTGATTCATCGCCGGAGCCACATAAACCGGACAGGTCGCCGCCAGATACAGCGTCGATAATAAATCGTCAGCCAAACCATGACTGAATTTTGCCAGCGTATTGGCCGTTGCCGGAGCGATAATCAACGCATCGGCCCAGCGCGCCAGACTGATATGCCCCATCGCATGCTCTACATCCGCATCAAGCAATTCGCTATGCACGGGATTTCCGGACAGCGCCTGAAAAGTCAGCGGACTGACAAACTGCATGGCTGAGCGGGTCATCACCACGCGCACCTCCGCCCCTTGCTTGCGCAACAACCTGACCAGATCAGCCGACTTGTACGCAGCAATGCCGCCGCTGACAGCCAATAAAATATGCTTGTTAATAGTAAGATCCTGAAATGTGAACAAAGCTGGTATTATGGCAAGTCTACAGAAATTCTTCTATGCTTAAATTGCAATCGTATAAGGTGAGACTGATGTCCATTAAGGATTGGTCGGCAGAAGATCGGCCCAGAGAAAAACTGCTGCGACGCGGCTCGGCAGCCTTAACCGACGCAGAACTGCTGGCTATTTTTCTGCGCACCGGATCGCCCGGAAAATCGGCGGTTGACTTGGCGCGTGAGCTGCTGGCCGATTTCGGCTCACTGGGCGCCCTATTAGGCGCCGAACAGCAACGTTTTTGTGAGGGCAAAGGCCTGGGCGATGCCACTTATGCCCAGCTCCAGGCAGTACTGGAAATGGCCAGACGGCATTTTAAAGAAGCCCTGCAACGCGGCGATGCGCTCACCAGTCCGGAACTCACCCGCTCTTATCTTAGCGCTCAACTGCGCGGCTACAGCTACGAAGTCTTTGCCTGTTTATTTCTCGATAATCAACACCGGGTCATACAACTGGACGAATTATTCAGAGGCACCATAGACGGCGCCGGCGTTTATCCCAGGGAAGTCGCCAAGCAGGCGCTGCGCCATAATGCGGCGGCAGTGATCTTTGCCCATAACCACCCGTCCGGTATTTCCGAACCCAGTCAGGCCGATAAACACATAACGGAGAAACTTAAGCAGGCATTAGCCCTGTTCGACATCCGGGTTCTGGATCATTTTATTATCGGCGACGGGCAACCTTATTCGTTTGCGGAACATGGGTTGTTGTAAAACTGGGCTAATCGTCTGATTTGCCGGTGTCGATTGTTACTCGCGGCCTATTATTTCGGCCTGGTAGCAGTAAATACGGATATTTTTCGACCAGTAGTCGGCCGGTAGCCCGGCTTTTTGTTTTAAATGCCGCAAAAACTGCTCAGGCTCCGGCAATTGCTCCCATACCGAAGGCAGAAAGGTTCCGCGCCGACGGCCTTCCTCTAAAATCAGACCGTCTATGCCGGGTCGCAATTGGGCTAATAAGTCCTGTTCGGAAGCAAACGTTACCGGCTCAGCGGACGTGAGTATCGATAAATGTATGTCCAAATTATCCAGTTCATCAGCCTCCAGCGGCGAAAAGCGCGGATCTTTAAAGGCGGCGGAATAGGCATTTTCGGCAATATCTTCAGCCAGCGGTCTGACCGCTTCCAACATACCGATGCAGCCGCGCAGTTGATGCTTTATCTCCAAGGTCACAAAGGTGGCTCGCGGCTCTGTTAATTCTCTAGGATAGTCAGTCAAGTCGATTTTTATCGGTCGACCTGTTTGCAAACCCTGCCGAATGGAGTTTTTCGCCAAATCCAGCAGCCGTTGGCGATTTTCCTTATTCAATGACATAAGCGCCGTAGCCTACCACGCTGGCTTTATCGCCTGCGGTATCGCCGGAGTTACGCAGGTCGATGGTTTTAACCGACAGCGATTTTTCCCGTGCCAGTTTTAGCAATCCGCTGACCGGCACTTTACCGCAGGCGGATTCGGTGGCGAGATGTTCATATTGCAACTTTTCTATGAGTCGGCTGGTGGCTTTATCCATCTGCCGAGCGGTTGCATAATCATGATAATGACTCAGGTCGGAACTGATCACAATCAGCGTTTCATCGCCGCCCCACAGCGCTTCTAGCACTTGGCTGACTTGTCCCGGCGAGGCGTCACCGGCAACGATGGGCACGATGTCAAAGTTATCCAGCACTTCTTGTAAAAAAGGCAGCTGAACTTCCAGGCTGTGCTCAAAGGTGTGCGCCTGCTCGAGGTATTCAACAAAAGGCAGTTGGACTATGGTTTGCACTGCCGCCTGATCTACAGGGACGTTACCCAAAGGCGTGGTAAAGGTTTCCGCTCTGCTGACTGCCAGGCCTCTAAAAGCGACGCGATGAGAGGGGCCGATCAGCACCACGCGGGTTATTCGGTCGCTGGCTTTTATTAGCCGGGCATAGGCGCTTGCGGCAATCGGACCGGAATAAATATAACCGGCGTGAGGCGCGATGATGGCTTTTGGAACCTTTTCATCGGTTGCGGCATCGTTTAAATACTGATCCACCATCAGATGGAGTTGTTCTGGATTTGCAGGATAAAAAGAACCTGCTACGGCGGGTTGTCTATTCATTAGCTTGTCCTGTTGTAACTACTCAGC
>JAURVK010000169.1 GCA_030655535.1 Methylobacter sp. | reverse complement strand
TCTGATCAAAGGCCTTAACCTCTCCACCCTGGAGCTCAGCCATTACTTTTGTTAAAGCAGCGGTTAAAGTAGTTTTACCATGATCGACGTGTCCGATTGTGCCGACGTTTACGTGGGGCTTGCTACGTGAGAATTTTTCTTTGGCCATGAGTTAATACCTTTAATTATATTCAATTTTATGAAGATTTTTTAATAATCGCTTCCGCAATATTTGCAGGCGCTTCATTATATTTTTCAAACTGCATACTGTATGTTGCCCGCCCCTGTGTTGCCGATCGCAAATCAGTTGCATAACCAAACATTTCAGCCAACGGTACTTCGCAGTTAAGCGCTTTCCCTGACGGAGTATCTTCCATACCCTGAATTATCCCACGCCGTCTATTGATATCACCTACAACATCGCCCATATATTCTTCTGGGGTGGTAATTTCAACCTTCATTATTGGCTCAAGTAAAACAGGACTTGCCTTCCTAGCCCCCTCCCTGAAACACATGGATCCGGCAATTTTGAAAGCTATTTCGTTCGAATCCACATCGTGATACGAACCATCAAATAAAGACACCTTAACATCCAGTACAGGATAGCCGGCTAGAATACCACTCTTCAACTGCTCTTGGATACCTTTATCTACAGCCGGTATAAATTCTTTTGGAACAACACCACCAACAATCTCATTTACAAACTCATAACCGGCACCAATTTCTTGCGGCTCAATGCGTAACCACACATGGCCATACTGCCCCCGCCCACCGGATTGCCTTATAAACTTGCCTTCCTGCTCAACTGTCTTTCGAATTGTTTCTCGGTATGCGACCTGTGGAGCGCCAACATTCGCTTCAACATTAAACTCCCTCTTCATGCGATCCACAATAATCTCTAAGTGCAACTCACCCATTCCTGAGATAATTATTTGCCCCGACTCTTCATCGGTATGCACCCTGAAAGAAGGATCCTCTTGCGCTAACTTACCTAATGCAACACCCATCTTTTCTTGATCGGCTTTTGTTTTCGGCTCCACCGCAACCGAAATTACCGGATCTGGAAACTCCATGCGCTCAAGAACTATGACATTATTAAGATCACAAAGTGTATCTCCTGTAGCTACATCTTTGAGTCCAATTGCAGCTGCTATATCTCCAGCAAAAACCTCTCTTACTTCTTCTCGACTATTTGCGTGCATTTGCACTATGCGCCCAACACGTTCTTTTTTCTTTTTTACTGGATTATAGACACTATCTCCAGAATTCAGAACACCCGAATAAACCCGAAAAAAAGTCAAGGTACCCACAAAAGGATCCGTAGCAATTTTAAATGCCAAGGCCGAAAAAGGAGCGGAGTCACTAGCTGTACGCATCTCCACCCCAGAATCATCTTCAAGATGACCTTTTACCGCACCAACATCAGTTGGAGCAGGCAGATATTCTATTATCGCATCCAGCATCGCTTGAACACCCTTGTTCTTAAAGGCTGAACCACAAAATGCAGGAACAATTTGATTAGCTATAGTCCGCGAGCGAATTCCAAGCCTAATCTCTTCGTCTGATAAACATCCTTCTTCAAGATATTTATTTAATAATTCTTCGTTAGCCTCTGCAGACGCCTCAACCATATATTCCCTCCATTTCCGGCAGAGGTCTAGCATACTTGCAGGAATATCCTTTTCCTTAAAGGTCATACCCATATTGGCTTCATCCCAATATATGGCTTTCATCTTAATAAGATCAACAACCCCTTCAAAACCATCTTCAGCTCCAATCGGCAACTGCATTGGAACCGCCTTACTTCCCAATCTCGACTTAATTTGTTCAATTACACGCAAAAAATCTGCGCCACAGCGATCCATTTTATTCACAAAAACCAAGCGCGGGACACTGTACTTGTCCGCCTGACGCCAAACCGTTTCAGACTGAGGCTCAACCCCCCCAACAGCACAAAATACCGCACACGCACCATCTAAAACCCGCAATGAACGCTCGACTTCTATGGTAAAGTCTACATGCCCCGGTGTATCTATAATATTTATACGATGCAAAGGGAACTG
>JAURVK010000048.1 GCA_030655535.1 Methylobacter sp. | reverse complement strand
AAATCGGGCCGAAAAAATGTTTTACCACAGAGAACACGAAAGACACGGAGAAAAAAACAGCATTAATTCAAGGCATTAAAAACTTCGTGCTCTCCGTGTTCTTCGTGGTTATTTTCTAAATACGAATACTTTCACAGTCTCCGGAGCGTGGGAATCCATACTGGTTTTGGGTGTTGTCATGCTTCCGTATGCATTCCCACGCTGGAGCGTGGGAACGAGGGAAACCTTGACCCTTGACCCTTGACCCTTGACCCTTGACCCTTGACCCTTGACCCTTGAACCTTGAACCTAGAACCTCAACTATGACTTTCCCAACCATTGAATCTTTTGTCGGCAATACGCCTCTAGTCAGACTGCAACGCTTGCCCGGAAATACCGGCAATACCATTCTGGTTAAGCTGGAAGGCAATAATCCGGCCGGTTCGGTCAAAGATCGTCCGGCGCTCAGTATGATTAAACATGCCGAGGAAAGAGGCGAGATTAAACCCGGCGACCGTTTGATTGAGGCGACCAGCGGCAACACCGGTATTGCACTGGCGATGGCGGCGGCAATCAAAGGCTATAAAATGACCCTGATTATGCCGGATAACATGAGCGAAGAACGCCGGGCTTCGATGAAAGCTTACGGCGCCGAGATTATTCTTACGCCTGCGGCAGGCAGCATGGAAGCGGCGATTGATTTGTCCAGGGAAATGGAAGCGGCCGGCAAGGGCAGGGTGCTGGATCAGTTTTCCAATCCCGATAATCCGCGTGCGCATTATGAAGGCACCGGGCCTGAAATCTGGCGCGATACGCAGGGGACAATAACCCATTTCGTCAGCTCCATGGGTACGACCGGTACCATTATGGGTACGTCGAAATTCCTGAAAGAACAAAACAGCGATATTCAGGTTATCGGTGTGCAGCCGGAAGGCGAGTCTAAAATCCCCGGCATCCGGCGCTGGCCCAAGGAATACTTGCCGACAATTTATCAGGCCGATCGGGTTGACCGGATTATCGATGTCGATCAGGCGTCGGCTGAAAACGTCACCCGCGCTTTGGCGGCCCAAGAGGGTATTTTTGCCGGCATCTCATCCGGCGGCGCTGTTCATGCGGCGTTGAGGTTGTCTGAAGAAGTTGAAGATGCGGTGATTGTGGCGATTATCTGCGACCGGGGCGATCGGTATTTGTCCACGGGTGTTTTTCCCGGTTAATGTGGGCTTTTGTAGGAGCGGCTTTAGCCGCGATAATCGCGGCTAAAGC
>JAURVK010000002.1 GCA_030655535.1 Methylobacter sp. | reverse complement strand
CCTTGAACCTTGAACCTTGAACCTTGAACCTAAAATAATTATGCCCATTAAGCTCGGCATGGTCATGGACTCCATCGACCATATCAACATAAAAAAAGATACCAGTTTTGCGATGTTACTTGAAGCACAAAAGCGAGGCTGGGAGCTGCATTACATGGAGCTCAACGATTTGTTCCTGAGGAACGGCAGAGCTTATGCCAGAACACGGACGCTTAAAGTTCGGCGGGATGAAAAAAGCTGGCACGAGTTTACGGCCGAGCAGGATATTCCTCTGGATCAGCTGGACGTGATTATGATGCGCAAGGATCCGCCTTTCGATCAGGAATATATTTATGCCACCTACTTGCTGGAAAGAGCGGAAAGTATGGGCGTTTATGTGGTTAACAAACCGCAGTCGTTGCGGGATGCCAATGAAAAGCTTTTTACCGCATGGTTTCCGCAGTGTTGCGCAGAAACTTTAGTCGCCAGAGAGCCTGATCGAATCAGGCGCTTTTTGCTGGAGCAAGGCGAAATTATTTTAAAACCGCTGGATGGCATGGGCGGCACTTCTATTTTCCATTTGCGCCTGGACGATCCCAATCTTAGCGTGATTCTGGAAACCATGACCCAATACAACAGTCGCTATGTGATGGCGCAAAAGTATCTGCCGCAAATCGTAGACGGCGATAAACGGATATTGCTGGTTAATGGCGAGGTCATACCGTATTCTCTGGCGCGCATCCCTGCACAAGGCGAAACCCGCGGCAATTTGGCGGCGGGCGGGCGAGCCGAAGGCCGGGAATTAACCGAACGAGATCGCTGGATTGCAGGTCAGGTGGGGCCTACATTACGGGAAAAAGGCCTGGTTTTTGTCGGGATTGATGTGATTGGCGATACGCTGACCGAAATTAATGTGACCAGCCCTACTTGCGTTCAGGAACTGGATCGCCAGTTCGGCTTGAATATTTGCGGTCAACTCATGGATCATATTGAAACTGCCTTACAATGAGAACACATCAGCCAATATTTGATCCCCCTGCGGAGCTGTCTACTAATGATTCATTATTGATTGCCTTATTTGTAGCGGCCGTCATTCATGTTGTTATCGGACTGGGAATCAATTTTACCGCGCCGCCTGCGGCGCAAGTCAGTCGATCTATCGATATTACCCTGGTCAATATGCCGACCCCAAAAGCGCCTGAAAAGGCGAAGTTTTTAGCTCAGGAAAATCAGCTAGGTGCGGGCGAACAAAGCACCAAGCCGCCGCAACAACTGCCCAGTCCGGGCAAAAACCAAACCAAGCCGATAAAAAAGAGCGTGCACGAACAGAGCAAACCCAAAGCGGAAAAAAAACTGATCACCCAGAAAAAGGCGGAAAAAAAGATTGTTACTGCAAGCAAGCCGGATACCGGACAGCATACTGAAAAGCACCCGCAATTGACGGCGGAAATGTTGCAGCAACAAATCGCACAATTGGGTACCGAAATCAGGCTAAACCAGCAAGGCGCCGAGCAAACCAAGATAAAATTTGTCGACTCGGTGAGCGCCCATAAATATGTCGCCGCCCAATATATGAAAGATTGGGAATATAAAGTGGAGCGTACCGGCAATCTTAATTACCCGGAAGTGGCGGCCAAGAAAGGCTTTTCCGGCATCCTAACCATGGATGTCGGCATTAAAGCAGACGGCAGCATTTACAGCATACGCATCAACCAGTCTTCGGGAAATCCGGCATTGGATGAGGCGGCTAAAAGAATTGTTCGTATGAGTGCGCCATTTGCACCGTTACCTGCGGACTTGCTGAAAGAGCTTGATGTTTTGGTCATTACCCGGGTTTGGAAATTTTCCGATGAATCAGGCATGACCTCGCGATAAACAGTTGCTTAAGTCACCATAAACTTTGATACTAAGATCCATGAACGAAGCTACTTACTTAACAAACCAGTTTATTATCGCCATGCCCAATCTGGCGGATCCCAATTTTTTTCATACGGTTGCCTATTTGTGTCAACATAATGAAGACGGTGCATTAGGTATCGTCATTAATCGGTCGACGAACATGAAGCTGGGCGAAATTTTTAAACAGATGGATATAGACGTCACGTCGCCCGCTGCCGCCGAAATGCCGATTTTCGCAGGCGGCCCGGTGCAACAGGAGCGCGGCTTCGTGGTACATACTTCCGGTGGAGATTGGCATGCGACCATGGCTGTTTCAGAGGCTATTTCCCTGACAACTTCACGTGATGTGCTTGAAGCCATTGCGGCAGGCGTAGGCCCTGAACAGTATCTGATCGCTTTAGGCTATGCCGGTTGGGGCGCGGGGCAACTGGAAAAGGAAATCATGGATAATGCCTGGCTTAATACGCCTTGCGGCAAACAAGTTATATTCGATACGCCGGTTAATTTGCGCTGGAGTGCGGCAGCCGACCAGATCGGCATTGATATTAATCAATTGACCGCCCCGGCAGGACATGGCTAATTTTGGTACGTGTATTGCCTGCGACTTTCAGCCTAATCTTCCTTTGAGTGCCAACCAGACGCCGCACCTGCTCCCGGCAGGTTTGCGGCATACACACCTATAAACTATGCAAGACCCCTTACTAGCCAAAGCCAACACCGATACCTATTTGGGTTTCGATTTCGGTACCAAAAAGATAGGCACAGCCGTCGGTCAAACGACCACCGTTACTGCAAGTCCACTGCAAACCATACGCTCGATCAATCAAATCCCTAACTGGGAAATTATCGGCAAACTGATACAAGAATGGCGCCCGGCCGGTTTAGTGGTCGGCATATCAAAGCAGGCCGACGGCTCGGACAACCCCGTGACGCCGCGTATGTTAAAATTTTGCAGGCAGTTGGAAGGGCGTTATCAACTGCCTGTTTTTCAGCAGGACGAGACCCTGTCAACTTACGAAGCCAAACAATTATTGTTTGATGAGGTCAGCGTCAGTGCAAGCAAACTCTGGGAAGTGCAAGATCAACTCGCCGCCCAGCTTATCCTGCAAACCTGGTTAAATGACCATGCCGCTATACGGTAATTAGAAAAATAAAAAATGGAACGCAGATGACGCTGATAATTAGGATCAAATAAGATTTTTTTATTTGAAAAAGCCTTGTGTTTAAACGCGGGCTTCAGTAATTTCTGAATATTTATCGTTATCTGAGTTCATCATATTCATCCGCGTCATCTGCGTTCCATTTAATTTGGTGACGCGAAGTAGCTACCCAAACAGGACTGTTAAGTGTTAGAAATACCCGAATTATTAAATCACCTGGAAGCCGAACTAAAACGTATTATCGATGAAAGACAACTGGTTAACCCGTTGATGATAGGCATACGTACCGGCGGCGTGTGGATTGCCGAACAAATGCACCGCCGTTTAGCTATCAGCGAACCTTTAGGCTTGCTGGATATTTCCTTTTATCGGGACGATTTTTCGCAAATCGGCGTCAATCCCAATGTCAAGCCCAGCCAGTTGCCGACTCATATTGAAGGCCGCGACCTTATCCTGATCGACGATGTTTTTTATACCGGCAGAACCATACGCGCCGCGATGAATGAAATTTTCGATTACGGCAGGCCGAACCAGATCGTGCTGGCGGTATTGATAGAGCGCGACGGCAGGCAAATCCCGTTAAATCCCGATTGCGTCGGCGCTAGAATTACCTTAAATGCCGAGCAACGGATCAAACTGACCGGGCCTGAACCCTTGGCCGTTCATCTACAAACCATTGAGGCGGCGGCATAAGCAATGACAGACAACCTGCAATTGAATGCGGAAGGCAAGCTTAAACATTTTCTGACCATCGAAGGCCTGAGCAAGAGTTTATTGACTGAAATTCTGGATACCGCCGAGTCATTCGCCGGTATGTCCGAGCACCAGGTTAAAAAAGTTCCGCTGTTGCGCGGCAAGACTATCGTCAACCTATTTTTTGAAAACAGCACCCGCACCCGCACAACTTTCGAATTGGCAGCCACGCGGCTTTCCGCCGATGTAATCAATATGAATATTGCCACCTCGGCCACTTCAAAAGGCGAAAGCCTGCTCGACACCATCCGCAATCTGGAGGCCATGTTTGTCGATATGTTTGTAGTGCGCCATGCGATCAGCGGCGCGGCGCATTTTATCGCCCAACAGACCGCGCCGCATATCAGCGTGATCAATGCCGGCGACGGACAGCACGCCCATCCGACCCAGGCGATGCTGGACATGTTTACCATACGCCAGCTCAAGCCGGATTTTTCCAGTCTCAGAGTGGCCATTATCGGCGATATATTGCATTCCAGAGTGGCGCGCTCGGAGATACAGGCCTTAAATACCTTGGGAGCGGCCGAAGTCAGGGTGATTGCGCCCAAAACCTTATTGCCGGCGCATGTGGAAAGCTTAGGCGTGAGTGTTTCGCATAATTTGACCGAAGGGCTTAAAGATATTGATGTCGTTATGATGTTGCGCTTGCAGAAAGAACGTATGAGTTCGGCGTTACTGCCCAGCGAAAGCGAATATTTCAAATGTTTCGGACTCACCGAAGAGAAACTTAAAATTGCTAAACCCGATGCAATCGTGATGCACCCAGGTCCTATCAACCGGGGCGTGGAAATCGATTCCAAAGTCGCAGACGGCCCGCAGTCGGTGATACTCAAACAAGTCAGCAACGGCATCGCGGTGCGCATGGCAATCATGGCGATGGCAATGCAAAAGCAGGTAGCATGATGAAAATACGCATAGACCACGGCAGAATCATCGATCCGGCCAACGGCATGGATCGCATCGGTTCCGTGTATATCGAAGGCGGCAAGATTATGTCGGCGACTGACGAACCGGCCGGATTTAAACCGGACACCGTCATCAATGCCGAAAATCAAATCGTCTGTCCCGGCTTTATCGATTTAAGCGCCCGTTTGCGGGATATGGGACACAGCCGCAAAGCGACCTTTAAAAGCGAAGTGCGTGCCGCTGCTGCCGCCGGAGTCACCGCAATATGCCTGCAACCGGATACCGTACCGGTCATCGATACCACCGCCGTGGTCGAACTGATCAAGGAGCTGGCGGAAAAAGCCGACTATCCTCAAGTTTACGCGGTCGGCGCCCTCACCCAGAAACTGGAAGGCACCGAACTCAGCTCCATGCTGTCGCTTAAACAGGCAGGCTGCATTGCGGTCGGTAATGCCAATCAACCGGTGAAAAACCTGTTGATATTAAGACGGGCCATGGAATATGCGGCCAGCCATGATTTATTGATGATGTTCCGACCCAATGATTTTGACCTGGGCAATAACGGTTGTGCTCATGAAGGCGCAA
Source organism: Methylobacter sp. (assembly GCA_030655535.1). Classification (GTDB taxonomy): domain Bacteria; phylum Pseudomonadota; class Gammaproteobacteria; order Methylococcales; family Methylomonadaceae; genus Methylobacter_A. The sequence goes on along the minus strand of JAURVK010000002.1, from coordinate 20,499 downwards.
TCGCTACCCGTTACGGCTTGCCCAGCACTCCTGAAGCCGCCGAAACCATAGCCCTGGCGCAATGCCTGGAACTGGCCGAATTAACCGGCTGTCGAGTCCATTTTGGCCAGTTAAGTTGTAAACGTTCGGTGATTAAAATACATCAGGCCAAAAAGTACGGACTGAAAGTCAGCGCCGATGTCGCCGTCCATCAGCTGCATCTGACCGAAAACGACATGAAGCCTTTTGACAGCGCCTATCATGTGTTGCCGCCATTGCGCACCGAGGAAGACAAGCAGTATCTGAGGCAAGGCTTGGCCGTCGGCACGATTAACAGCATCTGTTCCGACCATCAGCCGCATGACCTGGACGCCAAGCTGGGCGCGTTTCCGGAGACGGAACCGGGGGTGTCGTCCTTGGAAACCCTGTTGCCGTTAATGCTCAAGCTGGTAACGCAACATGCGATAACGCTGGAACAGGGCATCGCCTGCTTAAGCGCCAATCCGGCGCGGGTGCTGCGTTTAGAAAGCGGTGCGTTAACGCCGGGTTTTTCAGCCGATGTGTGTATTTTCGACCCGGAACTCGACTGGCAGGTTAATTCGGCAAACTGGAAAAGTCAGGGCGTTAACACGCCGTTTTGGGGGCAAACCCTGAAAGGCCGGGTAACCCATACCTTGCAGGCAGGCAAGATTATTCACCGGATGTAGGAGCGGGCCATGCCCGCGAAGAAGGAGCTACAACTTTGCAATCCCAGCTCAAATGTCGCGGGCGCGGCCCGCTCCTACGGTGACTCCAAATGCCACAGATACCGGAGTTCGAAGCTGGCTTTGGACGAATTTTTTAAATAACGGAAACCAACATCATGCAAAAAAGAACAGCTCACCAGATCGCCGATGTGCTGATTGAGGCTCTGCCCTATATCCAGCGCTTTAAAGGCAAAACCATCGTGGTTAAATTCGGCGGCAACGCCATGGTTGATGAAGAGCTCAAACACAGCTTCGCACGAGACATCGTGTTGATGAAACTGGTCGGCTTGAACCCGATCGTGGTTCACGGCGGCGGGCCGCAAATCGGTCAATTGCTGGAAAAACTCGGCAAAACCACAGGCTTTATCGACGGCATGCGCATCACCGACAGCGAAACCATGGATGTGGTCGAGATGGTATTAGGCGGACTGGTCAACAAGGAGATAGTCAATTTAATCAACATGCACGGCGGCAAAGCGGTCGGTTTGACCGGCAAGGACGGCAATTTTATCCGCGCCAAAAAACTGCATCTTACCCCGCGTGACACGCTTCCCCCGGAGATTATCGATCTCGGCCATGTCGGCGAAGTGAGCAGCATAGATCCGGCGGTTCTTGATATGCTCGGCGGCAGCGATTTTATTCCGGTTATCGCGCCCATTGGCGTTGGCGAGGATGGGCATTCCTATAACATCAATGCCGATCTGGTTGCCGGAAAAATTGCCGAACAGTTAAAAGCCGAGAAATTGATTTTACTGACCAATATACCGGGCATCCTGAATAAACAGGGGGCGCTGCTGACCGGCTTGTCGATCAAAAAGACCGAGGAGCTTATAGCTGACGGCACCATTTCCGGCGGCATGATCCCCAAAACCCGTTGCGCCACCGATGCGATAAAAGGCGGCGTCACCAGCGTGCATATTATTGACGGTCGAGTCGATCATGCGGTGCTGCTGGAACTGTTTACCGATCAGGGAGTCGGTACTTTGCTGCTGAATGGCTAGTCAAGCAGGGTTACGCATCGCGTACCCATGACTGAATTTTTGAAGATGAATGCCGAGGCGTTGAGGCGCAAAGTCGGAAAGAGGCGGGTATTTATCAAAGTGCATCAGTCTTGCTTTATACCCCTGGTCCTGCCACAATGAACCATAAATATTAAAATAAAAAACATAGGGAGCACAGGGTATTTGATATACGGAACGATCACATTCAAGCCTTTCCATTTTTTCTATCCGAATAGAAAAAGCCGGGCATTAAGTCTCAGTGCTTTCGTTAGCGGCAGGACAACTTTCCGTGGTTGATCCTCACCAACTTTTCGCGCACCTGCTCCGGCAACTCTATAGGCAAGCGACACCGGCTTTTGCCGTCCATTGCGCCCATGTCGCTTTGCTTGCCGTTTATCTCTGGTATGAACTTCCCCTTTCCATTTTCCTGGCATGGCTCGGCATCGTTATGTCCGGCGGCTTCTGGCACTGGCTTGCAAGCCGCAGAGCTCTACGGTATCTTGCCGTGGACGCTTTAAAAGGGGGATCAATCATGCCCGATATCATAGCAGCAGGTGCGGCGGGACTCGGCTTCGGCCTCACGGCGTTGCTGTTCCCCTATTTGACGCTGACGACGCGATTATTCGTCATCCTCATGTTCGGAGCGGTCGCCGCCGCAGCCCTGACCCGTCTTAGCGCACTGCCGGTAGTCTACGCCGCATTTCTATTCGGAATCATGGCGCCACTCGTGTCCGTGCTCATCGTGGTGGACGGTGAACCGGGTTTGGACGCAATCCCGGCCGTACTGCTGATGGGCGTCAGCCTGATCTATTCGTCGCGCCGGCTGCATGCCGACTTATTGGATGGCTTGCTGTCGCGTTTCGGCCTTGAAAACGCCGCCGGGGAAGACAAGCTCACACATCTTGCCAACCGCCGCCGCTTCGACATCGTTCTGGAACAAGAGTGGGCGCGTGCGCGCCGTTCCGGACTGCCGATATCGCTGATCATGGTGGATGTTGATTTCTTTAAAAAATTCAATGACCGTTACGGTCATCAGGAGGGCGACCAGTGCTTGGCGCAGGTGGCACTTGCGCTCTCCCAGTCGGTAAAGCGGGCCACTGATCTTGTGGCCCGCTATGGAGGCGAAGAGTTCGTCGTATTGCTTAGCCAGACGACGCGAGACGATGCCTATTCACTCTGCGAGCGCATACGCCACGCCGTCGAAAGTCTCAATATTCCCCATCAGGATTCGACTCTAGGCCTCGTCACCATCAGTCTTGGCGGTGTAACACAGTACGCCCGCGAGGATGTGAGAGCAGCCGAGCTGGTAAGAACCGCTGATAAGGCCTTGTACCGGGCCAAAGGGACCGGACGCAACAAGGTGGTATGGTACGAGCCGAGTCTCGATGGAGAGGGCGAACAACATGATTGACGGATAAACCCGGCATAGCTGACTTCGAAATGCCGGGCTGACCAACCCGGTCTGCAGCGCGACTTCCGTTCAAATCAGCAAGGTGGGGCGGTTCAGGGCGGGGAAGTCGTTTTCCGGTGGTAGTCGCGGTAATGGCGGCAGTAGAAACAATTGAACATCCAAATACCCGACCTCGATCCCCAGCAGGCGCAACAGCGGATCCAAAATCGTGGTGCTCAGTTGTATCAGCAGAGGAGAAAGCAGTTGCTCCCGCAGAATACCATCCAAATCATCCAATAAGGCGTTCAACAAGGGGCCAAGAAGGAGGCGCTCAGCCAAGGTTAGCGAGAGCGGAGTCACTTTGAGTTGCAGGCTATCGGCGAGACCGCTGAGACCGTTGTCAAGACTCCCGCCCACACCGCTCGACGCCCGCTGGACCATGGGCAGCGCATCGGCATCATTGGTATTCACTTCATAGACCAGATCGGTCTCTCCCGGAGGTTCCAGAGGCAAATTCAGACCCACCTCCACGTCGGCGACGGGAATATCTAACAATTTGACACGAATGGCCGCCGGAGGGGTATTGGGAGGGATGGCTCGTGTCAGGGCAATCGAGGCGATACCGGGCTGTGCGCCGATGGTGACAATAGACGTGGGGTTTTGCCGGTTGCGGCACTGGATACTTTTCAGCCACGCGCTGCCTTGAGCCACTTCGACCTTTAAAGCGAGATTCACTACAGCTTGCGCCACTATCAGATTGACGTTGCTTTGAATCCTGGTGTCCAGCTCCACTTGCGCCGTGCGCATCTGGGTGCGCCACTTGCCGTTTTCGTCCTTTCCCGGCGGGCCGATGGCGATTTGCGGCGGTTCGATCACTTTCAGTATCGTGTTGACGTCGAGAAGTCCGCCCGGTAGATTGACAGCCAGCGGCAACGTCAAGGCGTTTTCGCCATTGGCAACGAGGGCCGTGGTGGTGATAAGGTCGAACAGATTGACGCTGGCGGAGGCCGCCTCTTCTACGTTGGGTGTCGTTACGGCCAGAACATCGCCGAAAGCGGCCGACAAGGTAGAGACATTGGCATTGATCAAAGTCTGCATTGCGGCAGTCGCATCCGCGTTCGCCACACCCGAGGCATTCACCGCGTTCGCATAGATTTCCAGCAGTTCCCCCACGCTCAGATCGGCGGCCAGCAACTCCTGCACGGTGCCTACGCCTGCCGCGGCCTCTACCAGGTTCAACAGCGTCACATTGGTCGCGGCGATGCCTTGATATGAAACCAGACTGAGATTTACAGCCGAACCGAGAATCCCCCCAAGCAGCGAATTCAGGAGCGCCGAATCTTCGCTATTAAGCGACACCAGCCCGCTGCCGGCGGAAAAACCGGCCAATGCCTGCCGCTCCGCGACAGCGCTCGCCTGTAAAATCGCTTCTCCGCCGAGCAGTCCGCCGGCAAACAGGCTTGCCGACACCGTGTTCCCGGCTACGACCTCCACGGACATGGCGGTCGCGGGATCGCCTGAAGCAAAACGTCTGACGCCATCCGTCCCTGCCGAAGTATTCCCCAGAGCCGCATTGAGGGTTCGGGTGCCATCCACCGGATGATTATTACGCGCGGCACTGGCTTCCGCCGCCGCTTGGGCGGTGGCCAGCGTACCGTCGCCGCAACTGCCGGATTGGGATGAGGCATCCAGGGCCGCCATGTCCGCAACGGATTGCAAGCGTCGCTGCTCCAGCATCAAGCGGCCTGTATCCACGGCCAACGCGGTAAAAAGCACCGAAAGAAGCAGCGTCAGCGCCCCCAGAATTCCCAAGGCGCCGCGCTGCCGGGCGAACGATCTTATGGACAGGCGTCGAACCCGTTGCCGCCCTGAAGCATTGATTTTAACCGTCATGCCGACCTACCTTGGCAATGTTGCCCGCTGTTACTGCGATGAGCCGCCGCTGCCGCCGTCTTTATCGCTCTTATAGAATTCTGGAATCGGATGTTTGAAGCTGTCAACGTAACGTCGGTATATTTCATCGGCAACCGGCCCCGCGACCGTCTGGCGCGTTGTCGAAGCGGCGACGCCGCTTCTTTGCAACTCCAGCCAAGCCCGCGTTTCCTCGCCGGAGGAACGCTCCTGTGAATCCGCCGCTGCGATATCGGCGCCGAACAGCAAGATCAGCGGTAAAACCGCTTTAATCGATGGATGAGACATGATTTGAATCCCTATGGGTTTGTATTGAATCCGGTTGATAAGTTTGGGCCGACTACGGCGGCGCAGTGCGCGTTTAACGCTGGGTTGAACGCCCGAGCGACGCCTTGATCTCCTCGGCCTGGGCACGAAGTTGCGTCACGATTTCCGGATCCATGTTCATGTGCGCGGCGAAAGCCTGCATTTCCTGTTTTTTTTCCGTTACCGACAAGAGCAGCACCATATTGGTCGCGGCAAGCGAGTCGCCGCCATCCAGCTCCAAAGCCGTCAGAAACTCGTTGCGCGCCGCATCGAACTGCCGGCCAAGCAACAGCGCATAGCCCAGATCGTTCCGCACCCGCACGTCGGTCGGCAATGCGATTGCGGCTTTTTGCAAATACGCTATCGCCTCGGAAATCTTGCTGTCCCTGCCGGCAATAAGCCCTAGCCCGTGATAACCTTTGCCCGCCATACAGCCGCCGAGCAGCTCGCGGTACAGCGGAGCGGCCTGTTCGCTTCTATCCGTCTGCCGCAATATTTCGGCACGCAGATAGGCAGACTGCCGAGAGTCCGAGCGAGCGGCTTCCAGATGAGCCAATGCAGCATACAGCTTTCCGTTGTCTATAAGCCGACGGATCAAATCCAGCTTGACGTTCTGATCGGGGTCGGGATCGGCTGCGCATGTCTGCGCATTCGGGTACGCTGCTCCGGCTTTTCCCGATCCCGTTAAATCCATTTGCGACACCGGTCGACCGCACCCCATCAAAAGGCTTCCCGCCAAACCCAACAAGATGCTATTTGTCGAAAACTTAACCATAAACACTTCCCAATCCCCGCGCAAGAGCAAGAAAACCCGGTCCGGCAAGAAAAATCAGCAGGGCGGGAAACAGAAAAACCATCATGACCACGGACATTTTAGCGGACAACTGATTAATATATTCGCGCAGCGCCGATTGCTGGCGCTCCTCGATCAGCTGAGCGAATTTCGCCAGAGAATCGCGGATATTGCCGCCGTGCCGGGTCACCTGCTTAAGAATGGCCACGGTATCGGTCAATTCGGCAACCTCCAGGGGCGCAGCCATGTCGTGCAAGGCTTCGGCACGATCATGACCGGCATCGATACGCTGCAGCGTACCGGCGATTTCTTCGGCGAGATTCGGCATCAGCACACGCCCCTCCTCATACATTACCCGCAAAGTATGTTCGGTGGAAAGCCCTGCATCGAACAGCATGCGCAGCAAATAAATTGCGGTGGGCATTTCTCGGGACAGAGCATTACGCCGCGCATTCGCCCGATAGCGCAAAACGTAGCGGGGAATGAGAAAGCCCAGGACGAATGCCACAAAAACCAGCGCCAACTTTTGAGTGACGGTTATGTCGTCGGCAACGACCGTATAGGCGCCGGCACAAGTCACGGCAATCAGCGGAGTCAGCCACGAAGCCGACATGAAGGCCATCCGCTCCCGGGCAGCATACCATCCCGCCTGTTTCAGCAGCCGGGTCATCTCTTTCTGATCCCGATCCGATAATAATTTTCTCATGCCGCTGATGCCCATGCGTTCGATCGCTGAAAGCATCCAGCCTTCATCGGCGCCGCCTGAAGTCGCACCCTTTTTAAGCAAGTCATGAAAACGGCGCTGCGACGCATGAATCGCGCCATCCGAACGAAACGATACCCACAGGAGCAGGCCGCCCGACAGGGCAAGAAGCAATGCCATTGCCAAATACAAGATCATGACGATAACTCCTAAATGCTTTTGATCATGCGCCAGAGCACCACTGCCCCGACTATTTGTAAAGCCACGGCAATCATCAGCATGATCCGGCCCGAAGGGTCTTGCCACATGCTCTCCAGGTACTTGGGATTCATGGCCATGATATAGACCGCCATGCCCGGGGGGAGCAAACCCAGCACCCAGGCAGTGACCCGGGTTTCGCCGGTAAGCGCACGCAGTTCCCTGCGCGCCGCCTCGCGCTCATGGATCATTTTAACCACATTCTGCAGCAACTCCCGGACACTGCTGCCGTAGGTACGGTTTATTCTTATCGCCAACGCCAGCAAATACAATTCGTTTATCCGATAAAGATCGGCAGTCTCCTGAATCGCCCCGCCCAGATCGGCGCCCAATTCGTTGGCGCGCAGCACCCGTTCGATAATGTCCTTAAGCGGAGCCGGCGTTTCCCCGGCGGCCAGACCCAAGGCGCCCTCCATGCTGCGGCCGGTGCCGAGGCCGCGCAACACCTGATCGAGAAACAGGGGAAGCTGAACCAGAATCAGCGCTATACGTTTTTTCGCTTGACGCAAAAGCCACAGGTAGATGACGGCAATGCCGATAGCCGACACGGACAGCGCGAATGTGACGCCCTGCCACAAGCCGCCGAAGACGGCAAGCGAAATCAGGCACAAAAAACCGGTGGACACATGCCGACCGCTCACATCTATGCCTGCCCGCCAGAACAGAGTCTCGATCGTGAGCGATGCACGCCGGCCTCGCGGCAACAGAACCTCGGGCGCAATCCCGGACGATTCGGCCATGCGCCGCCCCACTTTTTCAATGAACGCTTCCCGCCGACTTTGCAGGTAAATGAATAGCGCTACGACTAGCAGAGCGACGGCCATGGCATAGCTCAAAACATCTTTGCTAACCAAGGGTTTTCCCTCCCTCGCCTAGGAATAACGAGCCGCCGTCGGTTTCGAATTTCTGGCCGGACGGGCGTGTATTGCCGACCACAAAACACTTACGGACTCTATCGTAGCCGAATAATTCGTTTAGCATGAACTGGCCATCGCGAAGTCCTGCCACCTCGACAATGGAGATAATACGGCGGGTTCCGTCGGAAAAACGGGCTATTTGAACAACAATATCAATGGCGCAACCGATCATTTGCCGAAGTATCTCTATGCCGCCCTGGAAGCTGGCCAGGGCCGACAGCATCTCCAGGCGCACCAGGGCATCCCGGGCGCTGTTGGCATGCACGGTGCTCATCGAACCGTCGTGACCGGTATTCATCGCCTGCAATACGTCCAGGACTTCCTCGCCGCGAACTTCCCCGAGAATGATTCGGTCCGGCCGCATCCGCAAGGCATTGCGCACCAGATCGCGGGCCCTGACCTCGCCGACGCCCTCCACATTGGGCGGACGAGTTTCAAGGCGTACCACATGATTATGGCCGAGTTGCAGTTCGGCCGCATCCTCAATGGTCACGAGTCGCTCCTGCGTTTCGATGAACCGGCTCAGTATATTCAGCAGCGTCGTTTTACCGGATCCGGTTCCGCCACTGATCAGAATATTGCAACGGTACTTCACGGCTTTCCTGAGAAATTCCAGCATGGCTTCACTGGCCGTGCCGTAAACCAACAGGTCCGATTCGCGTAACGGTTCCTTGCGGAATTTGCGCACCGAGAGGCAAGGGCCGTCGATAGCCAGCGGCGGAATAATGGCGTTGACCCGGCTGCCGTCGGGCAAACGCGCGTCCACCATCGGGCTTGACTCGTCCAGCCGACGCCCGAGCGGCGCGATAATACGGCGAATCACGCGCAACACATGATCGTCATCGATGAACCGTAGATTGGCTTGCTCCACTTTTCCGTTGCGTTCGAGAAAGATATACCGGGCGCCGTTCACCATGATATCGCTGATTTGATCGTCGGCCAGCAGGGACTGGAGCGGACCGTATCCCGTGAGCTCGTTGATCATCTCCTCGGTCAGGTCGTCAAGGTCGTAGCTGGTCACCGCGAGTTGCCGCTGGCTGGCATAGCGCGACACATGGTCATGCACATAGCGTTGAGTTTGTTCAGGCGTCCACTCGTTCAGCGGCACGTTATCCTCCTCGACGCGGTCGATCAGATAGCGGTGCAGAGAGTACTTGAGATCCTGGTAAGTTTCCGTGTGCTTGAGGCTGTAGTCGTATTGAGGATATTTCAGTCCCATCGCATTAACCCTCCTTGCCGACGAACCAGGAACCGATAGCCTTGAACAGGCTCTTTTTCGTGCCCGAACTTTGGGCAATGTCGGCACTGCTGTTGATAATAATCCTTTTCGCCAATTTCCGAATCGCCAGCGTGTAAGGATCGCGAGGGGCGCATTGAAACAGGCTTTCTCCGGAATTCATCATACTCAAACGGGCCATGCCGGAAGGCGGCAGAGTCGCCTGAAGCGGCAGGCCGAAGCCCTGCGAAAGGCTCTCGGCATCGGGGGGCAACCGGGGAAGATAGCGGTCGACGACCAGCTCTACAGTTCCCATCACGATTTTATGTTCGATCATTTTTCGCACCAATTGCATATTTTGCTTACAACTGGGCACGCTCTGCTCGACAACCACCAAGGTATTGTCGGCATCCCCCAATAATAAATATAGAAAGTCCGATTGGGGAACCCCTCCCAGATTAATGACGATCCGAGAAAAATAACGCCGCAACATGCCAAGCAGCACATAAATGTCGGCGGACGTAATCTCGCTCATCGCCCCCTGTTCTTCCGGCAACGCCAGCAGACTGAGTCCGCTTTCATGCTTGGCAAAAGCGCTGTCGATGAGCATGGAATCGAGACGGCGCAAGCTTCTCACCGCATCGATAAAGCTGTAAGGGGAATTGAGTCCAAGATATGTCAAGGTATCGCCGGACGGACTCCCCAAGTCGAGCAGCAGCGTGTTCCGCTCCTTCATCTCGCCTTGCATGGCCAGGGCGAGATGAAGCGCCAGCATCGGAGTATCCGAACCGGGGCGGGCGCTGACCAAGGCCGTGATTTTACCGACCGACGCGGTCGGAATATTCGGAGTCGGAGCGCGGTTCTGCAAACGCTGAACCAGACTGATGACTTCGCCGGGCCGGCTACCGGTCAAAATGAAATCACGCGCACCGGCTCGCATCGCGGAAAGCAGCATCTCATTATCGATCTGGTCAGCCATGGCGATCACCGACAGCAGGGATTTGACGGTAACCAGGCCCTCTATCAGGGCGCTGTCTTGCCGTAGCGTTTGCGGCGTCAATGCCACAAACACGACCTGGGCGCCGGTCAGGTCAAGTATTTGGCGCACACGCTCAAGCGATGGCAGGTCGGCGACAACCACTTCGCCTTCATCCTTGAATATCGCGTGCAACCAGCGGATGTGCTCCTGATTGCCGGTGACGGCAATGAAACTATGTTTGTGCATCATGCTCATGTCGTTATTTCGAAAATCCCGATGGGGCTGCGGTTTTAGCCCGAAACTGCCCGGTTTCCTGAAAGAATACCTGGAAGAAATTCGGGTCATACTGTCGATAACGCTCCCCCGGCATGGGCGGTAAAGGCGCGTCTTTGGCCAGCGGTTGCACCAGGTGCGGCGTCACCACCATGATCAGTTCCTTATCTTTACGGTCAATATGAGTGGATCTGAAGAAGGCGCCGAGAATCGGAATATCGGCTAGCCCTGGCATTTTATCCACGCTGGCCAATGTATCCTGGCTTACCAGCCCGCTGACCACGAAACTTTCGCCATCTCCGAGAGCAATGCTGGTATCGGTGCGGCGGACGCGCAATGCCGGCACGACGACACCGCCGCTTTGAACCCCGGCGGTGAAATCCAGTTCGCTGACTTCGGGGGCGACTTTCAGGAAGATGCGATTCCGATCCAGCACGGTCGGCGTCAGCGACACGCGCACGCCGAACTCCTTGAATTTAATGGTAACACTGCCGCTCTGCCCGCCGCCTTGTGGTATGGGAATCGGAAATTCGCCGCCGGCCAGGAAACTGGCGCTTTGCCCGCTCATGGCCACCAGGGAGGGTTCCGCCAACGTATAGGCGAAACCGTTGTTCTCAAGAATGGAAATAACGCCGAGGATGCCTTCGCTGGCGTTGCCGTAGAGAAAATTGAAGGCCTGGGCATGGGGGAAAAAGCCTTTGCTGAGCAGCGAAAAAGCGCCCGCCCCGGCGGATTCGACACCCGTCAGATTACCCGGGGAGGAAACAGCCAGCGTCGTATTGGCGCTGTTTTTCCCCAAAAAAAGCCCGGCGTTCATCAACCGTGTACGGTTGATTTCGACAATTTTGATGTCGATCTGGACCTGCGAATCGAACCCCAGGCTGCTGGTATCCACGGTGCTTTTCTCGTCCAGGGATCGGCGAGCCTGGTCATGGGTTTCGAGCGAGGCGCTTTGGCCTGATAGCTTGAGTTTATCGCCGGCCTCCGAAACCTGGAGATTGGCATCGTCGAGGCTTTCGACAGTATGCCGTTTCAGGCTTTCCGAGGCCGTAACCAGCAATTCGTGAACATCAGGCGCTCCGGCGTCAGAGCCGCGCCACAGCATCAGGCTCGTCACCCCCGGCTTTTTGGGGGTGATTAGTATCTTCCGATCATTGATCGCGGTAATCTCGGCGACCTCCGGATCACCGACGGCGACCTCCTCAAAGCTTTTGCCATATCCGCAGATAAGTTGTTTACCCACCTCGAGACTGATGGTTTTGTTGCCACAGATGGTTTCGTCGTCAGCATGTGCGTAAAAGGTCGTCGCAAGAAGAGCCCCGAGGAAAAACGCTTTGAAATAATTCATAGTAATGATTGTCACACCGATCGTTATTATTAGTTGACGGAACGCTTTAGCGTCCGAGTCCAGGTTTCAGTTGGACGGCTCCCTCTATGGACAATAACCCGAGCCTCCTCCTCGCCCCCGCCGCTTTTGGTCTCTGCTTCTTGCTTGACTGCTCCGTTCTGAATCAACTCTTTTAAGACAATATAGTGTTTGTCCTTTCCGCCATCTTCTAATCCGGAAGGAGAAAAAGCAGCCTGCACAAGGCCCGCTTCGACGGCTCCCAAGGCGTTCTCCTCCCGCTCGGCTCCGTGGAGCGCAAGCCGGATTTTGCCGCTGGATTCGGCAAGCATAAGGGTCGAGGTATCGGATTCAGCGATTGCCAGTACGGCGGTTTTGCTTTTTTTTCCGGTGGGTTCCTCCTCCTTCTCGCGCTTACCCGCTGCCGCTTTGGTACCGCCGGTTTTGGCCTTTTCCAACAGCGGCGATTGCGCATCGCCGTCGGCGGCCGTCTGTTCGTCCTGCGATTCCAGAATATTGCCAAAGGCCAGCACGCGCACTTTCGACAACACCACCTGAGCCGAACTCTCCTGATCGGCCTGCAAATAGAGCAGCACATCCACCTGGTCGTCGGGCTCGATGAAGCCGCCGGCGCCGATAACCTCATCAACTTTAACCGCCACCGCCCGCTCGCCGGGATGCAGGCTGAGCGCCAACCGGCTGTAGGACGGGAAATGGCGGGGCAACACCATTTCTCCGCTAGAGATGTCGATTTTGGATTTGCGGCCGATGAGATCTGCGCTGGCCGTGTAGGATCGCACCGGGCGGGTGGGAACGCGCGCCATTGTCAGGTCTTCTTCCCCGATAACCTGTCCGGCGGGAATGTCGCGCACGGCAAATACCACAGTCTCCCCCTTCGGTTCCGCCGCTTCGACAGGCACCGGTTCCGGTTTGAGCGGTTGTTTGCTTGCCTGATAACCGAAATAACCGATCGTTATGGCGCCTATGGCAAGTATCACTGCGAATACGCGCAAGACCGAACTGCTCATTGCTCCCCCTTGTCCCTGAGTAGATTTATTTTAAGTGGCTGCGTATTATAGTTATCCACAACCTTTTTGTCCTCGCCGCAGTTAGCTTCGCCTTATAGTTGAATGGCGGCGTGTGCGGTGAGGTCTTGAGGCAGTTTGGGCACATCGCCCACTATGGGAAAACGTAAAATCGGTATCAGCGGGTTACCCGTATAATCGGTAAACTTTACGGTCACGGTCAGCATACCGGCAGTTGGCTGATCGAAGTCCACCTGCACGTTTGCATTGCCTTCTCCGAGCACGGCATCGTGGGCAGCCGGGGGCAGCCAGTTCAGCAAATCGCCTACAACGCTGCGCACCCTGATTTCCACTGCGCCTTCATAATCAGGCGTAGCAGGATCAACCGCCACCGCCGCTCTTGCCCCCGATGATGCCGCATGCTGAAACGCCTGCATCATCAGAAGCGGCAGCGAATAACTGACGATGGCATAAAACAGGGTGAAAAAGATAACGAACAGGAGCGCGGCTTCTATGGCCGCCGCCCCGCTTTGGGCGCGCAAGCCGCGCGATAATCGGCGGCGCGCGCCGAATCGAGGTTGACTGGCCCTGAGTCTCATGATGCTCCCGTCCACGCAGATGAAAAATAAATAGCGTTCTCACCAATCAAGATGGATTGGCAAAACCGACGTCCTGGTACCGATAAGCACCAGCGCAACGACCAAGCCGATGGATAGCCCCAGGCCGAAAGGCAACATTCGTCCTTTCGGTTCCGGCATCGCCGGCGTATCGATGCCGATACGCGCCAGTTGATGCGCCAACAGCGGCCCCCACCGATAAGCCGTCATCCAGACGATAGCGGTACCGCCCACAAGTAGACCGGCAATAACATACGCGACCAGCATCGCCTCCATGCCGCCCGCCAAGCCCATGGCAGCCAGCAATTTGGCATCCCCCGCTCCCAGCCGTTTCAACACGTAGGCGGGCACCGTTAAGACCAGGGCCAACGCCCATGCCGCAAAACACGAAGACAGGGAGGCGCCCAGCCAGCCCTGGCCGGTAACCGCGAGTATCGCCAGCGCGCCGCCATGAGCGCCCAAGGTCAGGACATTGGGGATGCGGCGAACCGCCAGGTCATAACCGCCGCAAGCGACGGCCCAGCCTCCCACGACCCCATATTGAACGGGCACTGCCGTCAGGATATCCATTTCATGCGTTCCTGACTACGGAACGATATTAAGGGGTTAAGGCAAGCTTGATATCTTCAAATATATCTTGAACTAGCACACTGATCTCTGGAACGAGAGTAATAAGGGCAACCGCCACCATCAAAGCCATCAGCGCATATTCGATCGCAGATGCGCCTTCTTCATCCTTCAAAAACGCCGACAGCCATTTTTTCATCATATTGTCTTTCATTTTGTATCCCCCACTTATTATTTCTGTTTTCTGTCAGGGATAATGATCTCATTGTCCAACAGAACACCTTTATTACGTCAACAACTCCGCACCCTCAGGGCGTCGTCAATAAACGTGATATTGAGAGTATAGATAAAATTGGGGGCGTGCACCAATTTTTTACAAGCGCTGATTAAAATTTGCGCTGATTCCCAAACCGGAGCTTGGGAATCAGCGCATTTCTTTGAAAATGAAAGTTTTCGTGCTTTTCGCGGACGAAATGTTTTCTAAGTTCGACGGGTTTAAAAAAAGCCGATTAACCGGTTTCATGAGCTAAAGGCGGTCTGTCGGCATTTGTACTTATTGCTTGACAGGCTTTAGCTATCTATTCCGTAATTGATTGCATAAAACTACCACCTGAGGGAACCACCATGAAACCAACTTGGATAGTCGCCGCCGCTAGCACGCGCGCACGTATTTTTACCACGGATTCTGTGCATGACGCAAAAAACGCGGCAAAGCGTTGTTAAGTTCGCTATTGAAATTGATTATAAGCGAGCTCAATCCAGTAAAAGCCTAACAAGTTAGGTGCAACGATCATTGCTGCATGACGATTTTATTGAATAAACCAAAGTCGTACCGGTCTACTTCACCTATTTTTTCACTAGAATGCCTATTCTAATAAAAACTGGATTAGTCGCTTTTTTAATCGTACAAGTCGTTCGCGGCGAATTTATACGACTGTTGCGCCCCCGTTACTTACCCACCGCCGCCTCAATAAACGGCCTGAACGCCGACCTTATATCACGCACTTTCTGGCTGGCGCAGAGTTCAGTGCCTAACGACGATTCCCGGCAGCGGATGTCGAGGAAAAGCTGCTGTTTTTTGTTCTCATTTTCTAATTTTGAGACCGACAAGCTCAGGTCGCTGTCGGTTGCGGGCGCGCGGGCCAAAATCAATTTGTCGGTATCGGTATCAATCGGGGTTGTGGCATGAACTTTGATAAAGTCATGCGCGCTGATCCAGGCTTTTACGCAGAGCGCATCAGTTTCGCAGGTATATAAACCAATCTGATCGGAAACTTTATTTTCTGCAATCTTATCAGACTCTTTATATGGGTCTTTATTGTCCCGGGTTAAAAATGTAAAGCGTTCGATGTCGGCTTCAAATTCGGCTTTGACCCGATTCTTTTTTTCGATCTGTTTGTTTATTTCAGCATAAGCGACTTGAATCTGTGCTTCTGTTTGCTTGATTTCGTCCAGCAAATTTTTTGGAACTTTTTTGCCGTTGCGTTCGAGTTCAGCGGCTTTCTTTTGTTGTATTTCCAGTTGATTTTCTACCCGTTTTAAATTGCCTTGGGCCACATTTTGCTGTGTATCCAGCGACTGCAAGGTTGGGTAAAGGCTCGCTTCCATGTCCTTCACATTACGGAAGGTGCTGAGCAGCACTTTGTCGTTAGCGGCTTGCTGGGCGATGATTTTTTCTTGAGCTTTTTTCAGGTCGGTTAGCCGATTATCCATCGCCTGCTGTTCTTTTGTTTTTGCCTGTTCGGTGACACCAATAGACTGGCCTTTTTTGTTTAGCGATTCTCGTCGATATTGAGACTGTTCCGGCGGAACTTTGTCGGAGAAAATGGTTTCGCCATTTTCATTTACCCACTTGTACATTTTTTTGGCAAGTGCAGACTGGCTGCCGCCTAAAAAAAGGAAACAAACCAGAAAAATACCGACTGAAAAAGTGCGTGTTTGCATGACTGATGTGTGGTGGTTTTTTCCAAGAAAAATAAATTATAGGGTAAAGATACTGGAAGAGCAGGCAAAAGGCAAAAGGTGCAAGCTTCCTTTAGGCATGGCTATCTATACAAGTTAAATTGTAGGGCATCTGGCAGGGAAGGGAACTTCTTGGGCGAACTAATGGCGATGCGTTTTTTTGGGTTGAACATAGCGTTTCAGCGTCAAAACGCCATGTTCCCAATGGTACCCGTTCAACCGATCACCGGTTTAACCAATCAAGTTGGCTAATTGATGCAACGGCGGCAGCACGACCATTTTTGCCAGTTGCAATAGCATTAACGCGGCTAAAGGCGACAAGTCTATGCCGCCCAGATCGGGAATGAATTTGCGGCAAAGATCAAGCACAGGCTCGGTCAGACTGTGCAAGATAGACGATGCGGCATTAAACGAGCCGGGATTAATCCAGCTGAGGATGGCTCTGGCAAATACGGCATAGATGAATATATTGATCAGCAACGAAACCAGCTGGGTCAACGATAAAATCGTCAATGCGCCGATACTGATGGCGACGCCTTTCAGCAGTAATATTGAAAAATCGGCCAGCATTTGCAGGCTGAGTACCAGAACCAGCGAGGACGTATCTATTTTTCCGATAGACGGCACAAAGCGGCGCAGCAGTTTTAACGGCGGGTGCGTGGCTTTGACCAGAAACTGGGAGATAGGGTTGTAAAAATCGGCGCCGCACCATTGCAATAAAAAGCGCAGCAGCACCGCCAGAATGTACAGCGAAAACAGCGAGTCGATGATAAAAATAGTCGGGTCGGTCACATAGCTTGAACCCATCAGAAATTCTCCATTTGTTTAGACATTTCAATAGAGCGGTCTCGTGCCGCGTGTAATGCTTTTGAAACCAGCTCGGTAAAACCGCCTTGCTCAAAAGTTTCTATAGCCTGTTGCGTAGTCCCGCCGGGAGAGCTGACGCGCTTGCGCAATTGTTCCGGCGATTCGGCGGATTCCAATGCTATTTTGGCGGCTCCTAATGCCGTTTGTTGCACCAGTAAACGTGCGGTCTGTTCGCTCAAACCCAGTTCCAATGCGGCTTTTTCCATGGCTTCCATCAGCAGGAAATAATAGGCGGGGCCGCTGCCGGAAACGGCGGTCACCGCATCCAACTCGGCTTCATCTTCAACCCACAGCGCAATGCCGACCGAACGTAGGATATTTTCCGCCAGATCGCGTTGTTCAGCCGTCACCTTGTCGTTGGCATGCAATGCGGTAGCGCCGGTCAACACCAATGCCGGAGTGTTGGGCATACAGCGCACTATCGCGGTATCGGCGCCTAACCAACGGCTTAAACTGTTCTGGTTTATACCGGCGGCGATAGATACCACCAGCGATTTTCTTTGCTGAATCTGCGTGGCGATGCTTTGCGCCACGGCGCTCAGTGTCTGCGGCTTGACCGCCAGAACCACGACATCGACCGCATTGATGATGTCGTCATTGTTTACCGAAGTATTAATGTGCAGCTGTTTCGCCAAGGCGGTCAGCGTGTCCGGGTTGATATCCGACACCCAAATCTGTTCCGGTGTATGTCCACTGGCAATCAATCCGCTGATCAGGCTGGATGCCATATTGCCGCCGCCGATAAAACCTATTTTATGTATTTTCATGCTGGTTAGTGTGTTGGTTGAGTTGAAAGTATTTTACCCTATATGAGGTCTGCATAATAAATCACAAGGCTTTTGATCTGGCAAGCTGTGCTACATTAGACGTACCAAACGATAAACAGAACTTATGATTGAAACCATTTATATAGAAGAAGCTATCCGGCAACACCCGCGTGTTCTCGATATTGTGGCGCGATTCCCCCAAGCCAGAAAAATAACCTGCGGCCGTTACGGCGAAGTGTTTAACCCCAAAGCGCAAAACTTTCGCCTGCAAAAGCAACAGCCCGCCTTGATATTGGCGGAAAAATATAAAAACTTTGCGCTGCCTGCGCCTGAGGGTTACGGCATCGGAGCCGCAAGGAATTATTATTTCTCGCACATGCTCAACTGTCTGTACGATTGCCGTTACTGTTTTTTGCAGGGCATGTATCAGTCGGCCAACTACCTGCTGTTTGTCAATTACGAGGATTTCCAGCAAGACATCCGCCAACTATGCTTTGAGTCGCCGAACGAAAACCTGCATTTTTTTTCCGGCTACGATTGCGACAGCCTGGCTTTGGAGCCGGTAACCCGGTTTGCCGAACAGTTTTTGCCGTTTTTTGAAACGCTCCCCAATGCCTGGCTGGAACTAAGAACCAAAAGTACCCAGGTCAGAAGCCTGTTAAATCGCGAACCGTTGCCCCGATGTATCGTGGCATTCAGCCTGTCGCCGGATGAAATAGCCGCAAAAGTCGAGGATAAAGCGCCATCGGTACAGCGTCGTCTGGATGCACTGTGCAAATTGCAGGAACAGGGCTGGCAAATCGGACTGCGTTTCGACCCGTTGATTTATCAATCCGACTACCGACAGCAGTACCGGCAGTTATTCGAGCAGGTTTTTTCCCGTATCGACTTAAAGCTGCTGCACTCGGTCAGTCTGGGCGTGTTCAGACTGCCGGAGAATTTCTTTAAAAAAGTGCATAAACTTTATCCCGAAGAAAAACTTTTTGCAGGCCCCTTGGTGAGTCAGCAAGGGATGGTTTCGTATCAACAGGAACTGGAGCAGGAGATGATGCACTACTGCAGCGAACAAATCTTAACTTACATGCCAACCGACAAATTTTTTCCATGCACGCTATAAAACGCAGCATTCTGGTGACCGGAGCCAGTTCCGGCATAGGCCGAGCCATCGCCAGGAATTTATTGCAACAGGGGCATCATGTGATCGGCGTGTCCCGGGATAGCGGTAAGTTTATCCAACCGATGGATAACTTCAGTCCGGTGCAACTGGATTTAAGCCGGTTAACCGACATACCGCAAAAAATACGCGAACTGGAACGAACATTCCCCAAAATCGATGCGGTAGTTTTTTGTGCCGGGCGAGGACAGTTCGGCTCGATAGAAGAGTTTTCCTACGCCCAGATTGAAGACCTGATGACGCTGAATTTTACCAGTCAGGCCTTTTTAGTGAAAACGTTACTGCCTGCTTTAAAACGTAAAGATCACAGCGATTTGATTTTTATCGGCTCGGAAGCCGCATTAAAAGGCAGCCGCAAAGGGGCGATGTATTGCGCCGGCAAGTTTGCGCTGCGCGGCTTTACCCAAGCCTTGCGCGAAGAGTGCAGCAAAAGCAATGTGCGGGTCTGTCTGATTAATCCGGGCATGGTCAAAACCGCATTTTTTGAGCAACTGTCTTTTGAGCCGGGCGACGATGATAGCAATTTTATAGCGCCTGAAGATGTCGCCGAGGCGGTGTCCTACGTGCTTAATTCGCGAACACAGATAGTGATTGATGAAATCAATCTGAGCCCTTTGAACAAGGTTGTGAAGTTTAAAAAACCATCATTGCAATAAGACCCAATAGCCTGGTAGGGTGAGCAGCTTTATCGTTTGCCCGCCATTTGCCGATAAAATCGGTGGGCAGAAATACGGCAACTTAATCTGCGCAGCTATGTTTGATGATAAATAGAAAAATGGGGGAAATCAAAGGCACATGATGACATTCGTGTCGTAAAGGCAATCGGTCGACACCTTTACGATGGAACTTGTTGATCCGACAGACTTAAAGACTGCCGGTAAAAATCAATTAATTTGGCAGGGCAGCTAATTTTTGTTGAACTTGAGCTGTGACATCAATTTGATCACCGGCATAAATAACCCCATCGGTAAGCAACAAATCATAGCTTTGATCTTTGGCTATGCCGCGAATAACTTCAACAATACGATTTTGCAATTTACCCAATTCTTCATTACGACGAACATTAAAATCTTCGCTAAATTCTTGTTGAGCTCTTTTTGCATCCCTTTTCTTGTTTAAAATATCTCTTTCCATATTTGTTCGCGCTGATGCACCCATTACGGCCGAATCTTTGACCATTTTATCCTCCATGCTTTGAATTTCTTTTTGCTGGGCAACTAACTGCTTATCGCGCGGTGAAAATTCTTGTTCCAAACGTTTTTTGGCTTTTTCAGCTTGGGGGGCTTTTTCAAGAACGGCAGGTATATTGACAAAACCAATCTTTAAATCAGCAAAGCTCACATTGGTAATGAGCAACAATCCTAAAAATAGAGCAATTTTCATTTTCATTGTTAAACAGGTCTCTGGTTGTAGTGAAATAGGAGGAAATAATAAAAAACTCGGATGTTTTGACGAATTATAAGTGGGGGAAGCTATTTAAACAAAAAGATTTAAAAAAATGGCATTGGAGTCTTAATTTTTCATCCTGAAACGTAACGGCTCGGCAGTTAGAAAAATAGAACGCAGATGACACGGATAAATATGATAAACGCGGATAACTCCAGAAAAAAATCTTATTTTTATCTCATGTATCATCGTCGCCTACAGGGATGTAGGCGCTTAGAGTGAGAACGACTTGCATGGACGCAGGAGCAGTTGCCGAG
>JAURVK010000154.1 GCA_030655535.1 Methylobacter sp. | reverse complement strand
TGCCGACATGGTTGCCAAGGTTCTGGCAAAACGCGCAACGGCAGACTTGTTTAAAATGAGGCCGACTACCGGTATTTTCAGCAGAGTTTTATCCAGGAAGTGATTGAATGGCCTGGAGCGCTTTTTAAAATAGCCGAACACGTAAACGGCGGCAATAACAACGCCAACAACAACATACCACCAAGCCTGCATCCATTCAGACATATGGACAACCATTTTAGTGAAGGCGGGCAAATCGGCGCCAAAGCTTTTAAACATATCGTCAAATACCGGCACCACAAAAATCAGCAGGATGGTGGTGACGATGAAGGCGACCACAATAACAGCGATCGGATAGGTCAGCGCCTTTTTGATTTTTTTCTTCATCGACTCGGTTTTTTCTTTGTAGGTGGCGATTTTATCCAGCAGGGTTTCTAAGACCCCAGCCTGTTCGCCGGCTTCAACCAAGTTACAAAATAATTCATCAAAATACAGCGATTTTTTGTTTAGCGCTTCGGCCAAGGTGTCGCCGCCTTCAATATCGGCTTTGATGTCCATCAGCAGAGTCTCCATGCTGGCATTATCATGGCCTTTGCCGACAATCTCGAACGACTGAACCAAAGGCACCCCCGCTTTAAGCATCGTGGCAAGCTGTCTGGCAAAAATGGCTATGTCGCCCGGCGTGATGGCCTGGACTTTTGCGCTAAATAACGGTTTGGGTTTTTTCTTGAGTTTAATGACGCGATAGCCTTGCCGCCGCAGCTCGGTTTTCGCAATGATTTCGCTTCTGGCAGAGATGATGCCGCCGGCTTTCTTTTTGTTTTTGTCGGTTCCCGCCCAGACGAAATCTATTTGTTCAGTTTGCTGTGCCATGTTTATTCCTTGGTGATCCGATCGATTTCTTCCAGGCTGGTCATTCCCATGCGTACCTTGTTGAGTCCTGATATACGTAAATCATTAAAACCTTCAGCCAAGGCGCACTCCGCCAGCTGATCGGTATTGCCGCCGTTTAAGATCAGTGTGCGCATTTTGTCGGTCAGCGTCAGAACCTGATAAATACCGACTCGACCTTTATAGCCATTGGTGCAATGATCGCAGCCCACCGCACTGAATATCTTAAGGTCGGGTAACTCTTTTTGTTTAAAGCCCGCATCGAGCAGAACTTTATCGGGAAGGTTGGCCGGGACTTTACAGTATTCACAGAGCCTCCGACCCAGACGTTGCGCCATAATCAAATTAACCGCAGAAACAATGTTGAAGGCAGGTATGCCCATTTGCAGCAGTCGATTTAAGGTTTGCGGTGCGTCATTAGTATGCAAGGTCGATAGCACCAAATGTCCCGTTTGTGCGGCTTTAACGGCGATTTCGGCGGTTTCCAAATCACGAATTTCGCCGACCATGATAACATCAGGATCCTGCCGTAAAAACGCCCGTAAAGCACTGGCAAAAGTCAGGCCTGCTTTAGGATTCATGTTGACCTGATTGATGCCTTCTACGGTGATTTCAACCGGGTCTTCGGCGGTGGAAATATTGCGCTCCACGGTATTCAGAATATTTAAACCGGTATAAAGGGTAACCGTTTTACCGCTACCTGTTGGCCCTGTGACCAGTACTAAACCGTAGGGTTTGTTGATGGCCTCAAGGAAAATCTGTTGTTGTTCCGGTTCAAAACCCAATTTTTCGACGCCCAACCGGGCGCTGGTAGGGTCCAAAATACGCATAACGACTTTTTCGCCGAACAGGGTAGGGCAGGTATTGACCCGGAAATCAATGGCACGATTTTTGGATAAGATCATTTTGATACGGCCATCCTGTGGAACCCGACGTTCGGCAATATCCATTTTAGACATAACCTTGATGCGGGACACGAGTCTGCCGGCGATGCTTTGGGGTGGCGTGGCAACTTGGCGAAGCATGCCATCCGATCGGTAGCGGATGCGGAAAACTTTTTCGTAGGGTTCCATGTGTATATCGGATACCCCCTGTTTGATCGAGTCCAGCAGGATTTTATTAACGTAACGGACAATAGGCGCGTCATCAATGTCTGAGTTGACTTCGGCTTTAGCGGCATCTTCTTCGCCCCCGGTGATGTCCAGATTTTCCAGGTCCTCGTCAAGTATATCCGTCATTGAGGTATCGGCGGCCTCTAAGGCGGCTTCAATGGTTTTGGCAAGCTTGTCTTCTTCAACCAGAACAGCTTCGGGATTAAGGCGGCTGTGGAACTTTATGTCATCCAGCGCGTGAAAATCGGATGGATCGGATATGGCGACAAATAGTGTTTTGCCCCGGGTAAAAAGGGGGAGCGCATGGCATTTTCGGATCAGCTTTTCGCCTACCAGCGTTACAGGGAGTTTACGGAAGTCGATGGCATTCAGATCAAAAAAAGGCACTCCAAATTCAATGGAGGCTTGGGATGCGATCACTTTACTGTCGATAAGCTTATTGCTGACAAGATGGCGTATTAACGAGACGTGTTTTTTTTGCGCTTCCTGGCTATGGGTTCGCGCATCATTCTCAGTTAGCAATCCTTTTTCAATCAAGCGCCGTATAAGGCCGCTAAATTGTAAATCTGTTGATGCGGTAGTCATAGGATGATTGCTTTGTCGGTTGTTTGAGCAAATATAGGTTAAAAAGGGGCAAGGTACAAGGCGAAGGGCGAAAGGGTTGCTCTTTTTGCCTTTCGCCTTGCGTCTGCCTTTCTTATAAAGCCCGGATTTTGCGCTGTTGTTCTTCCAGGTTGTTAAGCATCGAACGTAAATCAGCCAGCTTGGCTTTTTCTTTATCGATAACTTCAGCTGGCGCTTTATCGACAAACGCCGGGTTATTCAACTTGCCCTCGACTCTGGGTAGGTCGTTATTGATTTTTTGTATTTCCTTTTCCAGTCGCGCCAGTTCCGCTTCCTTGTCGATTAAGCCCGCCATGGGGATCAGGATTTTCATTTCACCGACTAAGGCCATCGCCGATTCCGGCGTAGTGTCGTCATTGTTTAACCAGGTGATCGATTCCAGCCTGCCCAGCTTTTGTAAATAAATCCGGTTGTTGGCCAAGCTTTGTTGGTCGGCATCCGAGCCGTTCTGCAATAATATCGGCAGTGGTTTACTCGGGGCGATATTCATTTCGCCACGAATGCGGCGCACGCCCAGAATAAAGCTCATCACCCAGTTGGTTTCGGCGATGGCGTTAGCATCGATTTGCGCTTCATCGGCAACCGGGTAGGGTTGCAGCATGATGGTATCAGCTTTTATTCCCGCCAACGGCGCGACCCGCTGCCAGATTTCTTCGGTAATAAACGGCATGATCGGATGCGCCAAACGCAAAATCGATTCCAGAACCGTCAGCAAGGTTTTACGGGTGCCGCGTTGCAGCGCCTCATCACCGGATTGCAACGATATTTTCGACAGTTCCAGATACCAGTCGCAGTACTCATTCCAGGTGAACTCGTAAATGGCCTGAGCCGCCAAGTCAAAACGGTAGTTGTCGATCGCGTTGGTAGTTACGGCTGTTACCTGATGCAGTCGGGAGGTAATCCAGCGATCCACTTGGCTGTATTCGCAAGGAGCGTCGGATAAACCGTTATCCTGCTCTTCGGTATTCATCAGCGCGAAACGTGCGGCGTTCCAGAGTTTGTTGCAGAAATTGCGGTAACCTTCGGTACGGGCAAGGTCGAAACGAATATCGCGGCCTGTAGACGCCAACGAAGCAAAGGTAAAGCGCAACGCATCGGTGCCGTAAGATTGGATGCCGTCAGGGAAATGCTTGCGGGTATCCTGCTCGATCTTTTTGGCCAAATGCGGCTGCATCATGCCGGAAATGCGTTTGGCTACCAAGGCTTCCAGCTCAATGCCGTCGATGATGTCAATCGGGTCGAGCACATTGCCCTTGGATTTGGACATTTTTTGGCCTTCGGCATCGCGCACCAAACCGTGGATGTAGACTTCCTTAAACGGCACTTCGCCCTGAAATTTCAGTCCCATCATGATCATCCGCGCCACCCAGAAGAAAATAATGTCAAAGCCGGTTACCAGTACGCTGGTCGGGTAATGCTTGGCCAGTTCCGGTGTTTGCTCGGGCCAGCCCAGCGTGGAAAAAGGCCATAACGCCGATGAAAACCAGGTGTCCAGCACATCTTCATCCTGTCTAAGTGCATAGCCTTCGGACAGATTGTGCTTGGCGCGGACGTCCTGCTCGGAATTGCCGACGTAAATATTGCCCAACTCGTCATACCAGGCCGGGATGCGGTGCCCCCACCAGATTTGCCGCGAGATACACCAGTCCTGAATATTGCGCATCCAGTCGAAATAGGTGTTTTTCCAGTTGTCCGGCACAAACTTGATGTCGCCGTTTTCAACAGCGGCAATCGCAGGTTCTGCCAGCGGCGCTACCTTGACGTACCACTGATCGGTCAACAGCGGTTCGATAACGCTGTTGGTGCGGTCGCCGCGCGGCACCATCAATTTGTGGTCGGCGATTTTTTCCAGCAAACCTTGCGCATCAAGATCGGCGACCATCTGTTTGCGCGCCTCAAAGCGATCCAGGCCTTGGTATTGAGCCGGGATTAACTCATCGCTACAAATGCACGCGTCGACAGTCAAGATGTTAATCAAGCCGCCATGCGGTAAATCCTGAATAACCGAGGTATGACGGTGGCGCGTCCAAACCTCGTAATCGTTAAAATCATGAGCCGGCGTGATCTTGACGCAGCCGGTACCGAATTCAGGATCGACATAGTCGTCGGCAATTATCGGAATGCGGCGGCCTGTTAAGGGCAGTTCAACGAACTCGCCGAGCAGATGTTTATAGCGCTCGTCATTGGGATGAATCGCCACCGCCGCATCGCCCAGCATCGTTTCAGGGCGGGTGGTGGCAACAATTAAATGCCCTTGGCCATTAGACAGCGGATAACGCAAATGCCACATCGAGCCGTTTTCTTCTTCCGACAACACTTCCAGATCGGAAACGGCGGTATGCAAAACCGGATCCCAGTTGACCAGGCGCTTGCCGCGATAAATCAGGCCTTCTTCATAAAGCAGGATAAACACTTCCTGCACCGCATCGGACATGCCGTCATCCATGGTAAAGCGCTCTTTGTCCCAATCCAGGGAAGAGCCCATGCGGCGTAACTGGCGGGTAATGGTGCCGCCGGATTCTTCCTTCCATTCCCAGACTTTTTCCAGGAATTTTTCGCGGCCCAGATCATGGCGGGTAAGGCCCTCGGCATTGCACAGCCTTTCGACCACCATTTGCGTGGCAATGCCCGCATGGTCGGTGCCCGGTTGCCACAATGTGCTACAGCCTTTCATGCGGTGATAGCGGGTCAGTGCGTCCATGATGGTATCCTGAAAGGCATGACCCATATGCAAGCTGCCGGTGACATTGGGCGGAGGAATCATGATGCAATAGGATTCACCCTCCGGCTTGGCTGCAAAGTAGCCTTTTTCTTCCCAGGTTTGATACCAGCGTTGTTCGATTGAATGCGGGGCGTATGTTTTTTCCATGGATGCGTTATTGTTTTTGTGAAAAATTAGGTATTTTAGCAGGATTCACGTCAGGCTATCCTGCCTGTGCCCTTCGGGTTAATGCAAATCTGTTCCAGACAGATTTGTAAGGTGGGGAATCAGGCTAGTGGATTTGATGATGAGTTTTGTAGCCATTTAGCTATGTAGCCCCTTATTTTATTAAGCCTGAGAGTATCGATATTACCCAGCTTGCCGATTAGAATGTCATCATCAACAACAGCCAGTCTGCTGGCGCGAATTAAACTCGACTGTTTTAAACCTGTTTGCTGGAAATTCGTTTCTTCCAGGTTAATAATTTCATCCAGACCGGGGATTACTTGATGAAGCTGGCTGGAAATCATGCAGATAAGCCAATCATCAAATTTCCCAGGCAGTTTTCGAAGTATCAATGCAGGGCGGAGTTTTCCGTCTTTTTGATCTGTTTGAGGAAAACGAAAAAGAACAATCTGGCCATCTGAAATCAGCAGTATGTTTCTTTCAAATCAGAAGCAGAATAATTGGAGTCCTCGTTTTCCATGCCTCTCATTGCGGATGCAATAGAAAAATTATTCCAATTGTTATTTTCTTCTTTTTCCGTTTTCAGCTTAAGGTATTCTACGAAATCAAGCGCTTCCTGCTGTTTTGATTGAGGCAATGAGGCGGTTGTCGCTAATATTTCTTCCGATAAATTCATGTTTGTCTTCGGATAAACCTAAAAATCAGGATCAGTTAACGATAGTATAAACCAACATTTGAAGCTACCAATCTTTATGCGTCGTAATCTTGATGCCTGACTGCTGATAGCGGCGATAACGATTTCTGCCGGCTTCTTTGGTCGTTTCGCTATTATCCAGTATTTCAATAATGCGCTCGGTTTGGGCTCCAAAGTCAGGATAACGCGAAGACAGGTTGAACAGAATTTTCTGCCAGTGTTCGGGGGCATCCAGCGAGCCGATCAAGATGACTTGCTCTGTATCTGGCTGTTCGCCGGTATATATCTGGTGCGGGATAAAACTGCCCGCCCTGAAAGTCCAGAGCAGGTCGTCTATGATTCGGCTTTGTTCGGCCGAATCGGTGAGTGCATAGCAAAAACAGCCGCTGCGATAGGCTTTTTCGATCAGTTTGCAGGCAAACAGATACCTGTCGTCCAGCGACTCGGTCGGCAGTATGTAAAAGCTGACTTCAGCCACTTAGGTTCTGTTAATGAGATATTGAATTAATAACGACACAGGGCGGCCGGTTGCGCCTTTGGTTGGGCCGGTGCGCCAGGCAGTGCCGGCAATGTCCAGATGCGCCCAGCGGAATTTTTCGGCAAAACGCGACAGAAAACAGGCGGCAGTGATGGTGCCGGCATCTTTGCCGCCGACATTGGCCATATCGGCGAAATTGGATTTAAGTTGTTCCTGATATTCTTCCCATAGCGGTAAACGCCAAACGGTGTCGTTGGCGGTTTCACCGGCGGCAAGCAGTTCATTGCACAAGGCGTCGTCGTTGCCGAGCAGGCCGCTGGTTACGCGGCCTAAAGCCACCAGGCAGGCGCCGGTCAGGGTGGCCAGATCGATCACTACCTCGGGATTGAAGCGTTCGGCATAGGTTAACGCGTCGCACAGCAGTAAGCGGCCTTCGGCATCGGTATTTAACACTTCAATGGTTTTTCCGGACATGCTGGTCAAAATATCGCCCGGTTTATTGGCGTCGCCGTCAGGCATATTTTCCGATGAAGGAATCAGGCCGATAATATTCAGCGGCAGCTGCAGTTGCGCCACGGCAAGCAAGGTGCCCAGAACAGACGCGCCGCCGCACATGTCGTATTTCATTTCATCCATGCCTGCGCCGGGTTTTAATGAAATGCCGCCCGCATCGAAAGTAAGGCCTTTGCCGATCAGCACGATAGGCTTGGCGTCTTTATCGCCACATTGATAGCTTAGGGTGATGAATTTTGCCGGTTGACGACTGCCGCGCGAGACCGATAAAAGAGCGCCCATGCCCAATGCAGTCATATCGGATTCTTCCAGGATTTTAACATCCAGGCTGGCGTATTTTTTACTCAGTTCTATCGCTTGTTCGGCAAGGTAGGTCGGGGTGCAGAGGTTGCCCGGTAAATCGCTCAGGTGTTTGGTCAAATCCATGCCTTCTGCAATAGCTTTGCCTTGCAGCATCCCGGAATGCGTCAAATCCCATTCGGCTTCGGTGGCGGCAAAGCTTACCGCTCCAAGCTCATGCTTCTTGCCTACATCCCTGTAGGCAATAGAAATTTTTTGAATCTGACTTTCTGTTTCTTTATCGGATTTTGTGTGGGTAAATTGATAGACGGCATCGTTAAAGACTTCGACGATGTGCCGGGATTTCCATTGCAGGTCGCGGTCTGCAACATCGCATTCCGCCAGACAGCAGACTACCGATTTTATTTGCGGTTTTTTCAGACTGTTAACGGCGGCGAGCAGCGCTTTTTTGTAGTCTTTGCCGGATAAAGGCTTATTTTCGCCCAGTCCGACCAGCAAAATGCGTTCGATCTTGCTGTCAGGAACCGCGTTGATTAACACGGTTTCGCCGTTTTTTCCGCTCAGGTCGCCGCGGCTGACGATATTGTTAATGAGCCCGTGGGTGCTGTTGTTAAGGGCGGTTGCTGACGGACTGAGTTGTTGATCTTGATAAACGCCGACAATAATACAATCGCATTGCAGTTCGTCTAATGGCGCGGTTTCTATTGAATAATCCATAACTTAACTCGTTTATGTGTAAGAGAGCGTTATCTTGAACAGGTCGAAGAAGCTGTCGCAAGATGAGCCGTTTAGACACGATTATACAACATAAATATCGATTTTTGATTGAGCAGACACGGTTGGCGGTAAATGTGGGAGCGACGCCTTCGTCGCGACGAGGGCGTCGCTCCCACTCCGGCCTACAACGCTGTAAGGCGTATTGATCACGTAGGGCGGATTCGCCGCTAGGCAATCCGCCGCAACTTCGGCTGGCTGTCATTGGCATTGTGCGTTGATTGGCGGTTTGCTGTCGCGAAACCGCCCTACATGGCAACCTTCGATCCTTGCACAGCCAGTACGCCCGACCGACCCTCCACTTCGCCCCAGACCAGCTCATGCCTAGGCAGTGCGGCGGTGTCGAGATCGGCGACATAATCTGCCAGCGTACCGATGTCATCTTCGGCTTGTTGCCACAGTTGCAGCAGTTTTTCCATAACCGGCAGCAATTTCATGCCTTCCAGTTCGGCATGCAAGGTATACACATGACCTTCCGGGGCGGGCTTGCGGCTGGCGGCGAATATCGCTTCATGTACGTTCGCTTCGGTGATGCCGTTGCAGCCGAGCAGTTCGTCCAGTGTCGGCAGGGTGGTGGGTATTTGCGGACATTGAAAGGTCTCGCCTTCCATATGAGGGATAAAAGGTGACTGGCCGCGGCAGTCGCTGGCATAACGAAAACCCAGTTGCTGTTCCAGTTGCAGCGTGTGTTTGTTCAACTGCCAGCCGGCCGCGCCATGCACGGAAGGCTGATGACCGAAAACATCCTCAAATGAATCGATGGCCGACTGCATTTCTTTTTGGGTCCATGCGGCATCGCGGTCGGCGACAAAATCCTGCCAGCGGATGTGGTCGTAGCAATGCACGCCCACTTCATGCCCGGCCTGTTCGGCTTGGCGCATGATGTCGCGCCCCCTCCGGCCGATATGCGGGCCGGGTAGCAAGGTGCCGTAGAGCAGGGTTTTCAGTCCGTAGTGGCTGAGCACCGAGGTGCGTTGAATCTTGCTGAAAAATCCGGGCCTGAATATCCGGCGCAGCGCCCGACCGGTATGGTCGGGGCCGAGGCTGAAAAGAAATGTGGCCTTGACGCCGTAGCGTTGATACAGGTCCAGCAATGCGGGTACGCCTTCCAGCGTACCGCGCAGGGTATCCGCATCGACTTTCAGCGCGATTTTCATAAAGTCAGGTCTTGATCGATCAGCTCTCTAGCCGCTGCCACTTCATGACTGTAAACATCGAAAATATTGCGCAACGCATCTTCGACGCCGACCTCAGGTTTCCAGCCCAGATCGTCGATGGTGTTGCCGATCCAGGGCACGCGGGTTTTAACATCCTGATAGCCTTTTCCATAATAATCAGTGGCGTTGGTATCGATCAGTTCGACTTTGGCTGCCAGTTCTTGATATTCGGGATGCTCTTTGGCGATTTTCAGCATCAGCTCGGCAAGCTCTCTAATCGATAAGTCATTGGCCGGGTTGCCGATATTGTAAATGCTGCCGGTGGCCTTGCCGTTTTCATTTTTGATGATACGTGTCAGCGCGTCAATACCGTCGCTGACAAAGGTGAAGCTGCGGCGTTGTTGTCCGCCGTCGACCAGTTTAATGGATTCGCCTCTGGCGATATGCCCCAGAAACTGAGTGACTACCCGTGAGCTACCTTCTTTTGGCGTATGGATGCTGTCGAGGCCGGGGCCGATCCAGTTGAAGGGTCTGAACAAGGTGTAATCAAGGCCTTGTTCCTGGCCGTAAGCACAGATAACCCGATCCAGCAATTGCTTGGAGCAGGAGTAAATCCAGCGTTGTTTGTTCATCGGGCCTAAGATCAGTTCGGACTCATAAGGATGGAATTCATCGTCCCTGCACATGCCGTAAACTTCTGAGGTTGAAGGGAACAGCACGCGTTTTCTGTATTTCACGCAGGCGCGGATAATCGGCAGGTTCGCCTCGAAATCCAGCTCGAATACCGCCAGCGGGTGAGTCACATAAGTAGCAGGCGTGGCGATTGCAACCAGCGGCAAAATCACGTCGCATTTTTTAATGTGATA
>JAURVK010000128.1 GCA_030655535.1 Methylobacter sp. | reverse complement strand
TGAAAAAATGTTTTACCACAGAGAACACGAAGGACACGGAGAAAATAACAACGTTAATTCAATGCATTAAAAACTTCGTGCTCTCCATGTTCTTCGTGGTTATTCTTTAATTTTTCTAAATACGAATACTTTCACAGTCTCGGGAGATTGGGAACCAGCGTAATATATACATTCTACACAGCAAAGCGCATTAAACTTTTCGATCCAGCTTGCGATAACTGATCGCCTCGCTTAAATGTGCGGTTTCAATAGCTTCCGACTGGGCAAGGTCGGCAATGGTGCGCGCCAATTTCAAAATCCGATGATAAGCCCGATGCGACAGGCCGAATTTGTCCATCGCCTGCTCTAAAATCTGATGACTTTGTTCGGACAATACGCACAGCTGTTTCACTTCCTTGGCCGACAACGCCGAGTTGGCTTTGCCGCTACGCGCGACCGCAAGGTTGCGTGCCGCAACCACACGCGCCCTGATTTTCTCGCTGCTTTCTTCGCCGTCCGGCGAACCTTTGCGCAACACTTCATGCGAAATTCTGGGCACTTCCAGATGCATGTCGATACGATCCAGCAACGGGCCGGACACTCGACCCCGATAGCGCATTACCTGATCGGACGTGCAATGACAACGACCCGAAGCATCGCCCAAAAAACCGCAAGGGCAGGGATTCATTGCCGCAATCAGCTGGAAACGCGCCGGAAAATCGACTTGCCGGGCGGCGCGGGAAATGGTGATGTGACCGGTTTCCAGCGGCTCTCTTAAGACTTCCAATACCTTGCGGTCGAATTCCGGCAATTCGTCGAGAAACAAGGTGCCGTTATGCGCCAGCGATATTTCGCCGGGCTTGGGATTGCTGCCGCCGCCGACCAACGCCGCTGCCGAAGCGGTATGGTGCGGGGCACGATACGGCGGCTTGAGCCAGTTGGCGACATCCAGCCCCTGATCGCTGATCGATGCTATCGCGGCGGTTTCCTGCGCCTGTTGCTCGGTCAACTGCGGCAGGATGGTCGGCAAGCGGGACGCAATCATCGATTTGCCGGTGCCGGGCGGGCCCAACATAATCAGGTTATGGGCGCCGGCGGCGGCAATCTCGAAGGCGCGTTTGACGTGATATTGGCCGTGAACATCGGCGAAATCCACGTCGGTCGTTGGTATAAGCGGCTCTTGCTGCTGAAACTCGATCTGAATCAGGTGTTGCCCGGTCAGGTGGGCGCAAACGTCGAGCAGATGTAGGGCAGGGATGATTTCAATATCCTTGACCAATGCCGCTTCGGCGGTATTTTCCTTGGGCAGTATCAGTTTCCGGCGGTTGTTTCGGGCTTGTATCGCAATCGGTAACACGCCGTTGATAGCACGCAGTTCGCCGCCCAGCGACAACTCGCCGATACATTCGTAATGATGAAGATGAGCGCCGGGAATCTGGCCGGATGCCGCCAGAATGCCTAAGGCAATTGCCAAATCGAAACGTCCGCCTTCTTTGGGTAAATCGGCAGGCGCTAAATTGATCGTAATGCGCTGCATCGGAAACTCAAAGCGGGAATTTAATATCGCGCCACGAACCCGATCCTTGCTTTCTTTAACGGCCGTTTCCGGCAAACCGACAATATTGAGTGCAGGCAGGCCATTGGAAATGTGAACCTCAACGGTCACTAAAGGCGCATCTATGCCGGAGCGCCCGCGACTGTATGTAACCGCTAAGGACATGGCATTTTGTACGTGCCTACGACTGCCAGGGATGGCAAAAGTGCCGCAATCAGTCGGGAACTGATGGGCTTAGGTCTTCTTTACTTAACAATTGCTGTTCCATTTCGGCGACGCGTTTTTCCAGGTCTTCGAGTTTTGAACGGGTTTTTGCCAGTACCAGTTTTTGCACTTCAAACTCTTCCCGGGTTACCAGGTCAAGCTTGCCTAATGCGCCCTGCAAAATGGCATGGAAGCTTTTTTCAAGATCGTCTTTCAGGTTACTGAGGCCGGGAGGTATGGCGCCCGCCAAACGGCTGGCAATATCATCAAGGGCTTTAGGATCAAACATTAGGCTAGTCTCGTACTATTAAGGGGTATGGAAGTCAGTTGTGGAGTAACCTTCGGTTGTGGGAGCGACGCCCTCGTCGCGACGTAGGCGTCGCTCCCACGAAATTCGTGGCTACACTACATTCCCGGCAAGCCAATCTGTCCAGGCGGAA
>JAURVK010000127.1 GCA_030655535.1 Methylobacter sp. | reverse complement strand
AATCTGTGTTCCCAAGCTGAAGAGACAGTGAAAGTATTCGTATTTAGAAAATAACCACGAAGAACACGGACGACTGCAAGGATGCAGGAGGTAGAGCAACGCAGGAGCAGTTGCCGAGAACACGAAGTTTTTAATGCCTTGAATGAATGCTGTTATTTTCTCCGTGTCCTTCGTGTTCTCTGTGGTAAATAATTTTTTCAGCTCGATTTGGATAATACTTTCACAGTCCCTGAAGCTTGGGAATCAACGTAATTCGCTCCTTAATGAAGATTAAGCTCTTTAGCCGCAACCAGCAGCTCGTCGATGAAGTGCTGCGTATATAAAGGAAGGTAGTTGTTCTTTAAATAGGCGATCTTGGTTCTTGAACTGGGGATAAGATGCGATAAATCCCGCGCGACCAGATCCTGATCTACCGCCAAATCATACGCCATGTCGGCAATAATGCCGACCCCCATCCCCAGGCGGACGTAGGTCTTGATCACGTCGGTATCGGCGGCGGCCAGGATAATATCCAGCTCCATACCGGTGTTTTTGAATGCGGTCTCGATATTCGAGCGCCCGGTAAAACCGAAGCTGTAGGTGAGTATCGGATAAGAGGCGAGCCGTTCAAGAGAAATGTCACCCTCGCTCAGCGGGTGATTTTTGGGCACCATTAACGCATGATGCCATTCATAGCAAGGTTTGACGACCAAGTCGGTATCTTCGCCGACTTTCTCGGTGCAAATGGCAATATCCGCTTTCCGTGTATGCAGTTTGTTAATCAGCTGCTCGGGCGACGATTCAAGCATATAAATCCTGACGCCGGGATATTTTTCCCTGAAGCGCAGGATAGGTTTCGGTAAAAAATACTTGGCCTGGGTGTGGGTGGTCGCGATGTGCAGGACGCCCTGGTTGCTGTCGATATAATCGGCCGCTAGGGTCTGGATATTTTTTTTGGCCAGGTTAATGGTTGCGACCTCCTCCATGATGCGGCGACCCAAAGAGGTCAAGCCGATCAATTTCTTGCCGTGCCGTTCATAGATAGGAGAACCCAGTTCGGCTTCAAAAAGCTGCAATTGCCGACTGACCGCCGATTGCACGATGTGCATTTTTTCCGCCGCTTTTGAAAGGCTGAAATCATTTTCCTGAAGAACGCGAAGCAGTTCAATTTGGCTTAAATTCATTGATTGGAGATTTCCTATCTAATAATTGCACTCGGATGATACGGATTTAAACAGATGCCCACGGATAAAACTATAAAAAATTCGTGTGCTGTTTTTTACCCTCGTTCCTACGCGTAACGCTCATCGTTATACACATCTTCCGTTGGCACCCAATCAACTTGAGTGTCAACGGAAAGTCTTTTTAAGGCTGCTGGAGTGCAGGCTTCGCCTGCAAGCGCAAGCAAAGCTTGCACTCCTGCTTGTCTCGTGGCACTGGCTCCCAAGCTGGAGCCTGGGAGCTAGTGTAAATTCGCCCTAATCAGTGTCATCCGCGTGCTGATTTTGAATAAAATCTAATGAAACCAATGCGCGTGGCGTATCCGCAGCTCAACCTTGTCGCCCCTGTTCAAATGCAAACGCCTGAACTGGTCATTGGGCATTTCCGCATAAACGCTTGCAGCCTGTCCAGCCGCGCCGCTCTTGACCAACTCGATACGGATCAGGGAGCCTAAATGCTGCCAGTCTTTCAGGGTTACAAACGCATCGCTATCGGCAGTCGATTTTTCAATGACAATATCATGGGGACGTACATGCGCAATTTTGCCTTTTTGCTGCGCCGTTAATAATCCTGCTGTTTGCAGCCAATCGGCATCGTGTTCATCCAGATCGAAAACATTGGTTTGTCCGATAAAGCGGGACACGAACGCATTGGCCGGATGATCGTAAATATCGCCGGGCGCGCCTTGCTGCTCGATGCGCCCGTGATTGAGCACCACCACCTGGCTGGCGACTTCCATCGCTTCTTCCTGATCATGGGTGACGAAAATGCTAGTGACATTCAGGTCGTGATGCAGGTTGCGCAACCATTGGCGCAAATCCTTGCGCACACTGGCATCCAGCGCGCCGAACGGTTCATCCAGCAATAATACCGAGGGTTCCACGGCCAAGGCGCGAGCCAGCGCGATACGCTGGCGCTGGCCGCCGGAGAGCTGATCGGGATAGCGGTCATGCAGCCAGTCAAGCTGCACCAGCTCCAGCAAGGCATGGACTTTTTTTGCTATGTCAGCATCGCTCAATCTGTCCCGGCGCGGCTTAACCTTCAAACCGAAAGCCACATTATCAAAGACGGTCATGTGTCGAAATAGGGCGTAATGCTGAAACACAAAACCGATTTGGCGATTTTTGACCGGTTTATCGGTGACCTTGTCGCCTTTCAAAAAAATATCGCCTTGGTCGGCTTGTTCGAGGCCGGCAATAATACGCAGCAACGTGGTTTTACCGCAGCCGGAAGGCCCCAGCAAGGCAACCAATTCGCCTTCGGGAATTTCAAGACTGATATTGTCCAGTGCGGTAAACGCGCCGAAATGTTTGCTGATATGATTTACGCTAATGCTCATGGGATTTCTCCAAATATTTTAAATTCAAGGAAAAGATGAAAGGCACAAGGCGAAAGACGAAACAGGAAAACCTTCCCTGGCCCGCTTACCCCTTTAACCTTTAACCTTTAACCTTTAACCTTTTATCTTGATTTCGCTTCCATTCCAGAACGGTCTTAACCACCAGCGTGACCACGGCCAAAGCGGCCAGAACCGACGCACCGGCGAAGGAACCGACGAAATCGTATTCGTTGTAACTGACTTCGACATGCAGCGGCAGCGTGTTGGTGAGTCCGCGAATATGACCGGACACCACCGAGACGGCGCCGAATTCGCCCATCGCTCTGGCGTTGCACAACAGCACGCCGTTCAGCAGGCCCCATTTGACGTTCGGCATCGTGACTTTGAAAAAGGTTTGCCAGCCGCTGGCGCCCAGCGACAGCGCGGCTTCCTCTTCTTCATGGCCGATTTCCTGCATCAGCGGAATCAGTTCCCGGGCAACGAACGGAAAGGTCACGAACAAGGTCGCCAGAATAATGCCCGGCACGGCGAAAATGATCTTGATGTCATGCCCCGAAAACCAGAGCCCCAGCCAGCCTTGAGCGCCGAAAATCAGCACATAGACCAAACCGGCAATCACCGGCGACACCGAAAACGGCAGATCGATCAGGGTAATCAGCAGGCTTTTGCCGCGAAAGTCGAATCGCGCGATCGCCCAGGCGGCGGACACGCCAAACACGGTGGTCAGCGGCACAGTGACCACCGCAACCAACAAAGTCAAGCGCATCGCTGCCAACGCATCGGGGTGAGTCAGGCTGGCGCTGTAGGCCGTCCAGCCCTTGGCAAAGGCTTCAATGAGTACGGTCAGCAGCGGCAAAACCAGAAACAATCCGATAATGCCCAGGGTGAGTGCGATCAAAGCGTATCGAACCCAGTCGGGATCCGACAGCGTCAGTTTTTTTGACGCAATAAAAGTGGTGGCGGAAATGGCATTCATCACGAATCTCTCACAGTTGTCCTGAACGGCGGCGTACCCACCATTGCAGCCCGTTAATCAATAATAATAATAGAAACGACAGGATCAGCATGGTCAAACCAATCGCTGTTGCCCCGGCGTAATCGTATTGTTCCAGTTTGGTGATAATCAACAGCGGCACGATTTCCGAGATATAAGGCATATTGCCGGCAATAAAGATCACCGAGCCGTATTCGCCGACGCCGCGCGCAAAAGCCAGCGCAACGCCGGTAATGGTCGCAGGCAGAATATTGGGCAGAATCACTTTAACAAACGCCTGCAGGCGCGTGGCGCCAAGACTGGCGGCGGCCTCTTCCATGGCGGTGTCGAATTCCTGCAACACCGGCTCGATGGTGCGCACCACAAACGGCAAACCGATAAAGATCAAAGCAAAGACGATGCCCAGCGGCTTGTAGGCAATTTGCACATCCAGAGTATCCATGACAATTTTACCGATCCAGCCGCGAGGTTCGTAGATTGCGGCCAGCACGATACCGGCCACGGCGGTCGGCAAGGCGAACGGCAGATCGATCAACGCGTCGAACAGGCGTTTGCCGGGAAAGGTATAGCGCACCAGCGACCAGGCGATGATAAAGCCGAACACCCCGGCAACAAAAGCGGCAATCAGCGCCGCGCCAAAGCTGATGCGGAACGAGGCCTGCACACGCGGGTTGGTCAGTATCGCCCAGTACTCGTCGAGGCTGAGCTCAAACGTTTTCAGCAGCATCGCGCTCAGCGGAATCAGCACGATCAGTGCCAGATAAACCAGGGTAAAACTGATGGCCGGGCGAAATCCCGGCATGATGTTACTTTGTGCCATATCAGTATTTTTGTGTTGGTCTGTATCGTTTCGCAACCCATCCAACAAACGGTGCGGTAAATTGGAATGCAAGCTTTGCTTGCGCAACAGGCGAAGCCTGCACTCCGGTTAATCGCCCTGGGTTAACGGAAAAGCCGCTAACCCAAAGCCGAATTTCTTATGGCGCGTAAATTTGATCGAAATAGCCGCCGTCATCGAAATGCTCTTTTTGAGCCTGCGCCCAGCCGCCGAATTTTTCGTTGACGGTGAACAGCTCCAGTTTCGAAAAACGTTTCAAGTCTTCGGGGTCGGCGTGCTCAGGTTGCGAAGGACGATAAAAATGCTTCGCGGCCAATTTTTGCCCAACCGGTGAATACAGGTACTGCAGATAGGCTTCGGCCAAATCCAGGTTACCGGTCTTTTCGGCAACCTTGTCCACCAGCGTTACCGGAGTTTCGGCCTTGATGCTGACCGGCGGCACTATGATTTCAAATTCACCGGCGCCCAGCTCCTTCAGCGCCAAAAACGCTTCGTTTTCCCAGGTGATCAGTACATCGCCGATACCGCGCTGGATAAAGGTGGTAGTGGAGCCGCGCGCACCGGAATCCAACACCGGCACATTCTGGTAAATTTTCTTCACAAAATCCTTGGCGGCATCCTTGCTGCCGTAATTTTGTTCGCCAAACGCCCAGGCGGCCAGATAGTTGTAGCGTGCGCCGCCTGAAGTTTTGGGATTGGGCGTAATGACCGAAACGCCTTCTTTGGCCAAATCGTCCCAGTTTTTAATCGCCTTTGGATTGTCTTTGCGCACTAAAAACACGATAGTGGAGGTGTAAGGCAGGCTGTTATTGGGCAAACGGCTTTGCCAGTTTTCAGGCAATAGGCTCGCTTTTTTGACGATTTGATCGATGTCGTAAGACAAGGCCAAGGTCAGCACATCGGCTTCCAGGCCGTCGATCACCGCTCTGGTCTGCTTGCCTGCGCCGCCGTGGGATTGCTGAACCTTAACGTCTTCCCCGGTTTTTTCTTTCCAGTATTTTATAAACTCTTTGTTGAAGTCCTGATAAAGCTCCCGGGTCGGGTCGTAGGATACATTCAGCAGAGTCCTGTCCGCCAGGGCCGTACCGCTTGACAGTAAGGCCAGACTGAAAAACACGAGCTTTAAGGGTGCGGTAAATTTCATGGTTTTTTCCTTAAATTAAAATGGGTTAGTTTTTTGCCGCAATAGTGCCGGAACCAAGGCTATGGTAAGCACATTAGCTAACTTATAAAAACGATATATTTAGAACCGATTATCTAAAAATTAGATATTAACTGCGACAGCGGCATCTCTGCCGCAGTTATTGCAGTGATTTACTTGATCTTGCCATCGCCAAACGCATTCAGCGACACTTCGAAGTAGAAGAAGTTGCCGGCCTCGCCGGTGAAAGGGCCGGTCGCTTTCGCCTGAGTCCGGGTAAAGCTACCCGGCTCAAAGCGGGCATAACTCAAGCTCCAATCGACATACGGATTGAGTTTATGGCGCATACGAATGTCGAGCTCGTGCCCGAGGAAGTTGCCGCTTTTACCCGTTGCATCCCTCAGGTTGGCGCGGTTCCATGACGAGGTTTCATTTTCCAGCCAGTACGCGTTATAACCGGTGTCGATGCGCACATCCTTATACGGGGTGAATTCCAACCGGGCTTTGGGCGCGTGAATATTATCCCAGGAGAAATAATCGTTGCGCGACCACGGCTGGTTGAAGCCGTAAAAGGCATCAAATTTCTGATTGATGTTGTCACTGGAATTTTTGTCGCCGGTGCCGTAACCGTAATACAAACTGGCCCGAGGCTTCCAGTCATGATCAAAGGTATAACCGGATTCCAGCGAGTAGGCCAGGGCATCATGCTGGCGCAAGGTCTGTTTTGCGCCCGAAAGCGAGCCGGAACGGCCGAACTGTTTATTGATGTCCGCATCAAAATCAAAGCCGCTATCGCCGAACAAGCCATAAACCCGCAAACCCGGCGCATAAATATCAATATCGGCCTTGCGATTGGCGGCTACGGCATTGGTCGGGTCGCCATTTTGCTTGCGGCCCAGAAAGTACGGTTGGATGGTGATAAATTCCGACCACTGCCGCAGATTCAGCACACCGCCGTAAAACCAGGTGTCTTCATCGGGCCGGTCGAAATCGTATTTCAAGCGCTTAATCGGCTGAAATGCGAAGGTATCCAAATGCCAGTCGTTTTGCTTTTTGCCGAATTGCACGCGAAAACCTTCGAAATTGTTGGTGGTGTTGCGAAACTCGTTGTTACCCACCAAACGCCGATCAAGCAATTCCAAAGCCTGACGACCGGCGCGAATGCTTAACGGCCGGTTATGACCCAGTGCATTGTCGAAATACAGCTCGGCGTAACCCTGAATCAGTTCGAACTCGTTGACATCGGTATCGGTTCTTTCATGCAGGCCGTTGTAACTGCGCGCATCTTCAAATTCGACCGCAAAGCGTAGCGGGTCGAGAATGTCTTTTACCCCGATATACCCGCGCATTCTCAGCAGCCACAAATTGTCAGGCTCAGCCCGGTAGGTCGTAGTGGGGACGGCAGGCCGGTAATCGTTTTCCCGGTACTCATAGCGGGTGCGAAAATCCAGGCCCACATCCAACCATTCCACATCGCGGAACTGCTCGAACTGGGTTTTGCTCAAATTACGCACATAAGCCGGAGGATCTGTACCCGGTTCGACACGATAACCTTTGGTTTTGACGTAATAATCTTCGGCATTTACCAAACTGGGTAACGCCAGCAGCAGGCCCAGGGTGCCGGTTGCCGACGCGATATTGACAAAATTACGCTTCATAGTTTCACCTTCTTTTGAAAATCTTTTTTGATTGGTAACTTCCGGTGATCCGGTCGGTTGATGTTCACGTTGCAGTCTTGTTTTCGCCGTTTTTTTTACGGCAGAAATTTATAATTATTATTTACTATCAAAGCGTAGCTTCTCCTTACGTTCGATCTGCACCACCTTGTTGTCATGAATGATAATTTCGATTGAACCATAGTTAATTTCCTGCAAAATACTGGCAATCTGATCAGAGATTTCAGTTATCTGTTGTTCTTTGCTGCGGTTTCTCGTATCAAATGCCATAAAAACACTCCTGCAAAACTTAGCGTTGATGTTGAAGCGCCGCTTAAATCAGGCATTATCTTCAATACACCGATAAGCTTAAAATTGAATAGCGAATAAAAATATTACCAAATAAGCAACACAAGTTGCTTAGGTGCAATATTAGAGGATATTATGACTCTAATGAAACGATATAATTAAGTTACTGTATCTAATTATAAGATATTAAGTTCTTGTCGCCGGCACTCGCCCTGTAAAATCAGTTGCTTAAACTGCAAATTATTTCAGCATAATGGCGACAGACTGTTTGACGGGACTGAATAAAGTAAAATTATTCCGGGCTTGGCTGAGGAGGTTGTGCGAAAGGTGGAAAATAAAAAATAGCCGGGGAGTCGCTATTTTTGCGAAAGCTT
Organism: Methylobacter sp.; assembly: GCA_030655535.1. Classification (GTDB taxonomy): domain Bacteria; phylum Pseudomonadota; class Gammaproteobacteria; order Methylococcales; family Methylomonadaceae; genus Methylobacter_A. Next base: position 133 of record JAURVK010000127.1, on the reverse strand, counting down.
TTATGGCATTTGGAGCCGCCTAGGAACATGAAAGTCGGTTGTGGGAGCGACGCCCTCGTCGCGACGTAGGCGTCGCTCCCACGAAATTCGTGGCTACACTACATTCCCGGCAAGCCAATCTGTCCAGGCGGAA
>JAURVK010000118.1 GCA_030655535.1 Methylobacter sp. | reverse complement strand
TTTCCGATAAGCGGGCATTGATAATATATAAAGGAATTTTATTTTTACCGCAACAGGCAAAAAGATTGGGCCAAATTTCAGTCTCCATGATCACGGCTATTTTTGGTTTAAAACACCGCATAAATCGACTGACCGCACAGGGAATATCATAAGGCAGATAGACATGCTCCACGCTTTCCTGCATCACCGCTTTAACCCTGGCAGATCCTGTAGGTGTTGTAGTCGTAATTAATAAGCTTGCATCAGGGTACTGTTGTTGTATTTTTTTGACTAGCGGAAATAAAGCCTCAGCCTCTCCCACTGAAACTGCATGAAACCAAATGACATTCTGGGGAAATTTTTTTTGATAGAGGGCGAACCGCTCGCTCCATCTGTATCGATATGCAGGTGCTTTAATACTTCGCCAGATCAGGCGAACTAATATGAAGGGGATTACCAGATAAAAAAGACAGGAGTAAAAAGTTCGCATAGTTAAAAAGAAAAAGGTTGTAAGTCGCCTCACAACCTTTTCCCTTGAACCTTTTGCCTTGAGCCTTGATTATGCTTCAGCAGCAATTTTAATAGGCATTTTTACAACAACATCGGTATGGCAATTAATGTCGATCTGATATTCGCCGATCTGACGAATAACGCCTTGAGGCAAACGAATTTCATGCTTTTCAACCAAAACGCCTGCTTCGGTAATGGCGTCAGCGATATTTTGCGTACCTATTGAACCGAACAATTTGCCTTCATCGCCAGCCTTGTGAGTAATAACAACCTGAAGTTTGCTCAATGCATTGGCACGCGCCTGGGCCGCGCTCAGCTTTTCAGCCGCCGCTTTCTCAAGTTCTGCGCGACGCGCTTCAAATTCAGCAATTTTAGTGGCTGTTGCAGCAACAGCCTTCCCGTACGGAACAAGATAGTTTCTGCCATAACCTGATTTAATGACGACCTTATCGCCCAGGTTACCCAAGTTTGCTATCTTTTCAAGAAGAATAACTTCCATCTTTTAATACCTCATTTTTCGGATTTTATCCGGCTATTTTTTTTACGCCATCAAGACGTGTGTTAATTCGAAATTTTATTTCGTAAGTTCATCCACGCATCGCTCAGACCAACTAAAGCAACAGGCAGCATGGCATGGGGTATCAAAAACAATGTCACGTAAAACATCGGCACTATGAATCGACCCATTTTCATTGAGGCAAATACGGTATGCAATACTGCCGTTCCGATAAATGTATACAACACAAACAGCAAAATAGTGATATTCCACGATACCTCAGAAATCACACCGGAACTTAATGATGCGATAACCACCACTACAATACTGCCTATTGCCAACCTTGGATGCGTATTCAATGACAAAAATTCTTGCTTAAATCCACCGGGATTATAGAGCAAAGCCTGCCACCACCGCCCCAAAAACAGGCCAAACAGCAGGCCAAAAACTGATGCGGCCGCAACCACCCCAGTCATGTAATGGGACAATACATCCAGAGTATGCTGAACATCTTCAACGGGGGCATTCGGAGGCACCATTTGTGAAAGTATATTCTTCCACATCCCTGCCACCTCGGCATTATAGAGATAAAAACCAACGACCCCCAGAACACCGATCAATACCGCAATTTCAATCGTCAGAGATAAATACCGCCCTTCTCTTAATATGATTGAAATCAACCAGACAGGAACCCACAGCACCATCCCATAAAGCAACACAAACTGGTAATTGCCTAACAAGAAATACCCTAGAACCCCTGCTACCGCAGTTGAACTTGCCAAAACAATGAAACCTTCGATAGCTCCCCGCCTTAACGTGACGAGAGCAACAGAGGCTGAACTTACTATACTCACTGGAGGCATAACCAGCGACACTAATGCAAGAGTGGAAGCCACTATCATGGCTTGCATTCTCCCGCGCATAATGTATTCCGCTAAAAAGCCCACTGATCGTCCAGCGTATTATTTGTGGGCGTCGCAGAAAGGCAACAATGCAATAAAACGAGCCCGTTTAATTGCAACACCCAACTGTCTTTGGTACTTGGCGCTGGTTCCTGTAATGCGGCTAGGAACGATTTTACCGGTTTCAGTGATGTAATCGCTCAACAAGTCCAGATCCTTATAGTCAATTGCTGTTCCACCTTCTGCACTGAATCGGCAGAATTTTTTGCGTCTAATGTTACGTGCCATAATAATTCTCGTAAATCCAAGTGTTAAAAGTGTTATTCAGAAATAATTTCGCTGGCATCAAAGTCTTCGTCGACATCATCAGCTTCGCTTTCGGCGTCAATCACAGCCGCTGCTGCTTCTCTGGCCGCCGCATCTTTGGCTCTCGATTCAGCCACTTTATTTTCTTCGGCTGTTGATGTGGCAATGATAGATGCTTCAGTAATAGCTGCTTTTTGCAATAAAGTCATACTGCGCAAAATAGCATCATTAAATCGGAAGCCGCTTTCCAACTCTTCCAAGGTGGGCTGATCACACTCAACGTTCATCAGCACATAATGCGCTTTATGAATTTTATTAATCGGGTAAGCCAGGTGTCTACGACCCCAGTCTTCCAAGCGATGGATCTTGCCGGATGCGGCCTCGATGGTTGATTTATAACGTTCAATCATCGCAGGAACCTGTGAACTCTGGTCTGGATGGACTAAAAAGACAATTTCATAATGTCGCATGTTTTTTCCTTTCGGTTAAGCCTCCCACCTCTGTCTTATAAAGATGGTAAAGCAAGGAGGAGCTGATAGCCCCTAAGAACTGCCCATTATAGATGCTTTTTCAGCTATTGAAAAGTGTAACATCAGAAACAGCGCCAATCCTGGAGAATAGCCAAGTAACGCACGCAGAACAGTTTGCTCTCCCTTAAAGCGCCATGACTACCAAAAAAGATTTTGCCCTAGCTTTGAATTAAATCTTCATGGATTGGCTTATCGGGTTACGCTGCCCGGTCTACGCATATATGCTCAACAAGCCCTTGCTGACCACAGCCCGTCCGTTTTCAATTTCTTGCTCTATATCATCAACCCCATCAATGGCTGCGCCCGCCTCACCTTGCCCACGACCATCAGCTGTTTGTGCGGATTTTTGCGATTGTTGACGCCCCTGATCTGACGTAGTGCCTTGTGAAATATTCACCTCCACCAAATCGACCTGCTGAGCACCCATCATTTCCCGTAATTTGGGGATGGATGCCTCAAGAGCTTCTCTTGTAGCCGCATGCTGAGCTGTAAAAACAACAGTTGCCTGATTATCAGCCACATCAACACGAACCGATATGGGGCCAAGATACTGTGGATTCAATCTGATTTCTGCTGAGGGTATCGCCTTGCTGCTCATCCACACAATCCGCTCACCTAAATCCTTATTCCATTCCGGATGCGATAGCGGCTTGGTTATTGCCGGAACATCTGTTTTATTGTCAACAACCGTTCTATTAAGCGGCATTATGTCCGCTTCAACTCGGGGTAAGGCCTTCCCCCCTTCTAAACTTAAGGCCTGCAACTCCTCCCGCCCAGTCTTTTCCGCTTGCCCTACATTCCCAACGTATTTAAAATTAAAGCCCTGCTTTTCCTGATCTGCCTGACCAACAACAGTTTCACTTTGCAGCGTATCATCGGGAGCTTGCGCAGACTGATTCGGCTTAGCATCCCCCATTAATGGCTTTATAAAAGATGGCAACCCACCCTCTTTAATCACATCTTCAGGCGTCAAATTATTGACTGGCTTTCCTTGTTCAGCCGACATAATCACAGGAAGGATGATGACTGCCGCCCCCCCTTCATTTCCGCGATTATCTTCAATACCCGTTATTTGAGCCTCGCCTTTAACCTGCTTCTTATCAGACTTATCAATTGCAGGCTTCAAACCCGTTTGAACCGAAGCACTCGTAACAGCGTCTTTCAGGCTTTGCTCAGCCGGAACAGCCATTGCAATCACATCTTTCATGTTCCGCTCAGCCACTGCCGCCTTTTCTCCAGCAGTAGTGCCCACGGCAATATATTTTAATGTGTCAGTTATCGCAACCAAGACAGCTTCACGCTCAACATCGTCTTTTGTTTTGTATGTCGACGGCAAATCATTGCCTAATAAAGCGGCAAAATCTTGCGTATCAACATCGTCCGTCGGCAAACCGGCAGTGACAATATCGCTGACGCTTTGCAAAACAGCGACATCCGCTATCTGTAGAGGCAGCGAATCCTCGGTTTTCATATCGCTCAACAACCCAATCTGCGTAACCAATGCACTGGAGAAACCTTCGGAACTAACGCCAACATCAGCCAAAGGTGACGACACGCTTTCAACCGTACCGTTACTTGGCGCCAAAGATGATAAACCTGTATTTTCTATATTCATAATCAATTCCCCTGGAACCATTATTAATTACCAAGCATTCCCCGTGCCACCTGAGTTATTACGACCGATTCTGGATGCTCGCTCATCCTGCTCCAGTTGCTCACGCTTAGCTTCCTGCTTCATTTCTACCACCAAAGCCGAATCGCAAACCTTCTGCAAACTTTGGGTTTTATGATGCAGCCTTTCCCAGATTTTCCTTTTGGCCATTAATTCAGCCTCAATTGAACCCAACGCTTGCTCCTGGCCAATGATTGCCTTATCAAGCTTATCAATAAACGATCTAAACTCCAGAAGCCGGGCAATATTGACACCCTTACTGCCTAACAGGTCAAATCTATCCTGGTATTCCTGCCGATAATTTTTTAAGCCGTCGACCTGAGCCTCCATGGTTAGCAGCTTTCTCTGAACGGCACCCAGCGCTTCCAAAGCGTTTTTTTCCTGCGTCGCCTTAATATCTACTATTGTTTTGATGCGTTGCGATTTTTTCACTTATGTCCTTTGTATTAGAGACTTGAGCATCAGCCGGTAGCCGGCCTGTTCACACCCAGTAACAATGCCAACTCCTGTAAACTCCGCTCCATATCAACCGGCTCATCCATGTCCTGCTGCAAAAAATCTAAAATAGCCGGGTTTCTTTCAATGGCCTTGTCGATTCTAGGATCCGATCCTGGCTGGTATGCACCGACACTGATTAAATCGCGGTTTTGCTGATAAAGTGAATACATTCGTCTTAAATCCCGCACCATTTGCAAATGACCGGCATCAATAATGTCCGGCATAACGCGACTGATTGACGCCTCTATATCGATGGCCGGAAAATGCCCTGATTCGGCCAAGCTCCTGGACAATATGACGTGCCCATCCAGCACACCTCTGGCCGCATCGGCAATAGGATCATTAGTATCATCGCCTTCGGCCAGAACTGTATAAAAGGCGGTGATAGATCCCCCGCCGTGATCGGCATTACCTGCACGCTCAACCAAATGCGGCAACTTGGCAAAAACCGAAGGCGGATAGCCCTTGGTAGCCGGCGGCTCGTCGATAGCCAGGGCAATTTCACGATGCGCCTGGGCAAATCGCGTTAATGAGTCCATCAACAACAAGACATCGAGACCCTGATCACGAAAATACTCGGCAATACTGGTTGACAATAGCGCCGCATGAACCCGCATCAAAGGCGGACAATCCGCAGGCGAAACCACCACCACAGCTCTTTTAAGCCCTTCTTCGCCCAAGGTCTTCAGCACGAATTCATTAACTTCTCGTCCCCGCTCGCCAATCAGGCCGACCACAACAATATCAGCCTTGGTAAACTTGGTCATCATGCCCAATAATACACTTTTTCCGACGCCGGTACCGGCAAACAAGCCCATACGCTGTCCGCGGCCCACGCTGAGTATGGAATTTATCGCCCTAACCCCAACGTCAAGCGGCTCACGTATCGGCCTTCTCGACAACGGGTTGATCGGCATACCATTGAGCGAAATCAGTGCATCGGTTTTAAGCGGGCCTTTGTCGTCAAGCGCATTGCCTGCGCCATCCAGCACGCGTCCTAATAAACCGAAACCCACTCTAGCCTGGCTATTTTTGCCCATGGGAATGACCCGACAATCCGGCTCCAGCCCATGAACTTCTGCGGTCGGCATCAAAAAAATGCGTGCGTCGGAAAAACCCACGACTTCTGCCTCAATCATTCTGCCATTCTTAGTCTCAATTCGACAGCGGGAACCAATAGCCGCTCGACAACCGACCGCTTCCAGCGTCAACCCTACCATACGGGAAAGTCTGCCTTCGACAATAAGCTCAGGTACTTCGGCTAATCTTTCGGAATAGGGTTTTAATTTAGCTAGCCAAAGTCGTGACCGATCTGCATCCGGAATCACGAGTTTTTATTCTCGGCAACTGCTCCTGCCCCCCTGCAGTCGCTCTCCCGCTCACCACCCAATATAGCTGAGATAACGGCAGCCAACCGATGCTCTACAGTCGCATCAACATGTGAAATCTCAGTATCGACTTTACAGCCGCCACGGGTAATTAACGGATCCTCAACCATGCTCCAACTGGGTGACAGTTCATCCAGCGCTAATGCAGAACGCACTAGATCGGCATCTTCAGGATGTAATTTCAAACTGATCTTTTGTGACGCCAGCGGCAAGACATTGATTGTTTCCCGAACTACGGCCACGATTTGTCCTGGATCCAACTTAATTTCCCTGCGTATTATTTGCGTTGCGATACCGATAGTCAGTTTAACCAGCTCTTTTTCCACTTCTTCATCCAGCGATTTAAACGGCTCGCTTAAGGATTCCAAAAGTCTGACCAATGTCGCCGCTTGGCTTTGCAACAAGTGCAAATTGTCCTCATAGCCTTTTTTTGAACCCTCGTCAAAACCTTGCTGAAAGCCATGCATCTTACCTTGCGCAAATGCTTCGTCATACGCCTGTTTTTGCATGGTTTCAATTTCATCAACCGTTAAAATCGGTGTCGGCTCAGCCTCTATTTCCACCGCCTCCGATTCCCTAACAGCATCCGCGTCGGAAACATCCGGCAGACTCCATAATCTTAACGATTCCAGTTCGGCTGCTGTGAATCGGTTCGTCTTAGATGAGCTCATCAGCACCGACTCCCATTTGTATCTCGCCCGCATCGGCTAGTTTTTTAGCAATAACCAATATATCTTTCTGCGCCAACTCCACTTCACTTAACTTAGCGGGCGGTGAAGCCTCCAAATCATCACGCAGCATTTCTGCTGCCCGTTTGGACATATTGCTGAATATTTTTTCCTTAAGCTCACTACCCACACCCCGCAACGCCAGCAACAACTGTCCGGTTGAAACTTCGCGCAACAAGGTTTGCATGCCTCTTTCGTCAATCGTAGTCAGGTCTTCAAAGGTAAACATCTTCTCCTGAATTTCCTGTGCCAATTCAGACCTGTGCTCGGCAATTCCGGACATCACTAAATCGGCAGCGCCGCCATCCAGGAAATTCAAAATATTAGCTACCGCATCAACACCGCCGATATTTGTCGATTTGACATTATCGGAACCGGTTAATTGTTGCTCCATAATTTGATCCAACTCACGCAGGGCGGCCGGCTGTATGCCTTTCATCGTTGCAACTCTCATCATCAAATCGGAACGCATACTTTCGGGCAAAAACATCATCACATCCGCCGCCTGCTCGCTTTCCATTAAAGACATAATGGTCGCGACAATCTGAGGATGCTCCAACCGGATCATGTCTGCAATCGACCGGGTATCCATCCATTTCAGCTGTTCAATCCCTTTAGTGTTACCGCCCTGTAAAATTCGGTCAAGGATACTGTTCGCTTTATCTGCACCCAAAGCGCTGATCAATACGGTACGGATATATTCATCGGTATCCATCCCCAGAGCAGTCTGCCTCTTTACCGCGACAATAAATCCCTCAACCACTTCATCCATCATCTCTGTGGAAATCTCCCCCACGCTTGCCATAGTGATACCTAAAACCTGCACTTCTCTGGGGGACATGTGCTTTAGAACCATCGCCGCCCTGTCCATTCCCAGCGCCAACAATAATATAGCGGCACGATCAACCTGGGTTAGCTCTTTTGCTGGTGCATTAGCCATCTTTTTTAATCCACGATTTAATAACTTGCGCGACTATTTTCGAATCATCATCGACCAGTCTCTTCACATATTCCAAGCGGTGCTCGTAATTCTGAGGCACATCCAATAGCAGCAGATCCTGCATTTCCATTTCATTGGGCATCGAAAAACTTACGCTTTGTTGACCGGTCGGTACAGCGACAGGCGCACCTTGTTCATTAAAGCGACCAGATCCCCCTATAGCGGCTGCATTTTCTTGCGCCTCAGCTAAAGCTATGGCTTTTTTCTCTTCTATGTCCCGACCGACAAGACTGCGCATCGTGGGCCGCAACACCCCAAAAAGCAGGAATAATACGGCCAACACCGCAGCTGCTTGTTTCATAAGATCAAGAAACCAGCCTTGCTCCCAAACAGGTATTGCCGGCAATGCCTCAATAAGTTCGTCCATTTTAAAAGTCACATTAGTGACGGTAACCTGATCCCCCCGACTACTATCAAAACCTACCGCCTGTTTTATCAGGTCACTAAAACGATTAACATCTTCTTGAGAAAAGGCCTGCCCTTTAAAGGTACCATCGCTCTGGAGTAAATGCCTGTCATCAACAACCACAGCCACCGACAAACGGCGCAATGCCCCTGTAGCCAACCGGGTATGGGTAATGGTTTTATCCAACTCGTAATTTCTGGTCGCATTTTTTGCAACCGAACCGGGCGAGGCTGCCGAACTTGCCGCAACCGAACCCGGTATTGTTGTTTCAGGAGCCGTACCTGCAGGAGTCGGTTGATTGGATAACGCGCCGGGAACGCCTTGAACAGCAGACAACAAATTTTGCTCTTCCGATGTTTGCTCACTCCTTAAAGCCGGCAAATCAGGATTAAACATTTCCTGGGTTCTGTCAGTCTCGGTAAAATCCACATCCGCTGAAATTTGTACGCGCATTCCGTCGCTGCCAACCAAAGGCGACAAAATATTTTGAATCCTCCCCATCAGATGCTCTTCGATATTTTTCTTATATTCGAATTGCTTGGACGTCAAATTACCTGCCACTGATGAGTCATTGCTGTTTAACAGCTGACCTTTTTGATCGACGACAGTCACTTGATTAGCATCCAGTTGCGGCACACTGGATGCTACCAGGTGAATAATTGATTCGACCTGGCCTTTATCCAACGACCTGCCTTGATATAAATTAACCATAACGGAAGCGCTGGGTTTCTTACGTTCCCTGACAAACACCGACTGAACAGGGATGGCTAACAGTACTCTGGCCGTCTTTATATTCTGGATGGACATAATAGTCCGTGCAATCTC
>JAURVK010000114.1 GCA_030655535.1 Methylobacter sp. | reverse complement strand
ATTCTTTAGCGTCCAAATCAATATCTTTCCATTCCATCTGTCGGATCTCGCCAGGTCGCTGGAATAACAAGGGTGACAACCTAAAGGCGCACTGCACCACAAAGGTTCCCTGATAACTACTAATAGTTGTGCCACGTCATTGGGTTCTGTCAATGCTGCTCTGTGCTTTACCTTTTGCGCCGGGATCTGTGCGGCTACTGCTTGTGCTGGGTCATAATCAGTAAAGCCGTGGGCTATTGCGTAGCCGTACACCGCGCTGATCTCACTATGGACACGGTGCGCTGTTTCCAGTGTCACACATAAGGGTTTTATCAGGCTGTAAATGTCTGGTGACTTAATCTCACTGATACCCATACCGCCAATAACTGGAAATACATGCACCTCGAACCGTCTGATTTTCTTTTGATGAGTAATTTCTCTGACGGTGTGAGTGATTGAAGTCAGCCATTCACGCGCTATATACTCAAAGCTGTTGATTATAGGGAGTCCGGCATCAAGGCGGCTTTTGTTTTCAGCTGCTAATTGCTTAGTGATCTTTGATGCTTTTCTGGCATCGCTGGGGTCAGTGCCGTTACTTATCTCTATACGTGCATACTCAGCTTTCCTCCGGGCATCGGCTAGGCTGGTGACAGGATAAACACCCAGCGATAAGGTTTTACGCTTGCCATCAATGCTGTAATCAAGCCGCCACCATTTAGACCCGCTTGGCTTGATGAGAAGATATAGACCACCACCATCACTTAAACGCTGATCTTTGTCGGCGGGTTTGACGTTCTGAACTGTTATAGGTTTTAGTAAGTTGGTAGCCATTGCAGTAACCCCAGTGCAGTAATAATGCAGTAACTTTTTTTACTGTCTCGAAGCTACTGTAAAACTTACTGCGTAAATTGTCGAATGTTACTGTATTTCTTTGCATTTCATTGGACAATAAAAAACCCGCTAAGCCTTGCGACTTGCGGGTTTTTGTAGTTCTTTGCACGGCTCTGAACCTGTATTTGGTACCGAGGGCCGGAATCGAACCGGCACTGAGTCACCCCAACCGGATTTTGAATCCGGCGCGTCTACCAGTTCCGCCACCCCGGCAAAGAACGTGCATTATAGGTAACGTTTATCAAAAAAGCTATTTTTTTTTAATAGGTGTATTCCAGAGCTTAACCTGATAATATCGCCCGCTATGAAAAAAAGTGATTTTAACTACCAGTTACCCGAAGCGCTAATTGCGCAAAAACCCTTGGCAGAGCGCGACGCAAGTCGTCTGTTATGTATGGATCGCCATGCCGGACGGATAACCGACCGGCACTTTACCGATTTTATCGACTTAATCGATCAGCGTGATGTGCTGATTTTTAATGATACTAAAGTGATCCCGGCCAGATTGTTTGGCAAAAAACAAAGCGGCGGCAAGGTCGAGATTCTTATCGAGCGCATTCTGGATGACCATCGCGCAACTGCTCATGTCAGATCAAGCAAATCAGCGAAAGCGGGTACCTTAATAGAATTGGATAAAGGCTATTACTGCGAGGTATTGGGCAGAGCAGACGATCTGTTTCAGCTGGAATTTAAAGGCGATAGCGGCTTGCTCTCCATATTGGAGCAAATCGGCCATATTCCATTGCCGCCTTATATTACCCGTGAAGATGATCAATCCGACCTGACCCGCTATCAAACTGTCTTTGCCAGAGAGGCGGGAGCTGTTGCAGCTCCTACGGCCAGTTTGCATTTTGATCTCAATACGATGGAAAAAATTAAAACAAAAGGCGTACAAACCGCTTTTGTGACCTTGCACGTCGGTAGCGGTACCTTTCAGCCTGTTAGGGTGGAGGATTTAGCCGAACATTTAATGCACAAAGAATATTTTGTCGTGCTGCCGGAGACGGCAGCGGCGGTTCAGCTAGCCAGAGCAAGGGGAGGGCGGGTCATCGCCATAGGCACGACGGTGGTCAGGGCATTGGAATCAGCGTCCAAGAGTGGTCAACTTGAAGCCGGTTTTGGTGATACCGATTTATTTATTACCCCCGGCTATCAATTCAGATCGGTCGATGCGATGTTGACCAACTTTCACCTGCCTGAGTCTACCTTGCTGATGCTGGTTTCAGCATTTTCCGGTTACGAGCATATCATGAACGCTTACAGCCATGCTATCGATCAATCTTACCGATTTTTCAGCTATGGCGATGCGATGTTTTTGGGGTAGTGGTTTTATGGAAAAGTATGGGTTTGATTGCCCCAATGTTTTATTAACTCGTCAGTCGTAAGTCCTTATCAACTCAACCAAATTCGGCGGAGAGTCCGGTTTCGAGCAGAACCGTGCGTTTGCGGGCCTGGGCTGAACTTTCAATAAAAGCTTCCGGGCTGAAGCGGGTTATCTCAACCAATATATGGATGGCGCCAGCCACACCGATAACACCATGCATCACTTGATTATGGGGCCGTTATTTATCAACTTTTAATTCAATCACGTAACTAATCGATAGGTAAATAATTATTTTATTGTTTCTCAATCTTGAGATTAGACATCAGCCAAAATTATGCAGGTGGTCGGGCTGCCTAATAGGATAGAACGTATATTGAAAGATGATGCGATAATTAGAAACTTTAAGTCGTTCCAAAGAGAACTCAATGAAACCAATTTTTTACCGTCCTGCCCAGCTGCGTGGCCTGGCCTTTTTGGGTTTGTTGTTGATGGCTCTTGCCATACTCGGCGGCATGATCGGGCGGAATGCGCATCATTTTGAAACGGTTTTTTCTTATGTCAATTATTCGCACCGTATCCAAAATGTTTCAGTGGGCTTACAGCAATCGTTGATTGAATATTTGACCGAAACGGCGTCGGATTCGGATTCGGAGGCGCTGACCAAAACGCTGGGTGAGATGGATGCGTTGATGGCGAACAATCGCTATTTATCAACAACGACCAGAACGAGTCTGGAAACGGTCAAGACTATGCTGGCTGATTTGCCCGCATTACAAAAAGAAGAACAGCACAATCGTCTGTTAGCAACCCTTAAAGTGATGAGCGAAACGCTGGATAACGAGGCGTTGCAGCGCGAAGAATTACTGGAAGACATTAGTCGGGATACCCAAACCGAATTGTATATAGCCCTGGCTGTTTTTCTGGCGATATTGGTTGTAGCGCTATTATTTTTTCGCTTCAGAATCCTGCATCCGTTAAATGATTTGAGGGAGCTGCTACAACATTTGACCGAAGAAAATTTTACCCCGATCACCACCGATCATCTCGATCCGTTGCTGTTACCTGTGTTTAACAGTTATAACGAGATGGTTAACCATCTCGCGGAATTGGAAGAAGCCAATCGCTTACATGCACAATCACTGCAACATGAAGTCAGGTTAGCCACGCAAGCCTTGCTGGAACAACAATACAGCTTGGCGAGAGCTGACCGTTTGTCGGCAATAGGAGAGGTAGCCGCAGAATTGGCGCATGAAATACGTAATCCGTTAGCTGGGATTCAAATGGCAATCCTCAATTTACGCCGTGAAATAGATGACAAAGACCAACTGGGAAGACTGGATTTGATTAATGCCGAACTGAAAAGGATGGCGAGATTGCTTAACGATATGCTCGATCAGAGTCGTTATTCACCGGAAGCCGCCGCCGCTTTTGATGTCAGGGCGTTAATTCGGGACTTGGTGGCGTTAACCCGTTATCAGATTGCCGAATCCATATATCTGGAAATAGACGCTCCTTGTGCCTTGCCGGTGCATCTGCCTGAGAGCGGAATACGGCAGGCCTTGTTGAATTTGATCCTGAATGCTGCCGATGCGCTTGAAGGCAATCCCGGCACTATCCGTATCAAGGCGCGCACCAGCAGGCAGGGGCTGCACATCGACGTGCAGGATGACGGTATCGGTTTTTCTAATGATATGCTGGAGCATGGCATTCGCCCCTTTCGTACCAGTCGTCAACGCGGCACCGGGTTAGGGTTGGCAATGGTGCAGCGCTTTGTCAAAGATGTGGGCGGCACCATCAGCCTAAGCAACCAACCGACGCATGGCGCCTGCGTATCCCTCTTGTTGCCCAATGAGTGCCTAGCCAGAGACAAATCATGATAGAAACCCTGCTCATCATTGAAGATGAAAAACTGTTAGGTTCCGAGTTGTCCCGTCATTATCGGCAGTCCGGGTGGGAGGTGGTGCTGGCTACCAATCTGGCCGAAGCCAGGGAATTATTGCTGAATAAGAAAATAGAGCCGTTACTGATTCTTTCCGATATGAATTTGCCTGATGGTAATGGCCTGGATTTCATGGAAAAGATGAAGGGCGGGATAAGCAATACCGAATGGCTGTTCTTGACCGGTTATGGCAATGTACCGGATTCGGTTAGGGCGCTACGTCTGGGCGCTTATGATTTTTTGGAAAAACCCTGCGATCTGGATCGCCTTGATCTGATCGTCGCCAGTGCTGCGCGTAGTGCGTCCATCCAACGAAGAGTTGTCGATCAAACCAAACAAGGGCATCGGCGTTATTCGCCGGATGCTTATGTCGGCCACAGTCAACAGGCGCAGGGCATACGACAGCTATTAGCAAAATTGACGCAGGTGCCGTTCAGCGCCCTGATTATCGGCGGAGAGAGCGGCACCGGCAAAGGCTTGGCGGCGCGCATTTTACACTACGGCAGTTCCCGCGCCCGGCAGACGATGATTGAAGTGAACTGCGCGGCGTTGCCGCGAGAATTGCTGGAGTCGGAATTATTCGGCCATGAACCCGGCGCATTTACCGGAGCCGCAGGACGGCATCGCGGCTTGCTCGAACAGGCCGATGGCGGCACCCTGTTCATGGACGAAATCGGCGAAATGCCGCTGGATTTGCAGGCCAAATTACTCAAAGTCATTGAAGATCACAAGGTCCGGCGCTTGGGTGGGGAAAAGGAAATCCAGGTCGATGTGCAGATAGTTGCCGCCAGTAACCGTAATCTGGAGAAAATGGCCCGGGACGGCAGTTTTCGTGTCGATTTATACCATCGTTTAAGTGTGTTCAAACTGATCTTGCCGCCGCTGCGCGAAGCGGTGGAAGATCTGGATGAGCTGGTGCCGTTATTTGTTGCCGAATACAACGCTAAAGCCGGTCGGCAGGTTAAAGACATACCCAATGCAGTGTGGGACAAGCTCAAAGCGCATTATTGGCCGGGTAATGTCAGGGAGTTGCGTAACGTGATCGAACGCTGCGTATTATTCTCCGAGGGCTCGATCTTTCCGGGACAATGGCTGCAATTGCCGGGGCAGCCTTCCGCAGAGGCAGTGCAAACCGAGCAAGGCATTTGGTTGCCCTTGGATGGCAGCATGGCGCTAGACGATATGGATTGCTTTATTATCAAGACAGCGCTGGAGCGAGCGAATAACAACCTGACCGCCGCAGCCAGAGACCTTGGAGCTACCCGGGAAACGCTACGCTATCGGGTGCGGAAATATAATTTGAAAATTGCCGATTAATTTTTGGCGAATTCAACCCATAAATGCAACACTCAGCCCTTGTACCTGCTCTTCGATTGATTCTGCTGCTGTGGCGGCTTGCTCGGACATCAATAAAACGAAGACGTCCCCATGGACCAAAATTTGGATAAAAAAAATTATCAATATAAAAATTCTTACCTTTATGTTGATATGACCGGCCTTTGCGCATAACCTTAACCAATAAACACAACAATTTTGGTAACAATGGGCAAAAAAATATTAATTTCCTGGCTTGGAATTACCGACCTCAAAGCAGCGGGACAGATTCCCTCAAGACCCGATGAAATCATCGGTGATGGCCCGATTCTTGGCGCCTTAAAAACGCTTGCCTTCGATGAACTGCACTTAATACATGAGCAGGAACAATCTAAAGCCGATGCCTAATACACCGCGTTATGGATGGTCATCTTGAAAAGCTGAGCGCCATGCAAACAGGGTTGGATATCAGCATCCATCTATCACCAGGCACCCCGTCACTGACAGCCGTGTCGATTACCAGCAGCGTTCCGTTATTTTCTATCGTTTCTTTTGCTTGTGGCTTTGCAGAAGGCTCGACAAGAACATTATTGCGCTTACACGAAGACTTCGCATAATGTATATTATGTTAAATTATAACTCCCCCTATCAAACCACCGACTGAGGCGGATAAATCCGCCCCTGTACGATTTTTTACGTTAATCTATCGTTTCAACCCATCGACAACGGTCATTCACAATTTTAGCGGTGTTCTTGTTGTCAATGCCCTTGGCAATGAGTGCAATCACCCGATTATCGGTATCATAGCCTACGTGCGCATCAATTGGATTGGCAAGTTTGCCCAGACCGAATGCGTCAAAGATGCTCGCTACGTTGATGTTAATATTAGTGACATCAATACATAATCTTGAATCCAGATATTTTTCTACAAAACCGTGAGGAATCGCATAACTTAACAAATCGTTGGGATCGCTAAAGGCAATGATGGGCGTTTTAGACAGCATGCGTTGATTATACTTTTCGCCATTCGGCTGACAATAGGCTGCTTTTTGATTGCTTACATCGGGTAATTTACGCCCTAACTGCAACATGGGCAGTTGGTTGGACATCATATAAATGGGGATTTCTTTATTTTTTAAAGCATCGCTAAATTCGACATTGCGTTTATCCAGCAAAGAAGCAATACGCTGCATTCCATCGATAATGATGCGACTGCCTAAGCTGTGCGAAATAAAGGCATATTGATCTACCCGCATATTCGTTGCTGTGGTGTCATCATTAAATGAACAGGCCTGCTTTACATCATCAGGCAAGTCAACCCAATTGCTTTTTGTCATCCAACATAAAGATTGGCCGAATGAAACCAGTATGTCTTCCCTACTCTCTCCCAGATAGATAATCGGGTCGGGACCGGTATCATTGGAGAATTTTTTCATCAAATTATTTACTTCGGCTCTGCGAAACGAATATTCTCCAGAATTATCATAGGCCAGCACTTCTTTTTGCTTGGCAGTTATGGCAGACCACGTTAACTCATAAAACATTAACTCTCTGCTTTTGTCTTTACTTAGCAAACGGTTAATTCTTAAGTTGCCCAGATTTTTGCTTGAATCAAGCCGACTTGTCAGTGAGATGTTTTTATACTGCGCTGACATGGCCGGTAAATCCAGCTCTTCAGCCAGTTTTTCTACAAATTGAGTTGAATATCCCGGCGAATGATCACCTACTCCATGCACCATGAGTACCTTCATCTTGCCTTGCTTATTGCCCAGAAACGGCGCAAGTCCATCGAAAGATTTTCCCCATATTTCGCAGATGCGGGTATCGGCCGATTGTTGTTTTTCCAGAAAGGCTTCGGCCATGCCTCTGCCCAAGCTGGTACAGCCGCTTAGTTGGGCGGTGGCAATCAGTAACAAGAAAGAACTAAGAATGTGTTTCATGGGCAATTGATTAACCGGGCTTTGTGGCTGTCACCAGCGCGTTGACTTCAAGTCTATTGGAAAGATTGATATCTGAAAAGCCGGCGTCCTGTAGCTGAGCTAACGCTACCGATTCACGCATCACGTGATTTTCCGATTCATCGCTAAACAAATGCACTATCCAGCGCTCCAGCACGTCCAGTTTATTGATCTGGGTTAATACTTTGAAATAACCGCTGACTTCCTGCTGTATGGTTCGCGTATGAAGGGAAATATCATCCAAAGCGTAACGGTCGCCGTTAATGAATTGACCGCCGGGTTTTAAAATCCTGAAGATCTGCCGCATGACTTCCTTACGATAAGTATCGTGAAAGTTGTGCAGGGTATAGGCCGAAGCCACTATATCGACGCTGTCAGTCGCAATGTTTTTTAGCGCCGTTAATGCATCATCGCCGCAAAAAACCAGTTTGCCGTTTGCCGCCCATTTGTGCAGATGCTTTTTGGCTTGTTCCTGCATAACCGGCTCGTTATCGATACTCATGATAGTGAAATTATCTGATGCAGTTAATAATGATAAGGTGGTAATGCCGGTGCCGCCGCCCAGCTCCACAACATTAAGATTATCGGTTGTTTGCGCCGCATATTCAGAAGCTTTATCGCCTACCAAGCGGCTCATTTTGGTGGCTAACGGGCAGATTAAATTGAGCAACTCATAATCCTGCCCGATGACGCCGGAAAACATAGCGTCGTATTGCGATTTGTCGATCATCATCATTGTTTGGTTTGTTGTTTGCGTTCGAAGGCGGCCAATTGTTCGGCTGTGGCTTCGGTTTGAAATTTATCTTTCCACTCGCTATAAGGCATACCGTAGACGATTTCTCTGGCTTGCTCGTAATCCATCGCTATGCCCTGCTCTACCGCCTCCGCCATATACCATTTAGCCAGACAGTTTCGGCAAAAATCCGCCAATATCATTAAATCGATGTTCTGAACGTCGGTGTTTTTTTGCAAATGCTTGACTAAGCGCCTGAATGCAGCAGCCTCTAATTCTGTTTTCGTGTTTTTATCCACAGATTTTCTCCAAAAATAACGGATATTTTAACAGAAACGGTTGTTTAAGCGTGTACATTCCTCACTAAAGATTTTACAATGAACCGTGTTAAATTCGTGTAGCAACTCGCTTTAAATATGAGAGTTCATAATTCATCATTAACTTTTTCGCCCATAGGCCTTAACCAGAAAGTCGCTAGGAATAATAGTGCGCAAAATAAAGACGAAAATGAGCTATCTGTCGCAAAGGATGCTCCTGACAAAAAAGTTAATCAGCCTTCTAGACCTGAAGAGATTAAAAAAACACTGGACAATGTTGGCTTAAGCATTGATTTAACCAGCCAAAATAATATTATTAAACTGACCAATTCACGAACCCAAAGAGCACTTTCTGCCTACAATCAGGAATTCAATGCACCGCTGCAAGATCAACGTGCTCAATTGATAACAGGAATAGATGCTTACGCCTGATCACCTTACCCTCAGTGACTAATGAAACAGCTTTTCGAGTTTTTCCCCATACTTTTATTTTTTATCGCGTTTAAACTTTACGATATCTATGTCGCCACCGCCGTTGTCATCGTTGCAACCATTATTCAGGTAGCTTTTGCCTGGTTTAAATACCGTAAGGTCGAGACCATGCAATGGATTACCTTGGGATTGATTCTGGTGATGGGGGGGGCAACCATTTACTTACAGGATGAGCAATTTATCAAATGGAAACTATCCATCATAGAATGGCTATTCGGCGCAGCCTTTTTGGGTAGCCAGTATGTTGGTAAAAAACCCTTTATTGAAAAAATGCTGTCCGGCAGCTTAACCTTGCCTGCATTGATCTGGAAACGATTAAATACCCTATGGGGCTGCTTTTTTATCAGTGTAGGTTTTATCAACCTGTATGTGATGTACAATTACGATACTGATGATTGGGTTACCTTTAAAACGTTTGGCGTACCCGCTTTAATGGTTGTTTTCATTTTGTTGCAAATGGTTTTTTTATATAAGCACATCCCCGATACAGAGGAATAGAACGTGTTATACGCCATTATCAGTGAAGATATAGCGGAGAGTCTGGAAAAAAGACTCTCCGTGCGCCCGATGCATCTTAAACGACTACAAGAACTACAGGATGCCGGACGACTGGTTTTAGCAGGTCCCCATCCTTCAATTGACAGTGATAATCCAGGTTCAGCCGGTTTTACCGGCAGTCTGGTGATTGCCGAGTTTGAAAGCCTTGCCGATGCTAGGCAATGGGCAGATGCCGATCCCTATATCGATGCCGGGGTTTATGTTAAGGTTACCGTTAAACCATTTAAAAAGGTCTTTCCACAATGACATCCGAGTTAATTAAAAAGCTGTTAAATGACGCTTTTAAACCAGAGCTTTTAGAAATTATTGATAACAGTGCAGCTCATGCCGGACATGCCGGCGCACGTAGCGGCGGCGGTCATTATCATGTCACTATTGTCGCTGAAATTTTTGAAGACAGATCTTTAGTTCAGCGACACCAGCTTGTTTATAACGCGCTGGGCGACATGATGAAACAACAAATTCATGCCTTAGGCATTAATGCTATTTCACCCTCTGAAGATACTAAAGGAAGACTATAAATGAAAAAAAAATTCATCCCTCTACTGATTGTCGGCACAGCATTGCTTGCCGGTTGTAATCAAGAACAAACAACTGATACAGGCAGCACTACTCCTGCTGCAACTGCGATTGATAAAGCCGATGCAATTGCAGTTGTCAATGGTCAGTATATCGCCAAATCGACGCTGGAAGCGCTGGAAAAAGAAATCGCAGAGCGCAGCCACGGACAAGTTTTTCCTAAAGAAAAATTGATTGAAGAGCTCATTCAGCGTGAGTTGCTGGTTCAGGATGCCACGCAAAAGCAACTGGATAAGTCGCCTGAATTGGCAGCGCAGCTAGAGGCCGCTAAAAAGGCGTTATTAACCCAAGCTAACCTGCAAAACTTCATCAAAGCCAATCCTGTCACTGATGCTGAAATTAAAGCTGAATACGACAGTAAAATTGCCGCTGAAAAGGGAACCGAATTTAAAGCGCGTCATATTCTGGTTAAAACCGAAGCAGAAGCTAAAAAACTGATTGCTGAATTGAATAAAGGTGCAGATTTTGCCAAATTAGCCAACAAGCATTCATTAGACGCTAAAGAATCGCAAAATGGCGGTGATTTAGGCTGGTTTTCTGCTGCACAAATGGTTGCTCCTTTCTCCGAAGCCACAGCTGCACTGGAAAAGGGCAAATACACCAAAGAGCCGGTTAAAACCCAGTTTGGCTTCCATGTGATTTTAAAAGAAGATTCTCGTGCGTTAACGCCTCCTCCATTGGAAGCGGTTAAAGAGCAGCTGATGCCTTTCCTGCAACGCAAAAAAGTTCAGGACATGATAGAAACATTGCGTAAACAGGCAAAAGTAGAAATATTGGTGCCGCTGACCGACGAACAACCGAAAGCTGAAGCTGCTCCTGCTCCTGCTGAACAGCCTGTTGAAGCGGTTGAAGGCGAAGCGGCTACTCCGGCAGTAGAACCTGCCAAAGCCGCCGAACCTGAACCCGCAGCCCCGGCAGAAACAAAAAAATAAGCACCGCACTGTAATACAAAAAAGGGCGGTTGAACCGCCCTTTTTTTATGTGATTTTTTCCAGGTACTGCACTATAAGCTGCACATTGCGATTCCCCCTGAATTCATTGATATCCAGTTTGTAAGCCGCCTTGATGTGCCTTAAACCCAGCCAGTTTTCCGGCTGATCCACATAAAAGGCAATCGCATCGATCAACAAATCGCCGAACGGTTTTCTCAGCACTAATTTAAGATGACGCTGACCGACAATACGCGATTGAATAACATCAAAAACGCCATCAAAAACAGGTTCGGGAAACTCCTGTCCCCAAGTCCCGGCGTTTTGCAATAATTCGGCAAACTCAATAGTCATCTCTTTTTCAGTCAACTCGCCATCGGAATGGATTTTCTGCTCCAGATCGATAGTAAGCAGACGCTTTCTGACCAAAGCATCAAAAGCCAGGGCAAAAGGCGGATAGTCGTGCATTTTCAAACTCATGCCCGCCGCCATCGCATGACCGCCGAATTTACTCAGCAATTTAGGGTGTAGTGCGGCAATATCACTCAACACATCCCGAATATGAACGCCTGGAATTGAGCGCGCGGAGCCTTTTATCTCATCTTTTCCGGCAGGCGCAAAAGCAATAACGGGACGATGCAATTGATCTTTAATGCGCGACGCCAAAATGCCGATAACACCTTGGTGCCAGTTTGCGTCAAACAAGCAAACCCCCGCAGGCAAATGATGTTCATCAAGCTTTTTCATCTCGCTTAACAGTACCATGGCTTCATTTTTCATTTGCCCTTCGATCTCGCGCCGGTCATTATTCAGCTCATCGAGTTGCAGCGCCATTTGTTTTGCCAGTTCTGGGTCTTCGGTTAACAGGCATTGAATCCCCAGCGACATATCGTCCATACGGCCGGCGGCATTAAGCCTGGGTCCCAGCGCAAAACCCAAATCGGAGGAAAAAATGGCTTCGGGTTTCCTGCCTGACACTTCGATAAGCGCATTAATCCCAGGATGCGAGCGCCCCGTTCGTATCCGCAACAAACCCTGATGCACCAGAGCCCGGTTGGTTTGATCCAGCGGCACCACGTCGGCGACCGTACCCAATGCGACATAATCCAGCAACTGGGCCAGATTAGGCTCCTGAGTTTGGTTAAGCTCAAACCAGTTTTGTTCCCTTAACCGGCTCCTTAACGCCATTAATACATAAAACATAACGCCGACACCGGCCAATGCGCCTCCGGGAAATTTATCATCGGCCAGATTGGGATTTACAATAGCGTCTGCAATAGGCAGCTCATGTCCCGGCAAATGATGATCGGTAATCAGAACTTTGATGCCCAGATCCTTGGCCACCTTAACCCCGTCTATACTCGATATGCCGTTATCGACGGTAATAATCACATCGGGATTTTGCCGCTTAACCAGTTCGACGATTTCAGGCGTCAAACCGTAACCGTATTCAAAGCGGTTGGGCACGACGAATGACACCTGCCCTGCCCCCAGCAACTGCAAGCCCTTGATAGCCACGGCACAACTGGTTGCGCCATCGGCATCAAAGTCGGCTACGATACAAATCCGTTGTTGTTCATTGATCGCAGTGATCAAATGCCCCACCAAAGCTTCCATGCCCGATAACAGCCACGGTGATGGAAGTTTTGCCAGCGTCCTGTCCAATTCAGCTTCCGAAGTTAAACCCCTGGCTAAAAAGATACGCGCTATTATCGGATGCATTTCGCCTAAGTTAGCGCGTGTTTTCGTGACCGGACGGGTAACTATGATTTTTTTTACGCCTTGATAATACATGGGTTTCCCAATAAAAAAGCCGACAGAAGCCGGCTTTAGATTTTAAAAAAAATTCACCACGAAGACTCGAAGTTAACCGGAAACTTAGCGTAGAGCGTGCCGTGCGCGCCAAAGGTAGAAAATCATCATCTCTAACCTTCAAAAAAGGCGCGCACAGCACTCCCTACAATAAACCCGATCATGGTTTACCGTTAAACTCTATCCAACCAATAATCCGGGCGACGACGATGCGGTGCAACAACCAACACCTCAACATCTGTACCTGCTTGCCGGCAAAGGATATTGTACGGAAAGCCAGGAAGCCGATACCGTCGAATATTAGGCGGAAACTCGATTTTGTAGCGGTGTGGAGAAGCACAAGCTTTGCCCATTGCCGCATTAAAGACAGCAAGATAACGCGCGCCCAAACCCTGTTGCCGTGATTCATAATAGGCAACATGCTCCAAATGTTCGACCCGCGCCTTCGGGTTAAAAAAATAACTCACCTTAAGAGTGCTTGAGCTTCCCGATTAACCACGTCGGCAGGAATGCGTTGTACCAACCCTGAGTCCATTTCATCAGCACGACGTGCGGCCTCTTGAAACCAAAGCTGTTCAACTTCTGTTTCCGTTAGGGTGTCGAGACTGGATAACAATTGCTCTGCCAATTGTGCCCGCTCTTGAGGCGGAAGTAGCAATGCTTCTTGACGGATTATTTCTATATTCATAGTAAATTTATCACCTGACTTTAATATAATATTTAATAATCTGCTTCATGTGCAGTGTGTTGCCGGAAACACCAGTTCTCGCTATCGCTCGAACAGGCTTATTCCGGCCTACAGGACTGCCCACCTCACCTTGGCTACCAAATGGAGCCATAACCAGACACGCATATACCGGCGACAATAATGATAATATTGGATGAAACAAGTTTATGCCTTAATTTTGCAACTCCATTTAGATATTTCGCCTGCAATCCATTTGAAAGGATGCTCGCCTCACAATGATCGGCTTCGTATTCTTCGTGGTGAAAATAATTTTACAAACTGTCTAAAATCACCCGCTTAACTGCATCCAAACTGGCTTCAATGGTCACCGGATGCGTGGCGGCGCATTGCGCTATAGCCGTATCAGGATCTTTTAAGCCGTTACCGGTTAAGGTACAGACAATTTTACTGCCTTCGGGAATTTTTCCGGAAATAATGTCTTGAATAGCTCCGGCTAATGAGGCTGCCGAGGCAGGTTCGCAAAAAATACCTTCATACTGGGACAGCATTTTTTGTGCGGCTAAAATCTGTTCGTCGGTGAACTTGTCAAACCAGCCGCCGGATTCTTTTTGTGCCGCCCAGGCAAAATCCCAGGATTGCGGATGGCCGATGCGTATCGCTGTGGCTATGGTTTCCGGTTCGTCGATCATGCGACCGGCTACGAACGGCGCGGCTCCTGCCGCCTGATAACCGCACATGACCGGACGATTACTGCACGCGCGATCGGTGGCATATTCGGTATAGCCTTTCCAGTAGGCGGTGATATTTCCGGCATTGCCGACCGGCAAGCAGTGGTAATCAGGCGCGCAACCGAGGTCGTCGACGATTTCAAAGGCGGCGGTTTTTTGTCCGTCAATTCTGAACGGATTGATCGAGTTAACGATGGTAACCGGCGCCTGTTCAGCGACTTCTTTAACCAACGCCATGCCTTTATCGAAGTTGCCGTTAATCTGGATAATTTCAGCGCCGTACATTAAGGTTTGCGCCAATTTACCCTGGGCAATTTTACCGTCGGGTATTAACACGAACGCTTTAATTCCGGCGCGCGCCGCGTAGGCTGCGGCAGAAGCTGAGGTATTGCCGGTTGAGGCGCAGATAATGGCTTGACTGCCCGCTTCCACGGCTTTAGTGACCGCCATGGTCATGCCGCGATCCTTGAATGAACCGGTCGGATTCAGGCCTTCGAATTTAACATAAATATCAACCTCTTTACCGATCAATCGCGGGATATTCTGCAATTGGATCAGCGGCGTATTGCCTTCGTTTAGACTGATGATGCGGGTGGTTTCGCTAACAGGCAGACGATCTCTATAGCGTTCTATTAAACCGGTGTAATGTTTGTGCGTAGACATATGTTTTATTTATCCCAAAGTTTCCAGACGGATGCGGTTGACTTTACCGGTAACGGTTTTTAATGCTTCAATCTCAGCGATAGCCGCGTTCATTTCTTTTTCAAGCGTAATCTGAGTCAGTATGATAATCGGTATCGAAGTTTCATTCTTCAGCGGTTCTTTCTGGCTAATAGCTTCAATGCTGATTTGATGATTAGCCAGAATCCGGGTCACTTCGGCCAAAACACCCGGTTTATCTTCAGCATTCAAGCGCAGATAATAAGAGGTTCTGAATAGTTCAGATGGCAATACCGGAATGTCGGCTAAGGCATTGGCCTGAAAGGCTAAATGCGGCACACGGTTTTCAGGGTCGGCCGTTAAGGCTCTGACCACATCGATCACATCGGCAACTACCGAGGATGCGGTCGGTTCGGCTCCGGCTCCGGCTCCATAATAAAGCGTAGCGCCGACTGCATCGCCTTTGACCAGCACGGCATTCATCACGCCGTCTACGTTGGCGATAAGGCGACGCTCAGGGATCAGCGTCGGATGCACTCTTAATTCGATTCCTTCCGGCGTTTTTCGGGCGATGCCCAGATGTTTAATGCGGTAACCCAGTTGTTCCGCGTACTCGACATCGTCGCGGGTGATTTTGGTAATACCCTCGGTATAAACCTTGTCGAATTGCAAGGGGATGCCAAAAGCAATCGAAGCCAGAATGGTTAATTTATGACCGGCATCTATGCCTTCCACATCAAAAGTGGGGTCGGCTTCTGCATAGCCCAGAGCTTGCGCCTCGCTTAATACGTCGGCAAAATCGCGGCCTTTATCGCGCATTTCGGTCAGGATAAAATTACCCGTGCCGTTGATGATGCCCGCTAACCATTCAATCCGGTTACCGCTTAAACCTTCGCGGATGGCTTTGATAATGGGAATGCCTCCGGCAACAGCGGCTTCAAAGGCGACAATCACGCCTTTTTCGCTGGCTTTGGCAAAAATCTCGTTGCCATGCAAAGCAATCAGCGACTTATTGGCGGTAACGACATGCTTGCCGTTTTCTATGGCTGTTAACACCATGTCTTTGACCGGCCCTGCCCCGCCAATGAGCTCCAGAATGATTTCAATTTCGGGGTCATTGATGATTTCATACGGATCGGTCGTCAACACTATGCCTTGCGTGTCGCAAATACGCGGCTTGTTTAAATCATTTGCCGAGGCGCGAGTAATGATAATTTCACGCCCTGCCCTGCGGGCAATTTCTGCCGCATTTCGCTTCAACACATTGACGGTGCCGCCACCGACAGTCCCTAATCCTAATACACCTACTTTTACCGGTTTCAAATAAAACTCCAGTTAAAAAATTATTATCGTTCCTGCATGAAATATCACTGCCATTAAGTTTATGGCGTGGGCGCGAATTTATTCGCGCTTTTT
>JAURVK010000105.1 GCA_030655535.1 Methylobacter sp. | reverse complement strand
GGGGAACACTCAGGTCGTAAGCGATTGCATACGCCTCTGCGCGGTTCATCCCCACGGGTGTGGGGAACACGGTGATGGCGCAAAGTTGCGCCGTCACCCTGCCGGTTCATCCCCACGGGTGTGGGGAACACGAATGAGGTTAATGGCGATGGAAATTAAAGAGCGGTTCATCCCCACGGGTGTGGGGAACACCGGTTATGTTTGGATCAGCCATTTTCACATCACGGTTCATCCCCACGGGTGTGGGGAACACGGCAAGCGGCATAATGTGGTCAAGGTGGTGACCGGTTCATCCCCACGGGTGTGGGGAACACGATGTCGATAGTGATTGCTGGGGCGGTTTCCACGGTTCATCCCCACGGGTGTGGGGAACACGCTGTTTCATCTGCCGTTATTTATCCCGTGTGCGGTTCATCCCCACGGGTGTGGGGAACACTTGGGTGCACCAGAAACACTATAGATAGGATTCGGTTCATCCCCACGGGTGTGGGGAACACATGATGTCTTTTATTAATGACTCGTTTAATGGCGGTTCATCCCCACGGGTGTGGGGACCACCGCTGCCGCCCGTTCTGCGCTCGTCATCGACGCGGTTCATCCCCACGGGTGTGGGGAACACACTGATCATAACACATTGTTAATCAACCAGAATAACCACTCCATTTTTTCTACCGAAAAAACACCGGTTTTTTGCCATTAAATTGTTAAAGAGCATCTTCATCCTTTTGGTCTTCCACAGGATAAAAAGAAACCAGTTTGAGTCCGTCAAACTCGACCGGCAAACGACGGTTTTTACCCAAAGTAACAAAATCAAAACCCGATTCGGTATTGGTGCTCCAGGCCATAATCGCATTGCCTTCTTCAATACCGTCTACAATTTGCGACCAGATCATCTCCCTGACTTTGACCGATAAATCGCCGACATAAACGCCCGCCCGAATCTCAATCAGCCAAACGGCTAATCGACCTCTTAACCGGTACGGGACGTTTTCAACTACGATGACCAACATCGCCGATACTCTCAGGATTTGGAATAGCTGGAGCGATATTCTCTTCAGCCGGTTTCGGCAGTTCAAGTTCGCCGGCGGCCAGGACTTCTTCTATGGTGGGAATGATTTTTTTGAGAATTTTGCTTTGCCGGAAAATATCGCGACACATCAAGCGCACTTCCCTTTCCGGGTTGTGATAATTTTTGGCGGCGATCTTAAAAGCATGAGGAATAATGTCGTCAAACTTGAACAAGTCGGCGATGTCATAGACGAATGACAAGGGTTTGCCGGTATGAATAAAGCCGATAGCGGGCGCGTATCCTGCCGCCAGCACCGCCGCTTCGCTGATGCCGTACAAACAGGCCGTTGCCGAACTGACACAGCGGTTCGGCATATCGCTGTTATCCCAATCCGTCTGGTCATATCTGCGACCTTTCCATTCCACCCCGGCCTGTTTGGCTAATAACTGGTAGATTTTTTTAACGCGAGCGCCTTCTATGCCGCGCAGTTGTTCGACGCTACGCCGTTCCGGCGGCTTTTCGCCGAAACGGATTTCGTACATTTTGCGCACCACTTTTAACCGCGCCACATCGTCCAATGCCAACTTGGCCTGATACAGCAACCGATCCGAACGCGCCCCACCCGGCTGACCGGAGGCATAAAGCCGCACCCCGGCCTCGCCGACCCAAACAAGCAAGGTTCCGGCTCTGGCGGCCAAAGTGACGGCCTGATGAGAAACCCGCGTACCCGGTTCGAGCATGATGCAGGCGATACTGCCGACCGGGATATGCGTTCTAATACCGGTTTCGTCGATGACCACGAAAGCGCCGTCTTTAACATCGACCTGGCCTTTTTCGATAAAAGCCATGGAGACGCGTTCTTTCATGGTGATGGGTCTTAGGGGTGGAAGCATGACTATTCCGGCAATAAGAGGTTTTGGAATGGCTTGTGATTTTTCCAGCGATAGGTTTTAAAATCGCGTTGATCGGTTGAGAGTATACGACCATAGCCTAACTCTTCGGCCAGAATAACTAATGAGGCATCGGCCAAGTCCATGGGGAGATCGGCGTATTTGTGCATTAACCGTTGAATATGAGGTAAATGTTTCGGATGAATTTGAAATACATCAACATAGTCCGCATCAAGTGCCTGTAAAAAACGTAGTTGGCTCTTGCTCCCCAATGCCTTCCCCAACAAATAACAGGTTTCAGTAATGACTGCCAAGTCGTTATCAATCCCTCATCCAGCCGCTGCATCACCGCTAGTGAATGCGGATGGAATTTATCTTTAGGGTTAAAAAAAGCATACCAAAAACCTGTATCACTCAATACCCTATTTTTCTTTCCAGCCTTGATAAAGATATTCTTTATAATTTACTGATAAATCTTCCGGACCTTCAGCCGTACCCGCCAGCATTTCAATCAATTTTTGATTTTTTTGTCTGCCGGTTAAGGTAGTTTTTTCATAAAGCAAATCCAAAGCCTGCTTAATTATTTCGGATGTACTTAAGGCTGTTGCCTGCTGAATGGCCTGTAGTTTTTTTTCATGACTCTCATCTAAACGTGCATTAATTCTCATAATATCACCTCACCTCTTGTATGACTTGTCATACGCAATATAACATCAAAATCCAGATCAACGATAATAGCCGGCAGTCAAGGCCTTAATATTAAGGCCAATCGCAACCATCATCCAATTGGCTCTTTGCCTGCATAATAAAATCAACCAGAAACTGGTATGCCTGTTCTGAAAGTAGCGCCTGCAATAATTCGTCGTCAATGGTCAGGTAATCATGCACTAAAGCGTTACGCATACCGATGATTTTTCGCCATTGTTTAAGTTCATCTATTGAAAGTTTGCCCATTTCAGCCAGTTTGTTGAAACTATCGTAAGCATCCAATGGAATGTTTTTCCGGCAGGATTTCAGCCAGTATTTTGCCACACCGATTCCGGCTTCAATAAGAACCTGTAAAGCCCGTTCGGCGGCGCGGCGTTCAATGCGGTTAAAAGGCCGTTGTTTGGCAATCTTTGATAGTTCGTTAAGGTCTTCCAGGCATTCCTGAGTATGCTGTGTAATGGCTATAAGGTAGCTTTTAGGCATAATCTAACTCCATGCGGCTATGGATACGCCGTATTTCTTGCCATAACCTGTCTTCATCACGGCAAAACAAGACCTTATCAGCTTGAATAATTTCAAAAGCCAAAGGAATCGGCGCTTGATTAATGTCAACAATTGAAAGTTGGAAATCATGTAAGCCTAGAGCCTGTTGCCAATCCAGTGCAAGGCATTCTGGACGCAAACGTTTTTTCAATGGGTCATTTTTGATAAACGATTTAAATGCTATCGCCAGATCATAGTCACTGTTTGGATGCGCATTTCCTTTAGCCCGCGAGCCGTATAACCAAACAATAAGAATATCGGGGATTTGCTCAGCGAGCTGGTTAATGTTGGCGATGAAGTTGTGCATGTTTGTCCGGTTCGTTTAATTTATTATCGCTATCATAACGTATGGGGAGTGTAAAAAAACCAGATGCCAATTTTGGCCCTTTACACCAAGCCACTGTATACAATTGTTTATTCTAAAAACCGCAGTTGAGCATTCCAAACCCCGTTCGCTCTTGTATGGCTGTCATACGCAATATAGCATTAAATTCTGACCAATAAGAATAGCTCCAATCTCAGACACGTAAAATACGCTGCATGAGTAAACTTTCCATGTCGCGCCGTCCATCGAGTATTGCATGAATCACAATTTTATCGGCAAATGTTTCGTAAATAATCCGATAAGGCTTTTCAATCACTTGCCGATACTGCCGAATCCCCAAAGACAACAACTCCTTGGGAATACTGCCCCGATCAGGAAATTCAGCTAAATTGTTTACAGCGACTTCCAAGCCATCAATGATCTTACCCGCAACATGATCACTGACTTCGCATAGGTAATAATCATTAATGTCCAGTAAATCAGCCAGCGCCGGTTCCGATAGAACAACCTCCAGCGTCATGCCAACCCGCGCTTCGCCCGCAATTGGCTAAACGCATCTGCACTGGAGACGGTTTTCCCTAAACTGACCGCTTGCTGGCTTTGCGCCAGCATTTTCAACAATGCCAAGGTTTCCTGCATACGCTCATACTCGGCAACGGACTGAACCACCATAGTGGCTTCGCCGTTTTGAGTAATGACCATCGCTTGGCCGGAATCTTTTAATTCCAAAGCGACCTGAGCGGCATTAGCCTTGAGATAGCTGATCGGTTTAATGTTTTTTGATAGATTCATAGTGTTCTCGCGATTCTCAAAAGACCTAAATATAAACCAAATTCAGTTTAGTTTAAACCCTTGATAAAGAAAGCAGTCCGCAACCGAAGGCTTTGGCGGGGCCTATGCCTTTATAAAGTGCTTTTTGTATAAATAACTCCGGCTCAGTAACCTCTAAAACGCCTTGAAAATCCAGGGTGCTGATTTTGATGCCGCGTTTTTTAAAATGATGCTGTTGATAACCGTCGGCCATGACTGAAAGCAACTTAAAGCCATTGTTTTCAGCTTTTTTCTCCAACCATGTTTCGCCCGCCAGCTGTTCTAACTCAGCCTGTGAATACTGCTCCACTTCATCTGAGAGCGTTTTTTTCAGCTGCATGACCACATCATGACGAATCCTTCTCATAGGGAGTGTTTCCTTGTCCCTTAAGCCTTTTTTTTGCCGGTCAATCCGCAACAGTTCTTGTTCTTCTGTAGTTCGCTCCTTGGTAATCTGTTCTACCGGATTCGCTCGTAAAGTGAACCGCAGTTTGTCACCCGCTTTGAGCTGCGGGTTAAATTCCTTGGATTCAACCGCCAAAATACCCGCCAATGGGCTTGGCTTAATTGGCGACTGCACATAAAAAACAGGAAATCTTTTACTCTCATCGCGACGAAACAAAAAGTCGCGCGGAGCATTTTCTTGCAGCTCGGGAAAAAGCAGCCATAACAACCGGTGAAGTTCGTAATAATCGGCTTTTAATATTTTCGCCAGTTGGTCGGGCTGTTCAGCCAACACATTAACGCGACTCAGATACATGACTTTCTCCTGTTGCTAACAATACATATTCATCGCGTGAGCAAAATTGCCAATGCTTGCGGTTTAACGGCTGATCGTAACGCGGCACCCGGTAGCTGTAGTTTTCAATGCCGCTGTGAGGGCTTTTTTCCCAATAATAGGTGATATTTTCCAAACCCAAATAGTGTTTCTTTTCGGCTTCAAACGGTGGATATTGCTCTAAAGCCGATATAAACGAATCGGCTGCAATAATTTTAGGGCTAACCGGCAGACTTAACGGGCAAGACTTACGCCCTAAATAAAGTTGAAAGCTTGGCTGTTGCAACGCTTGCTTCAACTGTTCTAAGCTGTAACCGGCTTGTTCATTTAACCATACCGCAGCTAAAGCCAAGGCGTCTTGGCGATATTCACGACTGGATAAGACCGTACCTAATTTCCCGGAACTCAATTCATCGCGACGGGTATAACGGTGCTTGTTTTTTTTGTCCTCGGAAGGAACGTGTACGGTGTGATAATCCTTAAGCACTAAGCCGCTGTGCATCACTTTAAAGCCCATAGCCACCGAATCCGACAAGCATTTTAAAGCTTGTTCTTGTTCGCGCTTAATGCCCAATGCCGCTGCTAATAAACCCAATATTGCCGAACGTGACGGATGCGTCGCACTGTGCCGAGACTCGCCTACCGCTTGCTCGCCCCATGAGGCTAATACGCCGTACAGTTGGAAGCTCAAGTATTGCTGCATGGCTCACCTGCTGTCAAAAAACCGATAATTTCACTTAAGCTACCCTCGCTTTTTTCAGTCGTAACTAGGCAGGATTTTCTATCATCTGCACACACACCATAAACATTATCGAAATGCTCTCGCTGTTTGTTTAAGCTTTTAATTGCTTCGTCCAATATGTCGTTACCATACACAGGCTTTAAAAAGGCAACCGATAAAGAACGCGGTTGTTGCGGCCCTTTTTCTGCCAACAAATAAGACGTGTAAGCCCTGGAAGCGAAACTGTTTTGTTTACCGGTGGGCGATACTTTAGTCATGGACTCGATGAAAGCGGTTAAGGTTTTATTAACCAACTCACTGTCATTTTGGAGGTTCTCACACAGCAAGGTTTTGTTGATGCACACATATAAATAAAACACGCCCGAAGCAAAGCCTGTTTCGCCGATATGCGCAGCACCGGTATCTTCATCGTGTTTATTCAGGTCATCAACAGCGGTGAAATAATCGTCATCGACTTTGACCGCATGTACGGTGATAGCATGTGCGACTTGGGCGGCGGCTTCCACATTGTAGGCCGGGCTTGAGGCTAGCATTCTGCCGAATAAGGCTATGTCGACGGCTTTAGGTTTTTGCCGTAATAACGTTAATTCGCCCTCTTCGGGCGCTCGTTTTTCTGTCGCCAATTTTGTCACTAAAGCATCAATCAGTCGTTGTTCTTCAGGCGCTATATGCGCTAGTTGTTCAATTTCTAACGGTTCGCCGCCCTCTTTATCTTTTTTGGTTTTTACTTTGCCAAAACAAGCCGCCATAAGTGCCGCCCATTCAAATGCATTTTTTTCTTCTACGCCTTGAGCTATTAATGCGTTTTTAATTTCAATACCAATGCGTTTGGTACGTATGCCCTTGTGCTCACCCAACGCACTTTCAAACAGTTCCGAAGTCCGCCAGGCTCTTTTTAAGCTCTGCGACGAAATACGCAAGCGTGTTGCGCCGCCCATAATCGCGGTTTTAGGCCTGCCTAAATCATCGCGGTTAAGATTAGACGGCGGGTAAGAAACTAAAGCATGTAATTGGATAAATTGTGTCATGGTATATTTTTCCTTATGTTTATTTGGAATAGGTTAAAACTTCACTGAAATACGCTTTTGCCCAGGCAAATTTAAAACGTTGCTCCGGGCGTTCATCAAATTGGTTTTTATCGCGCTGTTCTTGCGACCAATGCAATACGCCATCAGCCAAAGACAGCACATTAGCCGTACGATTTAGTTGCATGACGGCGCGGCGCAGGTTTTCGTATAACTCGTCTATATCATGGCTGGCGAGTAATTGTTGAAAACGAAGTTCGCTGAAAACCGCTTTGCCGCTATGCTCTTTTTGTTGGCCTAACTGTTTAGGGAAACTGTATTCACTATTAGTTTTAACGTGGGCTAGTAATCCTGCCACTGCGGCTAAAGCCAATGTCGGCGTTTTCGGGAATCGCTGTTGTAACTCATAAAAACCCGATAGCATCAAAATGTCCTCAGGCTTTTCGCAACGACGCAATTTAGCCCGCCCACCGCGATTGTCATCTAAGTTTTGCCACCATTCTTTTATAGCCTGTTGTTCCTGCTCTCGCCACAACACGTTGTAACGAGCTTTTTCAGTTTTCTCTTCTTTATTTTCATCACTCATGCCCATGCTCCTTAAGCTACTAATGCTTTGATGTTTTTACCGGCGTTTAGCCATATTTTCAGCTGGCGACGCGCAACGACGACTCGTTTCATGTCGCCGTCTTCGTTATTGCTGGATAACGCCCAATGGTCGAATAGCGTCAAAGCTTGAGTTCGCAGGACTCTTTTCCACTCATCAAAAAGTGCGTTGACTCGTTTTTCGTCTTCACCGCAGTTAATCAGTTTTTCCAATAAACGATAAAACTCTGTCTCAGTAAGCTGCCAAAACTGGGTATCGGTAAATGAAATTTCGCCTTTCGCTTCTTTTGGTTTTGAAAACCAAGCCTGTTTTAAGGTGGAACGGACATCCAGAGCCACTTCGGTCGCGGCATCAAGCATTCGGCTAATAAATCCCTGCACACTACTTCGACTGTGTTGCGGAATTGGAAATACCGGCATCGTGGTTTCATACCAACATCGGGCTTTCATGTTGTCCATGTCGTAACCGAATAGCCATAAACGCGGCTGGCCGTCGCCTGAAATTATTTCCTGACGACTGTTTAAATAAACCTGCACCACTTTAGCCGCCTGCTTATGGTTTTTTTCATCTTCTAAAACCAAGCCTAGCCAATGGCGATAACTGAAACCGCCCACTTGAGCTTTGACGGAATAGGATTCTTTTTGAGGATCTCTAACATAAGGCGTCAAAGGATGCA
This sequence comes from Methylobacter sp., assembly GCA_030655535.1. Lineage (GTDB taxonomy): Bacteria > Pseudomonadota > Gammaproteobacteria > Methylococcales > Methylomonadaceae > Methylobacter_A. The sequence goes on along the minus strand of JAURVK010000105.1, from coordinate 12,653 downwards.
GCCATGTGCTACTGTAATTTACGCCTAGATTTTTAGTCCGATACCGTGAAATTAATCGTTCAGTGGCTTCATGGCTAATATCACAGTCTCCTGCTTCAGCTGCCTTAAAATCCAATCGAATCCGGCGCGGCATTCCCCAATACATTTGGTACGGATGGCCTTGTTCCGGCTGGGTAATGAAATCCTTTTTACCCGCTTCGCTGGTGCGTGTTGGTGCTAACCAAGGAAAAATATTATGCAGGTCTTTCAACTCCGTGTTTCCGCTTAAAGCCGATACTTCTTTTTGGGTGAAAATATTAAGCCATAACTTTTGCCATAAACTTGCGGCTTGTTTAGTTTCGTCCGGCAATACCAATGTAGTTAAAGGCCCGCCGCCGCGTAGACTGGTTCGATGACCTGAACCGCCTGACGGGGCGTTGATTTGCAAGGTGAATAAGGCAATGCTTGCCCAATAGGGTGAAATATTTTCAGTTGTGCCTTCTTTAACAAAAAAAGTTCCACCGCCGGAGGTATCAATCAACAAGGAAGCAATATCAACATCTTGCCTGTCGCTCAACAGGTCATAATCCTGCATGAAAGCAGGTTTATCGGTATCTATCGAAAATGCCTCCGTTACTGTTAAAAAGGCATTTTTTAATGTGCTCGCATCCGGCGGTGTAAGCCAGTATTTCTCCCATTCCGTCTCGTTTTTCGGCGCGCAAGAGGTTTGTATTAAGCCGATTAAAAACTGATACAGCGCGCCTTTAAAATCCGCCCGAGGTGAAATCACATCGACAATCGGATTACCATCGCCCTCGGTAATTCGCCACAAGCCCTTTAGTTTTTCCTGTTCGCCATTAAGGCGAATTACGCTTAACCATTCATCTTCCAGTAAATTCATGCCACCTCCCCTTTATACTTTCGTCTAAATAAAAAATCACTTTATCACTAGCCCCATGTTGATTAGAACAGAAAACGGTAGAGCATCCATCATTTCTTACCGATGTCCGGCGTATGCGCTCGACCAAGGCCAATCATGCAGCGCCGCACAGAGTCCGGCTTTTACCGGGTTGTTGTGAATATACTCGACTGTATTGTGAAAGTGCTTTTCATCACGAATATAGCGATCCCAATACTCACGCATCCAAAACTGATTTTTAGTCGCTCCAGCAGCCCTGGGAATGGGAACGGGAACGCCGAGCCCCAGCTCGGCATTATGCGAAATAGCCCAACTCCCGGTAAAAGACTTCCACGACTGCAAAATATTAGGCAAACTAATCGTAGGTTCAATCAACACATGAACATGATTTGGCATAATGCACCAAGCGATCAATCGATAACGTTCGCCATCAAGTATTTGCAAGGTTTGCTGCATCACTTCCGCCATGCCTGGATGACCCAAGGCGCAGCAGCCTAAACCCGCATCCAACCATTGTTCTATTTTTTTGCGGCGCTCACGTTCACGTATGGAAATGGGGATTTGCGCAAGCTCCTGCTCCAATTGTTTCAGTACTGTTTGCGGCAGGGAATCGGCAAGACGAAAGGTAATGAATTGCAACGTGCCCGGCGCATCTAAATGCGGCAAATAGCCTCGGCTATACCAGCCCTTGGGGACGCCGTGCCTCGGTTCGGCTTTTCCATTTTTAGGTGTTCGGTTGTTTGCTGCGCCAAGCTGGGGCTTGGCGTTCCCAGGATTCATCTCTTTTTCCCATCTGCAAATAGTTCAATCTCCCCGCCTAACAGTAAGCCCTGCCTACGGCTGTAATTCACATTAACCGTTTCGCCATCGTTATCAACCGCTTGTCCTTGCCATTGGTTGGCGGATAACAGTATCAACGGTAAAATAAAGCTGTAATCGTCAAAGATTTTTTCTTGTTCCCGTAGCTGCTTGAGGGCTTGCGCCAAATCTGCCGACAATTCGGGCAACCCTTTAATCCGTTTGGCATTAATGTTGACACTGCTTAAATCCCAGGCAAATCTTTCGGCATTTACCAAGGGCGATAATTTACCCTCTTGCCAAACCGCCAAATAAATCGTCACGGAATCTTCCGATAACCGTGTCGGAATGCGCGAATCCTCATCCCATGCGTTGTCGCTGAGGGTATAACCTTGTTCCAGTTTTAACGCATTCATATTAGCCAGACTGATTTTTGCCCAATGTTCGCCTTCGGCTTCATTACTGGCTTTTTTAAGCGGTTCGGGTATATCGGTATCGTCTTCCGAATAAACCGTTTCTATCAGTTCCCTGACATCTTCCGGCATTCGCCATTGTTTCTTTTTATCCAATAACATGGCGGTGCGCCATAATTGTCCGGTGTGCGGATAAACGCCATTGGCTTTGGGAAAAACGGCTTTATACCAATCCTGGGCGGGAGCTTGTTCAAGCGGCGGCGAATAAATAAACAAGGTTGGCGATGGACGTTGATCTTTTTGTCCTGATTCTTCAATAAAGTTACCGGCGCTATCACGTACATGTCGATGCAAGCGTCCTGCCCGCTGAATTAATAAATCAATGGGTGCCAAATCGCTAATCATTACGTCAAAATCCAGATCTAAGGATTGTTCTACGACTTGCGTCGCAATCAATACTTTGCCTTGACGACTATTTGCCGGGGATTTCTTGCCGAACAAGCTCAGGACGTTATCTTCCACTGTTTTCCTGTCGTGCAAAGTGTAACGGCTGTGAAACAGCATCAGTTGCTCATTACCCAACCAATCGACTTCCTGTAATTCGCTGTAGGCTGTACGCGCATCAAAAACGGTGTTGCATATCCAACAAACGCATTGGTTATTGACTACAGCGGTTTTAATAATTTCAATAGCCGCGATGGACTCATGCACAAATGCCACATTAACCGTCCGCTTTACTTCCAAACGGGTATTTAAGACAACTTCAACAGGCTTAACATCGCTGATATGCGTTAATAAGGGGTAATCTTCATGGTCTTGTTTTTGCAAACAAGACCTCTGGTAACCGGCACCTTGCTGGAATGCTGTTACAAAATCCTGACGCATTTTAAACGGCAAGGTTGCAGATAGCAGAATCGCACTACCGCCTAAAAACGCATGAAACGCCAACAAGCTTTGCAATAAACGATTCATATAAGCATCGTAAGCGTGAACCTCATCGACAATCAGCACCTTGTTTACCAGCCCTAATAGCCGTAATGACTGATGTTTTGCGGGCAAAATACTCAACAAGGCTTGATCTATCGTGCCTATCCCTACGTCGGCCAATAACGCTTTTTTGCGATGGTCGCTTAACCAGCGGGAACATTGTACGGAAGCAGTCGCTTCTTTTTGCCCGTACGCTTTATCCTTAGCCGTGTATTCCATAATGGATTGCTGGAATTTTTCGGATAAATGCCTGGCGCCGTGCGCGAGGATTAAAGAGGGTTTTTCTTTATCGGCATAAATTTTTAAATAACAGTCGGCAACCCGCTCATACATAGCATTAGCCGTTGCCATAGTAGGCAGCCCAATAAACACGCCTTGTGCCAGCTCTTGGCTGATTAAACGATGAGCAAACATCATCGCCGCTTCGGTTTTCCCTGCACCGGTCACGTCTTCTAAAATGAGTAGTTGCGGCTTTTGCGGCAACGACAAGCTTTCAGCTTGTGCTTGCAAAGGCGTAGGATTTTTAAGATAGGAAAAAAGATGCTGCAAGCTTTGTTTGGTTGCAGGTTGCGCAGGCAATACCCCTGCTTTTTGCACCGCTCGGTTTGCTGAAGGAAGCGCGTAATGTTGCCAATAATCATCAAGGGTTAGCGATTCATCCACACAAAATTTAAAATTTTCTGAATCTGAACCTAACCAATCACACAAAATGGTAAATCCCGCCAATAGCCAACTTGCTGAAGATTGCTTTTCTAACCAGTCCTCATCCATTGCGCGTTCAACAAGTGCCGGTATATCAGGTGCAAACAACGAATGGATTGCGTTAAAAAACTCGGCTGCATTCGCCAAATCGCATGGCTTAAAATAAGTTTTTGCAGAAACACTACTGATTTTAGGCGGCAAACCATGATGCCCTGTTACTGCTTGCAGCCATATTTTCAAAACGTTTCGATATAAGCAACTATCTATCATTTCAGTCGGCAGCAACTGACGAATAGCCGTTTGGTCATGCCATAAAAGAAACCCCAAACTGTCATGACGGATGTCGTAATTGGTTTTTGTTATCTCTCCCCACCATGTTTGCCGTAATTCCGGTTTCAATTGTTGAAAACTCTCGGCAAATTTTCCGCAATCGTGCAAAGCAAGTAGTATCTTTATCCAAGGAACAAGTATTGTTTTTGGTAAATCGAACAGCTGCTCAAAACGACTCATTAAAAAAGGATGTTGCTCTAACAGCACACAACCTACCGCCGCCACATCCAAACAATGATACGGCAACAGATGATAGCTATTGCCCTGCCCCTCATCCGAACCGGCCTTGCCCCAATATTTGCAATACAGCTTTTCCGTCATGTTTCCGCCCTAACGTTTGCTTTGATTCCCATTATCCACACTTACAACCTCAATCCATGATGTTGATCTTTATTTTTTATAAATTTTTTGCATGGCCTCTATTTGTTCCCTGACTCCGTCAACCAAAAACTGCGGCGATTTAACCTCCACTTCTGCGCCGTGCTTGAGGATGTCCATGATCAATTCGCGGCTGTCGTTGAACGGGATGCTCAGCTGGTAGTTGCCGTTGTCCAGCCATTGTCCGTGTTGATTGGGATGCCAGTTTTCATCGGCGACCCATTTGGCTCTGGCTTTGGTAAATTCCAGTACGGCGGTATATTGTGCGTCGCCGCTGAAGATGCCGTAAGACGAGGTGAGGAATTGTTCCAGCTGTTTTGGGTCGGTCGGCTGGGCGGTTTGGTCTAGTATTTTTGCTGAGCCGATGTTGTCTACGGCAAACACCCGCAGTTGATCCCGGTGATGGCAGTGGGCGGCTATATACCAGTTGTCCCGGTAGTAAATGAGTTGTTGCGGCGAGACGGTTCTTTGGGTTTGTGCTGCGTTTTCGCCTCTGGCGGTGTAGTGGATGTCGATTTGTTTGTCGTTGAACAGGGCGGTGGCTATTTTCTTGAACTGGGCATCGTCTTTTAAACGCCGACCGATGGAGAGGATTTTTATTTTCTGTGAAATATCGGCTGGGGGATGCGGCTGTAATTTGAACAGCTGGTTGATTCTTTGTTGCAGTTGGCTTATCTGCTGGCTGAGTATGCCGGGGCTGATATTTTGCAGGATTTGATGGCAGATCAGCAGGCCGTTCAGTTCTTCGGCGCTGAACCAGAGGCCGGGCAGTTGGTAGGGCTTTTCTGCATGTTGTTGGTCGTAGTAATAACCGTTGAGTTTCCGGTCGTATTCCAGCGGCGCATCAAGATAAAGGCGCATGTCTTCTATGTAACGCGCCGCTGTTGCTTTGGCGCATTCCAATTCTTTCATGATGTCTGTTAGCGGTATCGGGGTACGGCGGTTGGTTAAGAGGTTGTGTAATCGATATATTCTGTCGAAACGGTCCATTGGTTTTTTCCAGGTTTGTTGTCTGCATGGGCGACCTGCCGGTCTCCCCTACCCCATATAAGTCATATCACCGTCATTCCGGCAGGGATTGCCGGAATCCAGAACAAAGGGATGTGAAATACAGATCAAAAAGTGGTTTCATGTGGCTAAAAAACGGTTAGCGAAATATGATGTTGCCATCATACGCACTAATTTAAGCCAACCATTACACAATTTTTCATAAAAACAGGAGTGCAAGCTTTGCTTGCCCGCTTGCAAAACATCGCATAACTTGCAGGCAAAGCCTGCACTCCATCCTTAAATATATATAGTGTATGTTCCTATGCCTCTACCCTATGCTCTCATTCCCGACAGCTTATCATTAATTTCCGCCAACACTTTGGTTAATAAATCCGCTTGGCCGGTCTGGAAGTTTGCCGCATCGGTTTCCCTACGCAACCAGGTAAACTGGCGTTTGGCCAGTTGCCGGGTGGCGATAATGGCTTTTTCGGTCATGGTTTCAAGGCCGTATTCGTCTTGCAGATACGACCAGGCTTGCCGATAACCGACGGCTCTGATCGACGGCATTTTTTCGGTTAAATCGCCGCGTTGATAAAGCGCCGCTACTTCATCGATAAAGCCTTGTTCCAGCATTTGTTTAAAGCGCCGGGCTATGATGTCGTGCAGTACGGCTCGGTCTTGCGGGGCGATAATCAGCTTTATTTTTTGATAGGGGATGTCTTGCGCCTGGGCTGCGGTAAAAAAAGACGTTAACGGTTTGCCGCTGATTGCGTAGACTTCCAGGGCGCGTTGGACGCGTTGCGGGTCGTTGGGATGAATTCTTGCCGCCGATTCCGGATCTATTTCGGCCAGTCTTTGATGCAGGGTTTCTTTACCCAGTTGCGCCAAGTCCTGATCGAGTTTGGCTCTGATGATTGGATCGGCTTCGGGCAATACCGCAAGTCCGCTGTTCAGTACATTAAAATACAACATGGTGCCGCCGACCAATATCGGGATTTTGCCGCGCCGGCTTATGTCGTCCATTAGCGCCAGCGCCTGTTTCCTGAACTGGCCGGTGGAATAGGATTCTGCGGGGTCGAGTATGTCGATCAAATGATGCGGGATGCCGCCCCGTTCATCCAGCGTGGGTTTGGCTGTGCCTATATCCATGCCTTTAAACACCAAGGCTGAATCGACGCTGATGATTTCGCCGTTAAGCGCCTGGGCGAGTTGCACGGATAGCGCGGTTTTTCCTGAGGCGGTAGGCCCCATCAGGAAAATGACGGGGGGGTGGGGTTGAGTTTTCATAATTTTGGGTTACCTAGTTCCCACACAGTGCGTCACGGCCATTAAGTTAGACTGAAAAGGAACAATGTGGGCGACCGGCCGGATCGCCCCTACGGTATATGAACTTATTGCCCGCGCAAAAAGAATTTGTCGAGATCATGGGTCGATAATTCTATCCAGGTGGGTCTGCCGTGATTGCACTGCCCTATTCTTTCGGTTTGTTCCATATCCCGCAGCAAGGCGTTCATTTCATCGACGGTCAAGCGGCGGTGTGCGCGGACGGAGCCATGACAAGCTACTTTGGCCAAGATTTCATTGGATTTTTCCTGTATCCGCTGACTCATGCCGTGCTCGATCAGGTCGGCCAGCACATCGCGAACCAGGGTTTCCATATCGGTATTACCCAATAAAATGGGTATTGAGCGCAGCACGATGGTTTCCGGTCCGGAACGGTTAAGCTCAAAACCCAGGGTGTTGAAAAACGCATGTTCGTCTTCGGCCAAATCCGCTTCGGCTGCACTGACGGTTATTTTAATCGGCAGTAATAAGGGCTGACTGGGCACCGTACCATTTTGATATTGCTGTTTCAGTCGCTCGTAGGTGACCCGCTCGTGCGCGGCATGGGCATCGACCAGGATGATACCGTTGGGGGTTTCGGACAGGATGTAGATATTGTGCAGATGCGCGACGGCATGGCCTAGCGGCATGGCTTCCTGTTGTGTTGCTGAGACCATCGGCTCGGGTTTTGGATACAGCGAGGCGTAGGCTTGTATGGCTTCTTCTACCTGTAACGGCAGTGATGCCTGCTGCGGCATTCTTGAGCTGTAAGACGGTTTGACGTCAAAATCGGGCTTTGTGTGTTGGCTTACGTCCTGCCCATGGCTATTTTCATGGACTGGCTCAACCCAAACTACGGTGCTCGTAGCGTTCAAAACGACAGGTGTTTGCGGCGACGGTTCGGAATCAGCTTGCTGGCTTGCGCCGTGTCCCGGCCTTAAATTAGCCAGAGAGCGGTGCAAGGCCGAAAACAAAAAATCGTGCACCAGACGGCCCTCTCTGAACCGGACTTCCAGTTTTGCCGGATGGGCGTTGACATCGACCAGGGTCGGATCTAATGTCAAATACAATACGAAAACCGGATACCGTCCATGAAACAACACATCCTGATACGCCTGTTTAACGGCATGGGAAACCAGTTTATCCCTGACCAGTCTGCCGTTGACGTAGAAAAACTGCATGTCCTGCTGACTGCGGGAAAAGGTCGGCAAGCCGACCCAGCCGGTCAGTTGCAGGCCCGATGCCGCAAAATCGATGGTTACCGAATTTTCGATAAAAGCCGAGCCGCAAATACCGGCAATCCGCTGCTGTTGCTCGCTGTCTGTTGCAGCCGGTTTTAGATTGAGGATTTCTTTTTGATTATGCGACAGGCTAAATCCAATATCGAAACGGCTCAGCGCCATGCGTTTGATCAAGGTTTCTATGTGGGCGAATTCGGTTTTTTCGGTTTTTAAGAATTTGCGTCTGGCCGGGGTGTTGTAAAACAGGTCGCGCACATCAATAGTGGTGCCTTGCGGATGCGGATCGGGTTGCGGATCGAAATTCTGCTCGGAGCCGTCGGCATTAACGCGCCAGGCGCAATCGGCATCGCTAATACGCGAAATCAGCGTAAGTCTGGAAACCGAGCTGATGCTGGGCAAGGCCTCACCGCGAAAACCCATGCTGACCACTTGTTCCAAATCTTTTAAGCTGGAAATTTTACTGGTCGCATGCCGGGACAAGGCCAACGGCAAGTCTTCTTTGACGATGCCGCAACCGTTATCCCTGATTTTTATCAGTCTTGCGCCGCCCTGTTCTATCTCGATAACGACTTGACTGGCTCCCGCATCAAAGCAATTTTCAACCAGTTCTTTCACTACCGAAGAGGGTCTTTCGACCACTTCGCCGGCAGCAATCTGGTTAATCAGTTGAGTGGGGAGTGAATGGATACGCATCAGCAAGCCTAAAGCAAATAGCGCATTTTATATGAATGGGAGGTATTTTTCACACTTCCTTTGCGCAATGGGCGATCGACCGGTCGCCCCTACAATTTACCTTTCGCCTTGAATCTTTAAATCACATATCCAAAGCTGCCACCTTGCTTTCCTCTGGGGAGACTTTACTAAAATAACTGCATACGCCATCAAATATAGCCAGTGCTATTTTTGATTGATGCCTGGTGTTGACTAACTTAAGTTCTTCTGACGGATTAGAGATAAACGCCGTTTCTATCAAAATAGACGGCACATCCGGTGATTTCAACACCAGAAATCCGGCCTTTTGCACCGTGCCGTAATGCAGTTCACCGATACGTTCAAAATTCTTCAACACCTTCCCGGCAACATTTACGCTGGCATCTTCCGTAGCGGTCTGCGACAAATCCAACAATACCGAAGCCAGCACATCTTCTTTATCGTTTAGACTAACACCGCCAACCAAATCGGATGCATTTTCACTGTTAGCTAACCAACGTGCGGCTTCACTGGTGGCTCCCTTAGTGGACAAGGTATACACTGAAGCGCCTTTAACTGTCGAATTCTGGAAGGCATCGGCATGAATCGAGATAAATAAATCGGCCTTGGCTGCTCTGGCGATTTGCATTCTTTTTCTCAGACCCACGTAATAATCGCCTTTGCGAACCATAACGGCCTTCATACCCGGCTGTTTATTGATTAAATGCGCGAGTTTTCTGGCAATGGACAGGGTAATCTTTTTTTCCTCGGTACCATTTTGTCCATGAGCGCCGGGATCATTTCCTCCATGACCGGCATCAATCGCAATAACGATGCCTTTATCTCGGTTGGAAGCTTTTGTTGAGTTAACCGGACTGAATTCGACCTTTTTAGTTGCTATCTCTTGAGACTCTTTAACGGGTTTTGCTGCATGTTGTTTACTGTTCGTTGTTTTAGCGGCAACTGTTTCAATCACCGCCTTCTCAGATTTCTTCGATCCTTTATTCAATAATTCGATAACCAAGCGATGTCCATTCCTGCTATTGGTTATTAATGACATGTCCTTTGAGCTAATCTCTCTTTTTAAATCGACAACAATCCTTAAATCGGTTTCATTTCTGGTTGCAAAACGTACTCGGGAAAACAACGGGTGAGATGCCGGCGGCTGGCTTAATGCCGGCTTGACATTAGCATTGCGCATATCGATCACTAAGCGCGCAGGGTTCTTCATCAGAAAAACCCGATGTTCAGGTGAAGATGTCACATCAAACAGCATTTGCGTTTGATCGGGCGTATTCCAATATTGCAATGAACCGATATCGATCTGTTGCGCGTAACCGGGGACAGCTAATAACTGTAATCCAATAATAAACAAGACCTTCCAGAAACTTCCCATCGACATAAACCCACAAAGTGACAATTCGGATTAGATTATAGCAGTATGTGGTTGTTTTTCCAGATTAGTTAAATTTATTTTTTAACTATGGGACGAACGACGTATAGTTATTGAGCGACCGGATCCATCCGCAACTAAGCTAATGACTCTATCCGGATCGGGTAAAAAACCTTTGCCCATATCCGGCCATTCAATAAAGCACACGCAATCCCGATCAAAATAATCTCGTATTCCAATCCATTCCAACTCTTCGGGATCGGCAACCCGGTACAAATCAAAATGGAATATCTTGCGTCCGCCTATCGTATATTCTTCGACCAGCGTGTAAGTCGGGCTTTTAACCGCACCGGTATAACCTGCCGCACGTAGAAAACCTCTAACCAGCGTTGTTTTGCCTGCACCCAGCTCGCCATGCAAAAATATCAGGCACTTTGGCGGTAATTCTGCCCAAAGCTTGGCACCAAACTGCTCTGTCGCTTCGGTATCTTTTAAATATGTCTTCATCAAATTTCCTTGCTGGTCTGAAATATCCCCCTTCAGGTATAGCTATCTACATAAGTCATCATAGCCGGACGGTGCATGGCTCGTTCCCACGCGGAGCGTGGGAACCAGAACCCGTCCCGCTTAGCGTTTTTAAGTTGTGTAGATAGCTATACCCTTCAGGGGGGATTTGGGATTGAAACATCAGTTGTAATAACTCACCCGTTAAAAAAATCGGATTCAAGGCAAAGGACAAAAGATATTTTTTGCCGCCTTTCGCCTTGACCCTTTATCCATTTACCAATCGTCTAAGATAAGGCATTAAATCACTAGCCAGCAAGCCTCTTTCCCCGTCTTTTTCTGCGGCCAAATCGGCCGCCAAACCGTGATTATAAACCCCTTGCTGTGCCGCATCCTGCAAAGATAAGCCCTGAGCCAGTAATCCTGCAATCGCACCGGCCAGTACATCGCCCATGCCGCCCGATGCCATGCCGGGATTTCCGGTGTTGGAAACGGCAAGCTGATGTTCGGATGCGATTAATGTTCCGGCTCCTTTAAGAATGGCAACTCCACCGTAGTTAGCCTGAATGGATGAGGCTGCCGCAAACCGGTCTTGTTGTATGTCGGCTGTCGAGCAATTCAATAGCCGAGCCGCTTCACCGGGATGCGGCGTTAAAATCCAGTTAGGCTTTGCTGCTCGCGCGTTAGCTAACCGATTCAAACCGTCTGCATCGATGACCATCGGTTTTTCAGAGCTTATCGCGGCATTAAATAACCTAATTGCCCAATCGCTTTGTCCTAACCCAGGCCCTAGCACAACGACATCAACTTTTTCCAGCAACGCCGCCAACTGTGCGGAAGTTTCCGCGCCATGACACATTAATTCCGGTCTGTTCAGGTTCATCAGCCTGGAATGCTCAGCCCGTGTCGCTATACTGACTAGACCGGCACCCACGCGCAAAGCCGCCTCGCCCGCCATTCTAGCGGCACCGGAATAGCCCAGATCACCGCCGACTATCAGCACATGTCCACAGTTGCCTTTATGCGCACAACGGTCGCGACGCAGCAACCGGGTTTTAACTACGCGGGTCGCCGCTGCTTTAAATCCGGAAAACACATCATCGGGCACGGCTAATTGGGCATAGCAAATCTCACCGCAATACTCGGCCGCCTGACCGGTAAACAAACCCTGCTTTAAGCCGATAAACGTAACCGTACAATCGGCTTTTACCGCACAGCCCATTACATTACCGGTATCGGCATTTAAGCCGGAGGGAATATCCACGGCAACCACGGGAGATGAATGGGTATTGATAATCTGTATCGCTTCGGCGTATAGCCCGGTTACCGGTCTATCCAACCCGATACCCAATAACGCATCAACCAGCACGTCGGCATCAATGACTTGCCCGGCCTGGAACGGTATAACGGTTCCATCGGCTTCACTATATTTCCGGTAAGCGAGTAACGCATCGCCGTTAAGTTTTTCGGGTTCTGAAAGCGCATAGACGCAAACCTTCAACCCTGCCGCCAACGCCAATCCGGCAATGATATAGCCATCGCCCGCATTATTGCCGGAACAGCAAAAAACCGTTACAGACCGGGCATTCGGCCAGTGTTGTTTGATACACTGAAAAACCTCATTCCCTGCCCTGCTCATTAATTCAAAACCGGGAATGCCGCGTTCCTGTATAGCGATTCGATCCATTTCCCTGACCTGCGCCGCGCAATAGAGTGTTATTGGTAAATTTTGCATGGTATTAAACACTGATAAAATGAATGTCTTTAATTTAAGATACTATAGGCAAAAGACAAACCACTTTAAAAGTATATTGCTTTTTCTGAGGAACATAATAAATTCATTACTCCCATTACACTCGAAAACCGTTCAAGTTAAGTAGGATGTGCTGAACGCAGTGAAGCGCATCAATCGCGAACGATGCGACTCCTTACGTCAGCAGCATCCTATGCAAAAATAAATTCGGTACAGCATCGAAAAAGACGGTTTTTGAATCAAATTAGGAGTA
>JAURVK010000100.1 GCA_030655535.1 Methylobacter sp. | reverse complement strand
GAGCAATGCAGGAGCAATTGTCGAGGCGAAGCTTGCACTCCTGTTATACGGAAAACGGTTGATACGTATGGGTTAGCGTAGCGCAACCCAACACGAATTTTTTATTATCGGAGCAAGATTATGTTCGAAGAGAAAGCTGATTCATTACTGACCACCATAGCCTTAGCGGCGTTTGTTATTCTGGCAATCTATCTTTTAATTCAGGATGCCTCTTCAGTCGGCCCTATTTAATTACCGGAGAAAACCCATGAGTTTTGAAGAAGAAATGGAAGAGCTGGAATCGGCGGAAGATTTCCTACAGTATTTTCAACTGGACTACGTGCCCAGTGTGGTGCATGTCAACCGCTTGCATATTTTGCAACGTTTTCATGATTATTTACAAAAAGCCGCTGATGAAATGCCTGAAAATGAACCGGCAAAGCGAGCTATCTACAGTAAATTGTTAATGCGAGCCTATCAGGATTTTGTCGAATCCGACGCTCAAACCGAAAAAGTGTTTAAAGTGTTTGCAATGGGCGAGCCGCAAACGGCGTTTGTTTCCCTAAGCGATATAAAAACATGAAACCCGATCGCTACGACGAAGGCCGGTTTGAATTCGGTGAATCGGTTCGGGTTACCAGAAACGTCCGCAATGACGGCACTTACCCAGGTATGGACGTAGGAGAGCTGTTGGTTCGACGGGGCAGTGTCGGCAATGTCCTGGAAGTAGGCACTTTTCTACAGGACCAGGTTATTTTTACCGTACATTTCCTGAATCAGGGCCGGATGGTCGGCTGCCGATTGGAAGAATTGATAGGCGCTGACGAACCCTGGAATCCCAGCCGCTTCGAGTTCAGGGACAAGGTGGTTTGCACTATCGATTTAGGACTACAGGGCAATGTTCTGTTTACTAAAGGTACGGAAGGCGAGGTTTTCAAGGTGATCAGAGATAACGAACTGATTCAATACCATGTCGCTTTTCAGGGCAGAACTCTGCAAGTGCCTGAGACAGCTTTGGCTCCAGCGCGCCCCGAGACATTTAACGAACCAGAGGTTTGATATGACTGTAATTGAAAAACCTATCCAGCTGGAAACTTACAATTTACTGAGAGCGGCTTTAGCCTTGTTCAAAAAATCGCCCGATGAATTGGCGGAGGCTGAGTTACAGCAGGCGCAAACTCAAGCTTTGAATGAATTCAGGATTGAGAGCAGGGTGCTGAATACGCCTGAAGCGGCGGCAGTGATCATTACCGACCAGGAATTGCAACAGGCTTATCAGGAAATTCGCGACCGTTATGATGATGACGACTGCATGGATGCAGGAGGTAGAGCAATGCATGGAGCAATTGCCGAGGCCGCTTTTTTCAGCGATCTGGAAAAAAACCGGCTCAGCAAAGCCAGTTTGCAGGCGGCATTGCATCGTCAGTGCAAGGTCAACACGGTGCTGGAGTCGATTGCCGGTCGTGCGCCCGCTATCAGCGAGGTCGACATCGGCATCTATTACCACCTCCATGCCGATCAATTTAATCGTCCTGAAAGACGTGAAGTCTGCCATATCTTCATCAGCATTAACCCTGATTATGCTGAGAATACCTTTGATGCGGCGTTAATACGCGCTCAGGAACTTGCCGAAAAACTGCATAAGAAACCGCACAAATTTGCCGATCTGGCCTTAAGGCATTCCGAATGCCCTACCGCTTTGCAAGGCGGGGTTCTGGGTACAGTGCCCCGCGGCACGCTTTATCCTGAACTGGATGCGGTGCTGTTCAACTTAAAGCCGGGGGAAGTCAGCGATGTGGTCAAATCGGAAATCGGTTTTCATGTGCTGTTGTGCAAGAGCATACAAAAGGCTGAAACCTTGTCCCTGGCAAAAGCAACCCCCAAAATACGTCAGCTAATGAAAGAACGCGCCCGGCGTACCTGCCAGCGCGCCTGGTTAGCCGGTTTAGCCACTTCGGCAATTGTTCCCGACATTGCCCTACCTCCTGCATCCGTGCAGTCGCCTGAATCTGAGGAAAGCGATAATGAGCGATAAAGAAATCAAACACTGTTCTTTTTGCGGCATAGAGCAATCCGCTTCGGTACCTTTGATTGCGGGTAGCGAAGGGTATATTTGCGGGGCTTGCGTGTCATTGGCCAATCAGGTCGTAACCAGTTGGAGCCGTAAAAAAGAGCTTTCCGAAATGCAGGGCGCATTGCCTATCCCTGCAAAAATCAAGGAACATCTCGACCGATACATTATCGGCCAGCATCTTGCCAAAGAAATATTGGCGGTTGCCGTTTATAACCATTACAAACGTCTCAAGCACGAAAGCGGCGATGCGGGCCTAGGCGAGTTCGACAAGGATGTGGAAATCGGTAAATCCAACATCCTGTTAATAGGCCCGTCCGGTACAGGGAAGACCTTATTAGCCAGCACCCTGGCAAAAATTGTCGGCGTACCGTTTGTTATCGCCGATGCGACCACACTGACGCAGGCGGGTTATGTCGGCGACGATGTGGAAAATATCCTGGTCAGGTTGCTGGATGTCGCGGAAGGCAATATGGTTAATGCGGAATGGGGCATTGTTTATCTGGATGAAATCGACAAAATTGCTCGCAGTCCGGAACAGCAAACCGGAACCCGCGATGTGTCCGGCGAAGGCGTACAACAGGCATTGCTAAGGCTGGTCGAAGGTTCGCACGTTAAGATTCCGGCAAAAGGACGTAATAAGGACGGCGACATAACCATGGATACGCGCAATATCCTGTTTATTGCCGGCGGTTCATTTCCGGGCCTGGAAAAACATGTCGAAAAACGCTTGGTGCCGAGCAATTCCGCTATCGGTTTTCATGCCGAAGTGAATAAAACGGCTGAAAAACCGACATTGGAAGATATGCTGAATGCGACACAACCCAGCGATTTACGCAAATTCGGCTTGATCCCCGAGTTTATCGGTCGCTTTCCGGTGTTGGCTCCCTTGGAACCGCTGGATGTAGACGCATTGATTCAGGTTTTAACCGAACCTAAAAATGCGCTGGTTCGTCAATATCAACAACTGTTTGCTTACGAGGGCGTGGAGTTGAAGTTCGAACAGGATGCCCTCATTGAAATCGCCCAAAAAGCCATAGAACGTGAAACCGGGGCGCGCGGTTTACGCAGCATCATGGAGCAGATCTTGCGAAAAACCATGTTCGATATTCCATCCGTCGATGACGTTGAGCAATGTATTGTCGATGCCGATGCGGTTAAAGGGGAAGGCGAGATCAGGTTAGTAAGAAAGGCCGAAACCAAACTCAGGCAGCAGGCTGGATAGAGTGAATCCTATAAACATTAATTTAAGAAATAACACCACGAAGACACGAAGGACACGAAGAAAAACAAGGTAAAAACTTAGTGCCCTTCGTGTCTCGGCACACCGCTACGCTGCTCCTGCATAACCCACATGGACGTGAGGAATGCAGATATTGCAGGAGCAAATATCTGTCCATGCAGTCGTTCGTGGTGAATTATCAATCTGTTTACATGTTATTGATTGAATATATGGTCTTTCTGCTTAAGCTTTGTAGGGTACGCTGTGCGTACCATTGAATGCTTAAAGGTATCCCTACAAGACTGTTTACCTCGTTCCCACGCGCTGCGTGGGAATGCAGTTAAGGCGCGCCGCGCCACGAGTCACGCTACAGTCCGAAAACGTACACAGTGCAAACACGGGACGCAGCGCGTCCACCATGGCATTCCCACGCAGCGCGTGGGAATGAGAAAAACCAACAAAAAACGAGAACCTTATGAAAACCGAAGATAAAATCCGCAAGCAACTGGCAGAGAATTCGATCATCCTTTACATGAAAGGCGTGCCGACTAATCCGCAATGCGGATTTTCCGCCAAATCGGTCGGCATACTCAATACGACCCATATCCCTTACGCTTATGTGAATGTGCTGGAAGCGCCTTTTATCCGTGAAAAATTACCGAGCATTTCTCACTGGCCGACTTATCCGCAATTGTTTGTTAATGGAGAACTGGTGGGCGATTGCGACATTATTGAAGAAATGTCTAATAACGGCAGTTTATTACCCTTATTAACGAGCGCCGCACCGAAAAAAGCAGAAGCTGAAAACGACGCATTAAGCGTTAGCGAGGTTACGCAACTGGTGCAACAGGGTATTGACGATGCAGAAGTGATCGTCGAAGGCGAGGGCTGTGATTTATTGATTACGGTGATAAGTCCGCAATTTAGTGATTTAACGATGGTAAAAAAACAGCAGTTGATCCTGGCAACGTTAAAAGAACCTTTGGCGACAGGCAAGCTTCATGCTGTCAGCGTTAAAGCGTATACCCCGGATGAATGGGCGGATATGCAGAAGGCTACAGGACTGCTGCAAATACAGTCGTAATAATAATGGACTGCTTGCCCAACCGTATTTAACTGTGAGCAGCGACACTTAGCGAGGAAATCATGGCTAAAGTAGGCGTTTTTTTTGGGACTGATACCGGCAATACCCGGCGTATTGCAAAAGATATTACCACTGCATTGGGTTCGGCTATTGCCGCAAAACCTGTGAATGTACGCAACGCCGATGTGACTGATATGCTGGCGTATGACACCTTGATACTTGGTACCCCCACTTATGGCGAAGGCCAGTTGCCCGGTTTATCAACCGGCAACGCAACTGAAAGCTGGGAAGAGTTCTTGCCGAAGTTGGCAGGGCAGGATTTCAGCGGTAAAAAAGTGGCGATTTATGGGCTGGGGAATCAAAAAAGCTATCCGGTAGAATTTGTTGACGCCATGTTCTATCTGTATCAGCAGTTTAAACAATGTGGTGCAACCGTGATTGGCGCATGGGACACCGAAGGTTATAACTTTAAAGACTCTAAAGCAATCGTTGATAACCGCTTTGTAGGCTTGGCATTAGATCAGGAAAATCAAAAAGATCTTACGCCCGCAAGACTGGAAACATGGTTAAAAATGCTGACTGAGGCTTGGGATTGAAATTTTAGGCTATGTCAACAGGAGTGCAAGCTTTGCTTGTGCTTGCAGGCGAAGCCTGCACTCCGGCCCTTATCGATTGAACGGTTATAGCTATGATAGAAGAATTAGCGGTAGTGGTGAAAATAGAAAACCATCAAGTCTGGGTCGAAAGCGGACCAAATAGTGCGTGCGGCGGTTGTCAGCAAAAAGCATCGTGTACAACCAACGCGCTCGGCAGCGTTCTCAAGAAAAAGTCGGTACCGGTGGATAGCGACATTCAACTGAAAACCGGCGATCAAGTCATGGTCGCTATCGATGAAAACCTGCTGCTTCGCGCTTCTTTATTATTGTATCTATTGCCGTTAATAGCCCTGTTTACAGGTGCCGGCATTGCCGACTGGCTGCTGGCGGATAATACCCGGTACGTAGATTTATGGATTGCCGGCGGCGCCGTACTGAGTTTTTTAGTTTCGCTGTGGTTAATCAACAAAGCGCAAAGTCTGTTGATACTGAGTTATTACGCCCGCCCTGTCGTAGTAAGGAAGGTTTGATCCTTCATGCCGGTATGAATGTTTGGGCCATTGATAAAGATATTCCGCTTAAGCTCCTGTTGTTGGAACTGGTGCATCGTTATGGTGAAAATACGCTGGCGTTGAACAATCAGGTGCAGCACTTCCAGGCTATCGATCTAAGCACGGTTAACGAACCGAATATTTCCGCCTATATCTACACCTTTGGCCAGAGCTCAGGACGTTATGGCATAGACCTGAAATATCCCATTTCCGAGCATAATATTTTTGGAGAAAATGAAGACCTGATCTTGGATCAAATAATAGAGACACTCTCTACTCATCTATTTTCTTAAAATCTATACACTATGAATCCAGAACAACAAACCGAATGTCGCTATTTCGTTAGTTACAGCGGCATCAAACTCCCGCTAAAGCTGGTCAACGAAATAACAGAAACCAGTTTAAATAATCGAAACACGTATTACCGTGGCTATTTTGACGTTCAAAATAGAATGCTGCTTTGCCAGAAAGTTGTTTATGGCGAAGTTGAATCCGAACACCAGTATCAATATTACGAGTGTGGTGTTTTAAAGTCGGCGCAAATAACTGAGGATGATGAAGTCAGGAAGATTCATTTTAATGAGCTGGGGGAGGTGGTGTGAGCCTTGTCGTGCATGCTTTTTATGCCCGACATTCTTAAGCTCAAATATTGCAACGGCCTTTCGGTTTACCCATGATCGTTCCTTCATCTAATGCCGTAATGTCGGGCAACGATAAAGCTGTTGCCCGACAGGGCTTTATCTATAACATCCCTGTCATGTTACTGTCTCCGTGTGCTTTAACACCCTTCATCATGTGTAAATCTAACCCGTTCTTCAGCCGATCGCCCCAGGGCTTTAGCAAACCAAGGCGGCGGCGCGTCAAATACTTTCTGGAATTCCTTTAGTTGATCCACCGCTTCGGTGACATCAGGAACCTTGATCGGGTAAATGTCGGCGCGTATCACTTTGGCCGCAGCCGGGCCGCCGATAGATTGCACGAACATGACATGACAGTCTTTAATCAAATTGGCGCGAAACAGGTTTCTATCATCGCTGCTGTCGGCTTCCAGGGTTGAGCGTATATCAACCAGTCGATAATCATGCTGTGATAACTGATAAACCAGAAAACGTATGCAGGAACCGAAATGCCCGTTAATCAACGCGCCGCTGTTTGAACCTATGGCGACGCGGATAGAATCGGGCATGTCGCCGTCTTTATAGAGTAATATTTCCGGCAGGTCTTCATCTTCAGCTTCGTCTCCCCACAGGTAACGCACCGCCAGTTTGATATTGGCAAGACCGATACCGATGTCTTCTCCATCTTCTTCGCCATCCAGGCTGCCTAAACCGGTTTTAAGATTGGTGACGGCGATGGATTTTAATTTCTCATCGTCCAGAGGCGAGCCCACTCGCTCGTGTAATATTTCCAGCAGCCTGGGTACATCGATACCGGGCAGGATGCGTAAGGCTAAGGCAATGCGTAAGGCTAGTTCACGGGGCAATGCTTCCATTTCAATCTCCTGATTTAACAAGTGGGATAATAATTTGAGTATTTTTCTGGTGGAGGCTAAATCCAACGCAGTGCAATCGTCGTGCGTTTTAAGTGTTGGGTCAGCGCCGGCTGCCAGTAGTTGTTCGACAACTTTTTCCCTGCCGCTGGATGCCGCAAAAATCAAGGCAGTAGCACCGGAGGCGGAATTTTGATGATTAATGTCTACACCTGCATCAATCAGTGCATCGATACAATCGCTGTTATCGGCATAACAAGCCGCCCACAATGCGTTATTGCCGTATTGATCAGTAACATCCGGCGCTGCATTCTGTTCGATCAAAAAGTGGACCACATCGCTACGACCTTGCTGACTTGCCAGAATCAAAGGGTAAATATCGGCACTGTTCTTTAAAACCGGTCGGGCTACAGAGAAATAGTTATTTTGTAACCAATCCCGTATTTCAGGCTTCATCACGCGTCCTGATGTTTATCTTTCCAGCCGGAATAACCGCCTTCCAGGCTATAAACATCCTTAAAGCCGAAATCGCTGAAAAATTCGGCAAGGTGCTCGCTGGCATGGCCGTAATAGCAATAAATCAACAGACTGCGCTGCTTATCGCCGCGTTTAACCAATGAATCTTTTAAGCCTTCATGAACGTGCAGAGCGTCTTCCAAATGTCCTGCTCTATAATCTTTCATGTCCCTACAGTCCAGAATCATAGGCCTGGATTCTTCAATAAATTTTTCAGAATCGGCAATGGAGATTGTTTCGTATTTCATGGCAGTGTTAATGACTCGGAAGGTCATTCCTCAAGAGGATGCGAAGGTTGTAGTAAAACTAACAATTAAATAGATTTTGTTGCTATTAAATGTCGTTAGCGGCTCTATTTCTTGGCGTTAAGGGCTATATGGATGCCGTATAAAGGCTATATAAACTACCTAGCAAATTATTTGCCATAATCTTGAACAGCGCGTGTTTTCTGATGTTGATGAGATATTTCAGGCAAAAAAAAGCGTCCTAGTCGAGAAAATAGGACGCGGAAGGCCAGGAGAGAGCACTATAAGAAAGTATATAAAGCATTAACAATGCCAACAATTAATATTATTATGATTCAATTACTTATTTCATTATTGTTATTTTGTTGCTTAATATTTGCACCAAAGACAGGCATTGATACGTTTTGAATGTCCTAACTTAGGGCGTTTTCTACAGATTTTTCCAGATCCATTCCCCGGAATATCGAGCAACGATTGAATACGTCCAAACTGGGCGTTACTTGTTTGTGTCGGCAAAACTTTACGACCAGTTTGGAAAGCCCTTTGATGTCGCGGAAATCTTAGATTGCACCCACTGCCGCGTCTTTAATCACTTCGATAGTGCTGTCTTCGGCTTCGGCAAATGAAACGAGCGGCGATTTCGGGTTATACGATCTGGCGGCCGCGTAAGCGATGGCGACCTTATCTTCGGCGGATCGACCTTTCAGCTCGCTTTTCTCAATATACAATTCTTCGAGCAATTCATTCCATACCAGGCCTTCCTTGAAAGGCATCAATTTATAGGTAACGCCTTCCAGTTCAACCTGCAAGCCTTTACCGATATTTTCCACGTAGATTAAAGCGATGCAGTCTTCCGCAATATCGGCTTTATATTTTTCAACAAAAACGGGTAGCAAATCGAGCGTAGGCAACAGGCCGTTGATAAATTTGATCTTGTCGTTTTCAACGATCAAGGCCGAATGAATCAACAGAGCCTCGGGCGGTCTGCGGTCGGTTGTTGAGCCTTCGCGCAGAGATCCTTCCTTCAAAACCAGGTCGCCGCGATAAGCATAAACACCCGCAGTGCCGGTTTGACCGTTGACCAAAGTGACAGTTAATAAGCCTTTATCTTGATAGGTTTCTAGTAGCATTGTTTTTTCTCCGGATAATAAAGTAAATATTGCGAGTGTAGGTTATTAGGGTAATAACTTTAGATAAAGCAGGGTTTATGCCATGTTGAGATGTTGCTTTATTTTTCTTTTAAAACAGATGGATGGAGGTGTTTTTTCAGTTTGATCGTCGTGGTTATTGATGTCTAATTCAACAACACAAATTGATTTTGTAAGTAATTGTCGGAAAGCATACAAAGAAATGGAGTCCAAAACTTGATTTGGACTCCATTTTTCTCGTTCCCACGCAGCGCGTGGGAACGAGGAAAAACCCAGTTCGTTGATTTCTTCAGTCAGTCGCTGACATACGCATTCAGCCAGCTGACGGTTTATAGCGATGTGTTCGGATAAATTCATTACTCGGTAATTCCCGCAGCTAAATCCATAATGACCGACGCGCCCGAAAGGTCTTCGGGATCCAGTTGTTGCAGGTGCGACAAAACAAGCTGCGCGTCAGTGGTAAAACCTTGCCTTAGCCTGATAAACGCTAATGCTTTCAGTGTATACAAGTAAAACAAGGTGCTTTCATTGGCATACAAGTTCCATTTTGGCTGGCTTTGAACCAGTCGACGATAGTCGTTGGGAAAGCCGCCTTGTTTTGCCGACTCCTCCAGACCTGCCAAAACAATCCGTTCCGCATCAACGAGGCGTTTTTGGAAGAAATAAAACTTATACAGCGCAAAATAGGTTTGCAAACAATGGCTATCCAGTGTTTGCGCTTGTAAAAACAGGCTTTCCGCGCGGCTTTGGTCAACAGAGCTTGCGGCCACAGCCGCTTGCAGAAGATTATTGACTTCGGCGGGCATATTCGGGCTGAACATCACCCGTTCCTCTACAAACGCAACTGAACCCATTACCAGATCTCGGCAGGAACCATCAGGTCGGCAACCGGCTCGCCGCCGAGCAGATGTTGCTCGATGATGGTAAGAACGTCATCTTTTTTCAGCTTGCCGTACATAATCCCTTCAGGATAAACCAGAACGCTGGGGCCCATCATGCAAGGTCCCATGCAGCCGGTGTTGGTCAGGGCGATTTTTTCAAACAGATTGCGGGCTTGTATTTCATTCATGAATTCATTCATGATTTCGGCGCAACCGCTGCTGGCACAGGAACCTCGAGGATGTCCCTGCGGACGGTTTTGGGTGCATACGAATACGTGTTTTTCCGGTCTGGGCATGATCGTGATCCTTCTAAAAATTGTTTATCGTTCCCACGCCGGAGCGTGGGAACTATTAACCTTCGTGTCTTTCGTGGATCAATCGCCTGTTAGGCGGCTTGTTTATGTTCGTGAGTAAAACAGTTTTTTGGACATACTTTGGAGCAAGCTTCGCAGCCGATACAATCAAGGCTGTTTTTTAAACTCATGACCATGCTGTTGTCATCATCATCTTCAAAATCGCCATAATCATCATCAAAGTCATCCGGATCAAGCGCTTCGGATTTTTCCACTAAATCGAAAACATCGCGTGGGCAGACTTTAAAGCAACGACCGCAACCTATGCAGGTCTTTTGATTGATGTCGGTGACGTAAGCGGGCGTCCATTCCGTGCCGCCAAAGGTAACGCCGGTTACAAATTCAGACATGATAATCTCCTGCTCAGGCCGCTTCAGTTTGCGCGGCAATCAGTTTTTGCTTGGCTTCATCCCAGGCTTTACAGGCATCGTAAGTCGCCTGAGCGATACCTAACAGTTCACCGTATCCTTCAGGCAAGCTGTCTTCGATCAGGTCATGCAATACCATGGCTTGCTCATTGGCCAGGCGTTTGGTCTTTTTGACTTCTTTTTCCAGTTTTTTCAATTCTTCAGACATGCGCGCCTCCTCAGTCGGTTGCAGCCGCATTGTACTTTTCGATCAACCCCAGCGCTTTCTCGATGGTTTGGTCGCTTTTTTCGCGCAGCTTTTCCAGGCTTGAGAAGCCGAAACGGTGGGTATCGCGCAATATTTTATCGACCACAATGAGTTTTCCGACCATGATTAACGCGCGGCCAAAACCTTCATGGCTGATATGAACCATAGGCGCCGCCATCAGGCCGGTTTTTTTCTCGATCAGTGTAGCCAATGAGTTGTAATAGGCTTTTAAGCGGGCAATGGTAATTTCATCGGGATCGCCGATTACCGGAATGTTTTTTTTGCGTTCTTTGGTTAACACGATAGGGTCGATAATTTTTGCTTCCGACCAACCTTCATAGGTATCGTAAGTATCAATCGCACGTAATTGTTTAATCATATCCTTGACAATATCGGAACCCAGATTGGTATCGTTTTCTTGTACGACTAATGCAGCAATGGCCATGTTTTTTCTCCTCAAGTAGGTTGGGTTAGCGCAGCGTAACCCAACAATCAATACTCTAAAAACGTTGGGTTACGCTACGCTAACCCAATTTACAAACTATTCGTCCCAACCCTCATCTTCCATCTGGTTAAAACGCTGAGGGTCGGGAGACTTATGTTGATTAATCGCTTTCGCCAACCAACTGGACGGCCCGGCTTTCATCTCATTTTGCAGGTCAACGATCAGGTCTTTAATCTTGCCGCCTTCATGCACCTTGACCGGCTGGATGTTTTTGGCAATCAGCTGATTAATGGCCGAGCCGCCAATGGCTTGGCAATACACCGCCGCACAACCGTCCAGTAAGTCAATCTTGACCGACAGCTTGTCCTCGGCAATTGCTCCCTGCATTGCTCTACCTCCTGCATCCTTGCAGTCGTCATTGCCGTCCTGGCTGAGTTCGCCAAACTGGGCGGCTTCAAGTAATTGCGCGTTTTCCCTATCCACCGCATAAACGGCGAAGGACTTGGCCGAGCCGAAATGCTGGTTGACCGTTTCCATATCGGTGGTGGCAAACGCTATTTTTAATGCGGTTTCCATAAACTTATTCTCATCAGTGCCTTGCACTATGTGCATGCGCCTTGTTAATGACATGACAGCGGGTAGTCGGTTATTTCGCTGGCGGGTTTTTGTCCGTACACCGAGCGGTAAACCGGAATTTCTTCATGCGAATAATTGATGACCAGATTGGCCAGATCGAACAGCGTTTGCCGGGAGCCGCGATAGCCGATCCAGGTAAGCCGGTAGCCGCCGATAATGTCGTATAACGGGAAACCGGCTCTCAAAATAGGCGTACCCAACCGTTCGGCGGTATCGACCGCATGGGAGTTACCGATAACCAGTTGTGCCTTTCGGGCCTTGCCGATAAGTTCCATGTCTTCAAGGTCGCCGATTTTGATGCTGGCGACAGGAATTCGCGCCAGCAACGGCACGTTGCAGGAGGTGACGGCGGCAACGACTTCCGCGCCCATTTCCTGAACCTGATCGACAAATGCATTCAGTAAATCCGCATCGGCGGCAATGGCAATACGCAATTGGCCGAGCATGAAATGCGTGTCCAGCATCGCATCTTGTAACTGTGAACGCTGCCGTTCAATGCGCTCGGGCACGTCATGGCCGCTGATTTCAGCCAATGCGGACATCAGTGCGTCATTGGCTTTCAAGCCGTAAAGATGATCGAGAGCATAGCTCGGCACACCGGTTCTTTGTTCCAGCAATTCCGCCGCTTTGGTTAGCGAGGGGCCGATAACCACCGTTGCCAGCGCATCGCCGAGCGTCGCCATTTCAGATATCAGGGTGCCGCCGATAGTCACAGGGCTGAAATCATCATCGGTCAAACAGCCGTCCAGCGAATCGGAAATATCGGGTACGAACACAGGCCTGAGCCGGAATTGCTCGAAAATATCCCGAAGCGCTTCCAGGTCGCCGGGGGTCAGCATGTAATTGACCAATACATTCACCTGACGCTTGCGTTTGCCGGGGTAGGTTCCGGCCTCTTTGGCATCCGGTACCAACGCGCGAATGATTTCGGTGAGAGTCAGTGCAAAACCGGTTTCGACACTGCCGGTAAAATCAGGGGTATTGACCGCAACGACGGCGACATCGGCGAATTCCGGGTTGGCTTCCCTGAATTCCCTGACATTCCGATGTACATCGGCGCCTTGCGTTTCCGCCAAGCCGGTAGTCAAAATAGTAATCAGGGCAGGGCGGGATTTTTCGGCAATGGTAAGAATGCCTTCAACAACATTTTCGTCTGCGCCCATCACCGAGCTGCCCTGATCCATCGCGGTGCTTTGCAAAGGGATAGGTTCCCTGAAGTGGCGCACAAAAAACACTTTGGCAAATGCGGTGCAGCCTTGCGAGCCGTGCAGCATCGGCATGGCGCGATTAAAACCCAATGTCGCCAGGGAGCCGCCTATCGGCTGGCTGGCTTTCAGCGGATTGACCGACAGCGCTTTGTTTCTTTTCAGGATGTCAGCCATTGTTCACCTCTTCCATAGCATCTCCCCCTTTAGCAAAGGGGGGGTGGGGGGATTTGATTTTCCAGGGAGCGGGCGCTCTAACCGCTTCCCACACCGGGCTTTCAATCGTCAACGCCAGTTGGCGCACCAGCTCCAACATGCCCTGATAACCTTCATAACCGAACTCGCGTTCCTGGTTAATATCCAAAAACGGAACCTTGGCTTTTAAGGCTGTGTACATATTGCGGCCGCCGGCAATCAGAATATCGGCCTTGTAATCATGGACGATTTTCAGCAACGCCCTGGGGCTGCCGTCGTCGATCATCACCGTGTCTTCGCCCATCAGTTCACGGATTCTGGCCTTGTCCTCTTCAGTGGATTTTTTGGTGCCGGTCGCAACGACCACCATGCCCAAATCCTGCAACGCGGAAATCACCGACCAGCTTTTTACGCCGCCGGTAAACAGCAACACCCGCTTGCCTTTAAGTCGAACTTTCCACGGCTCCAGTTCTTTCCTGATCCGGGTTTCTTCGCGAAGTATCAGCGCCTCGGTGCGTTCGGTTAAGTCCGCATCGTTAAGCACCTTGGCGAAGTCCCTTAACGCCTGGCTGGTGTCGGTTATGCCGTAATAACTGCCTTCAAACCACGGCGTACCGTAGTGTTGCTGCAACTTGCGGGCGACATTGACCATGGCTTTGGAGCAAACCATCATATTGACTTCCGCCTTGTGCATGGTTTGCACTTCGCGGAACCTCGCATCGCCGGACAGTGTGCACAACACGCGCAAGCCCAGTTCATCCAGCAGCGGCAGCACATGCCAGAATTCACCGGCGATGTTGTATTCGCCGATCAGGTTAACGTCATGAATTTTTATTTCCGCGCGTTGAACGGTTAAAGGCAAGGGGTCGGGATCGCGGGTGCCGATCACATGATTAACCATCGCGTCGCCGGCAATGCGGTTGCCCAGATTCTTGGTGCCGTAAAATCCGGCACAATCAATCGGCACGACCGGAACGCCCCAGCGTTCCTGGGCGGACTTGCAAACCGCATTGATGTCATCGCCGATCAAGGCCGGAACGCAGGTGTTGTAAACAAACACGGCGGGTGGATGGTAACTGTCTATCGCCTGTTTGATCGCATGGAATAAACGCTTTTCCGAGCGTCCCATAACAATGTCCTGTTCGGTCAAGTCGGTGGTCATGCCGATGCGGTATAAATCCGCCCCGGAAGACCGCGTGCCCCGGTTGTCCCAGGAACTGCCCGCACAGGCAATAGGCCCGTGGACGATATGCGCGACATCCGCAATAGGCAGCAAGGCAATCTGCGCCCCGTCGAAAGCGCAGCCGCCTGCAGAAGCGCCCGGTTTGGGCTTGGCGCAGCCGGACTTTTCCTTCTTGTTATGCTCACAGGCCGGTTCGTCGAGCAGTGCGGCAATGTCTTTTGTTGATTTCATCGGCTTGACCAATAGCTATGTTTAATTTAGCTAAGGCAATCATTGTGCCATTTTGTATGGCGTTGAAATTATTGGGTTTGTTAGAGCTTTGTTTGTAGTAAAGCTTACAAAACGGATGGCTGGATATGACAAGCGGGAGGCATTGGAGCAATGGCGTAGGCCGGAATAAGGCCATCCAAGCGCGTAGCGCGAGGTGGCGTTTCCGGCGAGTCCGGGCGGTGTTTGCCGGAAACGCCAGTTCTTGCTGTCGCTCGAACTAGCTTATTCCGGCCTACAAGACTACAAAATCTGGTTCTATGCCTTTTACCAATATTTTTTTCTGTTGAGGAACAGCTTTATGAGTAGCGGGTATTGATGTGGCAAAGTGTTCCAAATAAATATTGACAATCATAGCCTCTTGGTTATAATTGCCACACTTTAGCACATCAA
Source organism: Methylobacter sp. (assembly GCA_030655535.1). Taxonomy (GTDB): domain Bacteria; phylum Pseudomonadota; class Gammaproteobacteria; order Methylococcales; family Methylomonadaceae; genus Methylobacter_A. Next base: position 5,567 of record JAURVK010000100.1, on the reverse strand, counting down.
TGAGGGGTATCAAGAATGATGACAAAACATGCGGCTGTACGCGCTCAACAACGCTGTATCCCTTTAGAAATAAGTATGTTACTCGACCAATTTGGCGAGAGGCACTACAACGGCAATGGTGTGATTCTTCGATATTTCAGCAAAGCAAGTATCCGTAATATGCTGAAAAAACAAAGCGAAAAATTAAGCGCCAAAATCAAACACTACTTCGATGTCTATAAAGTAGTCAGTGTTGATGGTGGGAATACAATTACCATTGGCTACCGTACCAAACGTATAAAAAGACGTTAGTCTAGCAATACCTAACAATAAAGTTGATTAACTGATGCTTCTCACTTATGAAAAAGCTTTATAGGGTAACATTAGTTAATCAATGTCAGCTTTAGCTAGCACTAAGAACACTTTAACACATCAAAAAAAGAGGACAATATAATGGCTTCATACACCGCCACCGCCAGACGTAATCAAGGTCGTCAGTCTTTCGTTATCGAATTTCGTCATCCATTACTACTTGATAGTAATGGTAAAAAAGGTCGAAAAGTAAGAAAAGGATTGGGAACAACAGACGAACAAGAAGCAAAACATTTGGAAGAACAGCTCAATGAGCTGCTAAAAAATGAATCATGGCATTCTATCGGTTCAGAGAGTAGAGCTAAGAACCAGTTTGATGAAAGAATTGTAGAGATTTTTTATCATGACATTCGTCCTACTTCAGGATTACATCGTGATATACGAGAAAATCATTTGCCATTACCTAAAGAGCATAAGTCTGTTCTTTTAATGGGTGTATCAGGTGCAGGGAAAACAACGCTTCTTCGTAAGTTAATGGGAACAGACCCTAAGAAAGAAAGCTTTCCTGCGACGTCTGTTAACAGAACAACGACCTGCGAAACAGAAGTTATCACAAGTCACAGCGATGACTACAAAGCTGTTATTACTTTTCTAAGTGAACATGAAACCCTTTTTGAAATTGAACAAGCTCTATTATGTGCGGCGGAAAGAGCCATAGAAATTAGCGATGAAAAGCGCATCGCTCAAGAGTTACTTGAAAGTAAAGATATGCGTTTTCGTTTGAAGTATTTACTTGGTGATTGGCAAACTGAAAAAACAGGGGATGAGGAAGAAGATCCTTTTGCTGATGAAGAATCGCAGGAAGATGTGCTGGATAAGGATGAAGACAGCGATATAAGCGAAGAAAAGAGGAAAGCCTATTTTCAATTTCTACAAAATCTTATTCGACAAATTATAATATTATCAGTGAAACAGCGCGAAAAAGTGGAGTTGAACTTTGAGGTTTCCTTAAAAGACACTTCTGGTAGTGAGAGAGAAGCGTTATTAGAACTTATTCTAGGTGAAATTGAGGATTCAAAAGAATTTACGAATATTGCTGATTCTATCCTGGATGAAGTCAAAGGAAAATTTCAACTAATAAATGATGGAAGTTTTGAAAAAACTACAACAGGTTGGATTCGCGCATGGCATTGTTCTATGAATAATCGTCAAAAATTTATTGCCACTGTTAAGCGATTTTCAGGTATTCACTATAAGTATTGGGGGAGCTTAATCACACCATTAGTTAATGGCATTCGTATTCAAGGTGCATTTTTTCCTGAATTTTTAGACGAAAAATTAAATCTCGTTCTAGTTGACACTGAGGGTTTAGGGCATAAAGCGGGTACACAAGACTCTATTCCTGAGCAACTAATAAAACGTTTTATTGAAGTTGATACTATTTTGCTAGTTGATGACGCGACAAAAGCTATGATGTATTCAGAAAAAGCACTTGAAGCAATAGCAACCTGTGGGCAAACACAAAAATTGCGCGTTGCTTTTACTCACATGGATAACGTGAAAGGAGAGAATCTTGGCTCGCTTTCAGCTAAAAAAGAGCATATTTTTAATGGCTTAAGAAATGTTCTTGAGGTTAAAGTTTCCAAGAATATTGGACATGAAACAGCTCATGCTATGCGTGAACATCTTGAAAATAACACTTTCTATTTGGGATTTATTGATTGTGAAGAAGAAAAAAAATCACAACAAAAAGGTGATTTACCAAAGCTTTATCAAGGATTAGAAGTCAATAAAATTGTGCAAAAAACAACAGAAAAAATAGATATAAATACTAAGGGACTTGAACTTGCCATACAAGCCGCTACGCAAGAGTTTCGTTTTAAATGGCGATCATTACTAGGTATTTATGGGCTTCCACACGCTACTGATACTCGACCTTTACATTGGGCAACGATTAAGGCTTTAACGCGTCGTTATGCAGAACGTTGGGGGGTTGACAGTCTTTATTGTAGTCCCAGTGATGATGCACGTACCAGCTTGCTTAATGGACTTTCGCGATTTTTGGAAGAGGCTTTAGCAGAAGAAGATACCGAGAAAAAGAATATTCTTGCGAATCAAATAAAAGCTAACCTTTTCCCAGAAATTAAAAACCTGATTAACAAACGGTTACACGAAGAGGCACAACCTCAATGGGGTATAGCCTACCGCTATCAGGGCGCGGGGAGTACTCATCCGAGAAAAATAGAAGTAGAGGGGCTTTATGATAAGTATATTCCTATTCCTCAGTTACCTATGAGCAAGGAAGCAAAAAACTTGATTATTGATATTGAGGATATTTTGACGGAAATTAAAAACTCTATAAATAATCAAACCATATAAGCGGCAATAAATAGGAACAGGTCTTTCATTGTGTATTTCTTAAAAAATACAAAACCTGCTCATGCACAATGAGAGACCTGCCCGTTTTATTTAAAGAAAATCAAAGCCACAAAATACAGATTCAGCATTAAAGCCCCCAACTTCGAACCTATCAGAAGGAACCATCACATGAAAATCATTTCCTGGAATGTCAACGGCGTTCGCGCTGTGCAAAGCAAAGGCTTTGCCGAAACGCTCGCATTGCTTGATGCCGACTGCATTCTGTTGCAGGAAACCAAGGCCCAGGCCGATCAGATCGACAAGGCGCTTGAGGGCATCGACGGCTACCGCATTTATTCCAACTGTGCCGAACGCAAGGGCTATTCCGGCGTCACGATCTTATCCCGGAAAGAGCCGCTGCAAATCATCAACGATATCGGCATTGTCGAGCACGACCGGGAAGGTCGCGTGATCGTCGCCGAATTCGAGCATTTTTTTCTGCTCGACGTTTATGTACCGAATTCGGGCGAGGCATTGGCCCGGCTGGATTACCGCCAAACTTGGGATCACGAATTTCTGGCCTATTGCCGGCAACTGCAAAGCAAAAAAGCTCTGATCGTCTGCGGCGATTTTAATGTCGCGCATCGGGAAATCGATATAGCGCGTCCGAAGCCGAATTACAATAAATCGGCCGGTTATACCCAAGTCGAAATCGACGGTTTCAGCCGTTTTATTGACGCCGGGCTGGTCGATACTTTCCGGCATTTCCATCCCGACACCGTGGCCTACAGCTGGTGGAGTTTCCGGGCCGGCGCCAGGGCAAGAAACGTCGGTTGGCGGATCGATTATGTGTTGACCAGCAAAGCGCTGGTCGGCAAGGTCAAGCAGGCCTTTATTCTGCCGGAGATTACCGGATCGGATCATTGTCCGGTCGGCATCGAGATTGATTTTTAAGGACTCTTAAGCTGATGCCTATACGCGAACAACTGATGCGCGCCCACCGCGCTGCATTGTCGAAGTGCAGCAGATGCCCCGAGATGATCGGACCGGTCGTGAGCGGGAGCCCGGTACTGTCGCCGATTCTGCTGATCGGTCAGGCGCCCGGCGACAAAGAAGGCGGTTTCGGTAAACCGTTTGCCTGGACGGCCGGTAAAACGATGTTTAAATGGTTTGAGCGCATCGGGCTTGATGAACAGACTTTTCGGCAGCGTGTCTACATGGCCGCCGTGTGCCGCTGTTTTCCGGGTAAAAATCCGAAGGGCGGCGATCGTGTGCCGAGTCCGGCCGAAATCGATAACTGCGCGGACTGGCTGCAAGCGGAAATCGGTTTGCTTAAGCCCGATCTAATCCTGCCGGTCGGCAAACTGGCGATCGGCCAATTGATGCCGGTTAAAAGGCTCAACGACGTGATCGGCAAGCTTCATCCCGTTACTTTTCACGGCCATCGCACCGAAGCGATCCCGCTGCCCCATCCGTCCGGCGCATCGACCTGGCATCGGACCGAGGCGGGTCTTGCGTTGCTGGAATCGGCGTTGACGACCCTGCAACAGCATCCGTCCTGGCAACAAATTTGCTAAGCTCGTATGGCGGATATTGAGTAGGTTGACGCTGAGGTACGAGGCCCAACAATTCAGCGGATCAAATGTTGGGCTTCCTTACGTTAGCACCAGCCTACGAAAACTTAAACTCTCAACAAAGCCTTAGCCATTCTTTCAGAAAGTTGTTCTTCGACGAATTGCGGTTCGTTGGGCGGATACAGCCATGTAGGCCGGAATAAGCCGGTTCGAGCGACAGCGAGAACTGGCGTTTCCGGCAAACACCATCCAAATTCGCCGGAAACGCCACCTCGCGCTACGCGCTTGGATGGTCTTATTCCGGCCTACGCTTAGGGTTTGCTCCTAAGTTGAAGCTTGGGAATCAGCAGATTTTGCGATTTATTTCTTAACTTGATGCGTATGGATTTGTAACACTGACCCATAATACTTGCGCAAAACGTTTCGAACGGGGTTACAACAAACCCCGTCCGGTATGAGACTTAAACTCTCAACAGCGCTTTAGCCATTCTTTCAGAAAGTTGTTCTTCGACGAATTGCGGTTCGTTGGGCGGATAAAGTTCCACTTCATCCAGTTCAAAATTATATTCTTTGCCCAATGCGATTAGTTCTCTGATTTTTTGAACGGCTAACAGCTTTTCTTTTAATTCAGGATCTGCTTTTGCGTGTTCAGAGAATGCTTTTATTTGTGCAATTGACATGATGTTTACTCCTATGGTTTAAAAATATGCTTTGCATTGCAAAGCAGGTGATGAAAAAGCTAGTGTTCGCTACACGCTATAAGGCGTGTTAATCCAGTCTTTAAGTACCGCGACGTCGCGTTCGGGTAAATAAGAAAAATCTCCGCTGATATCCTTAAAAACCGCTAAACCGCAGTGCGGAGAAACCAGCTTGCCTTTAACCATATAAAAGAACCAGGCAAACGGATAACCCGCCTGCCGATCGAAACGGGTCAACAGGTTATGCAGCGGGGTACCTTTTTTGCCGTTAATATCTTCCAGTTGCGGGACGTTTTTTTGCTGGGTATTGATAATTTCGACGTTGATTATTTGTTCCCCGAAGCGCCCGGTATGCCTGAAAGGCCGAACAATCCAGTCATCGGAAAGCGCGGCTTTTTGCAGGGCGCTACTTCGGTTCCAGTCATCCATGAAACGTTGTGCCGGATGTTCTTTGATATGGTATTTATTGATTTCATCCATGAAAATCGACACGTCAGTTTTACGTCGATAAGAATAACGCGAGGTTCCAATGCAGAATGTTTCTATACATTCCGGCTCCAGTGGATCAATAAATTCTTCTAAATCTTCCGGCGGATTATGCTCATTAACAAGTAACCGATCCGACATTTCATGGGTTTTATCAATG
>JAURVK010000044.1 GCA_030655535.1 Methylobacter sp. | reverse complement strand
GCATTAAAAAACAAACCTAAACCAGTGCTTGATGTGTTCCCCACACCCGTGGGGATGAACCGTTTCTCTAACCAATTCCAGGCATTCAAATAGTGTGTTCCCCACACCCGTGGGGATGAACCGTTATTCCATCTGTATTTTACTAAAGAATCTTCGTGTTCCCCACACCCGTGGGGATGAACCGCCCTTTAAATACTCAGGGTCTGGGTTGTGTTTGTGTTCCCCACACCCGTGGGGATGAACCGCCCGTGCCCATACATAAGTCACCGATGCATTGGTGTTCCCCACACCCGTGGGGATGAACCGCTCGTAAACATCCCGGGCATTGTGTCATCGGAGTGTTCCCCACACCCGTGGAGATGAACCAACACGATAGTCGGATGTACGTTGTTATCTTGGGCGATCTCGTTGATCGTCTTTGTACCTCTAACGGCTTCCAAGGTGATCTTGGCTTTTTGCGCCCCTGTATAAATCTTTCGCTTGCTTTCGCTCATTTCCTGCTTCTCATTTTTCGACAGAGCATAGCTTAAACTATTGTCCGGATTTCAGGGTTCGCTATAGGCCCGTCCGTTCTGCCTCGAACAACGATGCGTTTGGCATTAGGGGTCGACGCACGAAACGGAATATAAACCCGTATTGAAGTTAATTATGATTATAATTGGCGTTGTTTTCTATCATTACCGATTTTCAAGCAATTATTAGGTTCTTTTTACATTGGAAGAGGCTTGGCTTCGCCTTTTGCCGATATTTACGATAGAATGACAAATTATGAATCGGTAAGCTGTAAGGAATGTTGCCTCTTGCTGAAAGTTGAAATCATCCTACGGGATAATTGTACTAACGTTTAAGTAACCAAATATGGAGAAAAGTTATGTCCTGGAATGAGCCTGGCGGTGATAAGAAAGACCCCTGGAGCGGTCGTGGCGGCCAAAAAGGTCCGCCTGATCTAGATGAAGCAATACGTTCATTGCAAGAAAAGTTAAGCGGCTTTTTCGGCGGTGGCAATGAGGGGGAGGACAGTTCATCCGGCATTCCTCCTTTGAAAAGTCTTGGCTTTATCATAGTAGGCGCAGCAGTAATATGGGGATTAAGCGGCTTTTATATTATCGATGAAGGTACGCATGGCGTTGAAACCCGGTTTGGCAAGTATGTGGCGACAACTCAGTCGGGTTTGAACTGGCATTTTCCGGCACCTATCGAACAGGTTGATGTCGTTGATGTTAAGCAGCAACGATATATCGAAGTAGGTTATCGTAGCGGCGGTAGTGAGCAAGTTGTTGGTTCAGTACCTAAAGAAGCGCTAATGCTGACTAAAGATGAAAATATTGTCGATGTGCGTTTGGCAGTACAGTATCAGGTTAAAGACGCAAAAGATTTTGTTTTCAATGTAGTCAATCCTGCGGCTACCTTGAAACAAGTTACCGAAAGCGCGCAACGTGGCGTGGTCGGCAGTAGCACCATGGACTTTGTGTTGACCGAAGGCCGTAGCGAGGTTGTGGCTCAGATTAAAAAGGAAATACAGGATGTTATGGATAGTTATAAGTCCGGCATCCAGATTACCAGTGTTAATCTGCAGGATGCGCAACCGCCTGAGCAGGTACAAAACGCATTTGAAGATGCCATTAAGGCGCGTGAAGACGAACAACGTCTGATTAATGAGGCGGAAGCCTATTCTAATGATGTCGTGCCGAAAGCGCGCGGTGCTGCCGCAAGAAAGATGCAGGAAGCCGAGGGCTATAAAGAACAGGTTATTGCTCAAGCGGAAGGTGAATCTAACCGTTTTTCTAAATTGCTTGCCGAATATACTAAAGCGCCGGATGTGACTAGAAAACGCCTTTATATTGAATCTATGGAATCCGTACTAGGCGAAACCAATACCGTGATGATTGATGTTAAAGGCGGTAACAATATGCTTTATTTGCCATTGGATAAGATGATCCGGCAGCCTTCTGCTCAACAAACTAATGTTCCTCTTCCAAGTGCGACAGGTCAGCCTTATCAAACAGGGATTGAGCCGCCAGCACAATCCGTTGGGCGAACTTCAACTCGCGGTCGCGACGCAAGGGGACGATAATGATACAGAATAAAATATTGATAGGTCTGGCTGCATTGTTGTTTGTCGGCATGATGTGCGTGTTTAGCGTCAGTGAAACAGAAAGGGCAATTAAGTTTCGTTTAGGCGAGATTATAAAAAGCGATTACGAAGCCGGATTGCACTTTAAATTGCCGTTTATCAATAACGTAAAAAAGTTTGATAAACGTATTCAAACGATGGATGCCAAACCTGAACGTTTTTTAACGGCGGAAAAGAAGAACGTTATTGTTGATTCTTTTGTTAAATGGCGTATCGGTGATGTAGGCACTTTTTATACCGTTGTTGCCGGCGATATAGATCAGGCCAATTTACGGCTGGATCAAATCGTTAAAGATGCTTTTCGGGGCGAATTCGGTAAGCGGAACATTAAACAATTGGTTTCAACCGATCGTCAGGCTATTCGTGAAATTTTGATCAAAAACGCCAAGCCGCTCGCTGCCGATTTGGGTATGGAAATTGTTGATGTCCAAGTCATGCGCATCGATTTGCCGAGCGAAGTCAGCAGTTCTGTGTACCTCAGAATGGAAGCCGAGCGTGAGCGGGTTGCCCGTGAATTCCGCTCGCAAGGTGCGGAAGCCGCAGAAAGAATTCGTGCCGATGCCGATAGGCAGCGGGTTGTTACTATGGCCAACGCTTTCAGGGATGCAGAAATACTTCGCGGAGAAGGCGATGCAAAATCTGCCGAGATTTATGCTAAAGCGTATGGCGCCGATACTGAATTCTTTACGTTCTATCGTAGTTTGAATGCCTATAAAAAGACTTTCTCCAGTTCAAGCATGATGGTGCTTGATCCTGATTCCGACTTTTTTAGATATTTTAAACAGCAGAAATAAGATTCTCAAGATTTTAGAGACGGTGAAAACCATTCGTTTTTAGAGCAACACATGAATAACCACGGAGAACACAGAGAGCACGGAGTTTATAATATATTGATTCATCATAATTATATTCTCCGTGTCCTTGGTGTTTTCCGTGGTAAATGATTTTTTGCCTTGATTTAGATAAAACTTTCACAGTCTCTTTTTAGCTTGGGAACCCGTAACCAACGCTCCGCATGCGGGGCGTTTTGTTTGAGTGGACATATAAAACATGCAACAAAAAGACTCTTGGCTTTTGCCCGACGGCATAGAAGAGATTTTGCCGGAAGAGGCCAAGCATCTTGAATGCTTGCGCCGTAAGATACTGGATACCTTTGCTTGCTGGGGATATGAATTGGTTATTCCCCCTTTCATCGATTATCTGGATTCGTTGTTGACCGGTTCAGGACATGACCTGGAATTGCAAACCTTCAAACTGACCGATCAAATCAGCGGTGAAATGCTGGGGGTGAGGGCGGATATGACGCCGCAGGTTGCCAGAATCGATGCGCATAATCTTAATGCAGAATGGCCGACCCGTCTTTGTTATACAGGCACTATTTTGCACACCAAGGGCGATCCGCTCGAAAAAACCAGAAGTCCGATGCAGATAGGCGCCGAGCTTTATGGGCATGCCGGTAAGGAAAGCGATGTGGAAGTCATACGCTTGATGCTGGAAATGCTGGCGATCAGCGGATTGCAAAATGTGCATCTTGATTTAGGCCATGTCGGCATTTATCGGGCACTGTCAAAACAGGCAGGATTATGCAATACACAGGAAGCCGAGTTGTTTGACGTGTTGCAGCGCAAGGCCAGGCCGGAGCTTCAGGAATTGATGGCCGGGTACGACATCGCTGATGAACTTAAAGCTATGTTTCTGAAATTGCCGGAATTGAATGGCGGCAAGGAAACCATAGTCAAAGCCCAAGCCGTTTTATTGACGGCAAATGATGAAGTCAAACAGGCTTTAGCGGATTTGGAAGCGATTGCGGAAAAATTATCGGCTTGTTTTCCATCATTGCCGATTAGTTTCGATTTGGCTGAATTGCGTGGTTATCATTATCATACCGGCATTGTTTTTGCGGCTTTCGTGCCGTCGGTAGGCAGGGAAATAGCTAGAGGCGGTCGCTATGACAATATAGGTGCTATTTTTGGACGTGCGCGTGCTGCGACCGGTTTTAGTGCGGACTTGAAAGTATTATCGGCATTAGGCAAAACAGCCTATCAAAAAGAACAGCGAGCCTTGATTTATGCGCCGTATTTGGACGATGCCACATTAAATGAAAAAATCAGGGATTTGCGCGCCGAGGGACTAGCGGTTGTTCAGCAACTACCGGGACAAACCGGGACAGCACAAGAACTCAGGTGCACATCTATTTTGGAACAAGATCATCAAAACTGGGTCGTTAGACCCTTAGCAAGCTTGGAATAATTATGGGAAAAAATGTTGTTGTCATCGGTACTCAATGGGGTGACGAAGGTAAAGGTAAGCTGGTTGATCTGTTAACGGAACAAGCGGAAGCCGTTATCCGTTTTCAGGGCGGCCATAATGCGGGACACACGCTGGTTATACAGGGGGAAAAGACGGTTTTGCATCTTATTCCGTCCGGTATACTCAGGAAAAGCGTTCAATGCATGATCGGCAATGGCGTAGTTTTATCGCCCAATGCCTTGCTGGAAGAAATTGAATTATTGGAAAAAGCCGGTATTCCGGTCAGAAATCGTTTGCTGATCAGCGAAGCTTGCACATTGATATTGCCGGTTCATGTCGCCATTGATCTGGCGCGTGAAAAAGCCCGCGGCACCAAAGCGATTGGTACCACGGGTCGCGGTATTGGGCCTGCGTATGAAGACAAAGCGGCAAGAAGAGGTCTGCGGGCCGGAGACTTTTTAAACCCTACGATTTTTGCCGAAAGGTTTAAGGAGTTGGTCGATTACCACAACTTTATGCTGACCCATTATTATCAGGCTGAAGCTGTCGATTATCAAAAGGCGCTTGATGAAGCGCTGAGTCTTGGTGAACAAATCAAGCCTATGTTGACTGATGTGAGCGAGCAGCTGTACAAACTTCAAGATCAAGGCAAAAATCTGTTATTTGAAGGCGCACAAGGCGCTCTGCTGGATATAGATCACGGCACATTTCCTTATGTAACTTCGTCCAGCACTACCGCTGGCGGCGCAGCTACCGGTACCGGCATCGGGCCTCTTGATCTCGACTATGTACTGGGTATTACCAAAGCTTATTCGACACGCGTAGGTAACGGCCCATTTCCAACCGAATTGCATGATGCGAACGGCGAACACCTGGGTACGGTAGGTCATGAGTTTGGCGCCACCACCGGCCGCAAGCGGCGTACCGGCTGGTTTGACGCGGTCGCGATGCGCAAATCCGCAAAAATGAATAGTCTAAGCGGCATTTGTTTAACCAAGCTGGATGTGCTTGACGGACTGGAAAAGGTCGGTATTTGTACCGCCTACAGACTTAACGGCGTCATTACCGAAACCGCGCCTTTGGGTGCAGATCAGTATGAAGAATGTCAGGCGATTATTGAACACATGCCGGGCTGGACGGGAACGACGGCCGGTGTAACGGATTACAATGCGCTGCCGGACAATGCCAAAGCCTATATCAACAGAATTGAACAGCTGATAGGCGTCAAGATTACTATCTTGTCAACCGGTCCCGATAGAGACGAAACAATCATCCTGGAACATCCGTTCGCTTGAGCGGCTGTTACAAAGAAAATAATAACCTGGAGATAACATGGCTGAAACTGTAGACGAATTGACTGTAACATACGAAGACGGCGACATTGAGACAGTCAAGGAACTGGACAAGAAAGTGCTGACCAAAGGTGCCTGGGCTACGGTTATGTACCGTTATCAGGACTGGAATCGTGCCAAAGAAGAATACGGCCCGGATAAATACACCATTCGCCGTTACCAGAAACTCAATGGCGAATACAAGCAAAAATCGAAGTTTAATATTTCCAGTAAAGATCAGGCGAAAGCTATTATCGAGGCGCTGGAAGATTGGATTAAAGTGGATTGATTGTATAAAGACAAAAGGATTTGTCCGTTTTAGCGTAATGGCATTGCGTTAAGCCGTCATCCCGGAGTGTGTCGGGATTCAAAAGCCATGGATGGCTACGTTGATGATTATCTTCTTGTCATTTTCAAAAAATACACGGGCTTTGTGTTTAAGCTGATACTTGCTATCAACGCAACCTATACAACAAAAATACCGCTAACCCCGCGCCGCTAGTATCGGCAATCCAATCGGCAACATCCGAAAAACGTCCTACAACAAAAGACTGGTGCCATTCGTCAGATATACCGTATAAACTGCAAAAGGTTACGCTCAGTAAAGCAAGTACAATAGGCCGATTAAGCAGGTGATTAAAACTGCGCCATGCCAATACGCCCATTATAAAATAGGCTCCGGCATGGAGGATTTTATCTTCGAATGTAAACAATTTTGGAGTTGGTAAGGAAGATTGGTCGGACAGCCAGTAAATGAACAGGCAATAGAGCAATAACAACGTGAAATTTAGAATCTTAATCTTAATCATACTCGTGTAAATGAAAGATTTATTTGACTTTGCCGAGGCGTTTTTTCAGCAGACCAATATCGATGAAAAGTTGGCGCTGACTCATCAGACTTGGCAGGCGCATATTTTCGGGGAATTAACCTTTACCTCGGACCGGCCGGTATTGCCGATAGATCTGGTAACATTTCCCGAGCGACCGGAGTTATTGGCTCCGCGCCAGATGCCCCGGCGAAAACTGACCACAACTGCAGGTATCGCGGCTTTTTTTCATGCCATTGCCCATGTTGAATTCATCGCCATTTATCTGGCCTGGGATATTTTGTATCGTTTTCGCGGCATGCCCGAGCAATTCTATCAGGATTGGCTGCGTGTTGCCGATGAAGAAGCGCAGCATTTTGAATTAATCAGGACGCATTTACGGACTATGCAGTTTGATTACGGCGATTTACCGGCTCACAGCGGCTTGTGGGATCATGCCAAAGATACTGCCGATGATTTGCCGGGCAGATTGGCGATGGTTCCGCGCTGTATGGAAGCGCGAGGACTGGATGTGACGCCTACGCTTATTGAAAAATTCAAGATACTGGGTGATGATGCCAGCGTGGCAATTTTAGCACGCATTTTGACCGACGAAGTAGGGCATGTAGAGCTGGGTTCTTATTGGTTTAAGTTTGTTTGTCAGCAACGCGGTTTCGAGGCTGAAATCAAATATCGGGAGTTAATCGATCAATACTATATTGGCGGCAAACCTAAAGGCCCGTTTAACAGGGAATTGCGCAAAATTGCCGGTTTCTCGGATGCTGAGATTGATTGGCTGGAAAGTTAATGGCTAAATTTTTAGGCTGAAAATAATGCACATCCCTATGACTGACACCTTAACAAATCAGGATAGACAGCCTTCATTGGAGATCGTTGCACAAGACGACGGACAACATTGCATCAAATTGTCAGGCTGTTGGAATCTTCGCAGCCTAGTCACGGCGCCAGAGTTAAACTTAAAAGTAAGCTCGTACGCAGCAAACAAAAACATTCAATGGGATATGAGCTCGATTGAGGTGCTCGACAGTGCCGGCGCGTTGATACTCTGGAAAGCATGGGGTAAAAAGCTGCCGGTTGCGTTACAGATGCGACCTGAATATCAACGTTTGTTCGAGCGCTGGCAAGCCCAGAAAATCCCTGAATCCGAACCGAGCAGATACAGTTCAAGCCTGATTATTAAATACATGTATCAATTACTGTCCAACTTTTGGGGACAATTGCTGCAATTAGTGACTTTGTTAGGCCAGCTGGTTTTGGATATAGGCTATCTGTTGCTGCATCCGGGTAATATTCCCTGGTCGGAAATTTCCATCACGATTTATGAATCCGGGGTTCGGGCTTTGGGTATCACCGCGCTGGTGGGCTTTTTGATCGGCATCGTGCTCAGTTATTTGTCGGCGCTTCAATTAAAGATTTTTGGGGCGGAGATTTATATCATCGATATTCTGGGCTTGAGCGTTATTCGTGAATTAGGTCCTTTGCTGGCAGCTATTCTGGTTGCGGGGCGCTCCGGTTCGGCAATGACCGCGCAAATCGGTATCATGCGGGTGACCGAAGAGCTCGATGCGTTATCGGCGATGGGCATATCCCATTCCTTGCGCCTGATTCTGCCCAAGGTGATGGCATTGACCGTCGTCTTGCCGCTGATAGGCGTATGGACCAGCGCGATGGCGCTGATAGGTGGGATGGTTTCGGCGCAAAATACGCTGGACATCAGTTATCAGCAGTTTTTTCTTAAATTGCCTGATGCGGTGCCGCTGATTAACGTGTTTATCGGTCTGTTGAAAAGTGCGGTATTCGGATGGATGATTGCCCTGATTGCCTGTCACTTCGGTTTTCGGATCAAGCCGAATACCGAAAGCCTGGGCAGTGAGACCACTAATTCCGTGGTAGCCGCGATTACCGTGGTGATTATGGTCGATGCGGTATTTGCCATTTTGTTTATGGATGTGGGTATGCCATGAGCGAGTCATCGGTAACAGTCCCTGCATCAGAGAGTAGGCATACATGCGCAATACGGCTGGAGCATGTTTGGACAAGCTTTGGCGATCCCAAAAAGGGTACGGAAAAGATTGTTCATCAGGATATTAATCTTTGTCTGGAACAAGGCGAAATTTTGGGACTGGTGGGCGCATCCGGTTGCGGCAAGACGACTTTGCTGCGCGAAATCATCGGCCTGCAAACACCCACTCAAGGCGAGGTGTTCGTGATGGGGCAGTCTTTGAAAAATGCCAATGCCGATCACGGTCAGCGGCTGCGTAACAATTGCGGCGTGCTGTTCCAGAAAGGCGCGTTATTTAGCGTTTTAAACGTTTTTGATAATATCGCTTTTCCACTGCGGGAACTGGGTTTCCATGATGAGGAGTTGATTGCGCGCATCGTGTTCATGAAGCTGTCTATGGTGGGCTTGGCTGACAGTGACGCCTGGTTAAAGCCGGCCGCTTTGTCGGGCGGCATGATCAAGCGGGTCGCGCTCGCCCGAACTATGGTTCTGGAACCTGGGTTGTTGCTGCTCGATGAGCCGACCTCGGGCCTCGATCCTATTTCCAGCGAGGACTTTGTTAGCCTGTTATCCGAATTGCATGAGGATCTTCATTTTACGGCAGTCATGGTGACCCATGATTTGGATATATTAAGGGATTTGTGTACCAAGGTTGCAGTGCTGGCGGATAACAAAATGGTTGCTTTTGGAACGCTGGCTGCTGTTTTGGATTGCAAGCATCCTTTTGTAGCGGAATTTTTTCATAATAGACGCGCTGAACGGGTATTTCAGTATCAGGAGACTGCTCATGGGTAGAGAAAACCATGCTCTGATTACCGGGCTGTTTTTGATTGCTCTGGTGACGGCATCGACAGCGATTATTTTCTGGATCGGCACCATGAATCAGGAACGTAGTCTCTATGTTATTTCAACCCGAGCCTCTGTTTCCGGTCTTAACCCTGAATCTACGGTCTTTTACCGGGGCATAGCGGTGGGGAAAGTGCTTAAAGTTCAGTTCGATCCTTTAGATTCCGGTACCATTCTTATTCCTGTTGAGGTTGATAAAAACATAGTGCTGAGTAAAGGGGTATACGCGACTTTGCGTTTAAAAGGCGTGACCGGCCTGACCCAGATTCAGATGGAAGATTCCGGTACTATTTCCGAAGAGTTAAAGCCGGGGGATAATCCCATGACTCGTATTCATTTAGTGCCATCGTTGACGGACAAGCTGATGGATATGGGAGAAGAGCTTTTACATAAAGCCGATCATTTAATGCAGCGGCTTAGTTCGTTATTAAACGATGAAAATGAAAAGAATATCGGCGACATATTAAGTAACTTGAAAGCATTAACCGACAAGCTTTCAGAGTTACAAAAGAGCGTTGATAAGGCGCTGACCGGTATCCCTGTATTGACTACAGATGCCCGAAAAACCCTGGCAAATATTGATGGATTGACTAACGATTTACAAAGCTTAACCAGAGAAGTGCAAAATCTCAGCGTAAAAGCGGGCGGTCTAGTCGATAGCGGAAAGAATACCGGCGATGTTTTGGTCCAATCTACGTTACCGAAAGTTGACAAGTTACTGACTGAGTTGCAATCGACAACGCAACAGGTAAAAAGAGTCGCCACGATGCTGGAAAATAATCCGCAGGAATTGTTGCTGGGGCCGAGTCAACGAGATGCAGGGCCGGGTGAGCCGGGCTACAAGGAACCGAAATGAGATATTTGTTAATCGGCGGGTTAGTATGTTTTAGCGTGGGTTGTAGCGTTACAACACAGCAGCCCGCATTGCATGACTTCGGCTTGCCCGTGTCAGTCGCTCCTCAACAGGGCAGGACATTGATTAGCGTCAATGCACCGACTTGGCTTTGGGATAATCGTATCCGCTATCGATTGCTTTTTGCCTCGCCATCGCAACTCAGGTTTTACGGATTGGATCGCTGGATTGCCTCGCCGCCCGAACTGTTTGAGCAATTGCTGAGTTCCAGCGGCAAGACTCAGAATTACGTATTGATAGTTAAGCTACAGAATTTTGAGCAGCAATTCGATGCGCCAGACCGAGCACGCGTGGTACTGCGATTTTCGGTGGAAGCATATTCTGATAATAATAGGATTGGTACACAGGAATTTTACCTGCAACAGCCTACTAAAACGCCTGATGCGGCTGGTGCAATAAGAGGATTTACTGATTTAGCGCAACAGGCTGATGAAAGGATTCAGGGCTGGCTTGCGGGATTATAGCTGACGGAAGTAGGCGCTTTACGCATAGACGCATATTTGCTCAACTCCTTCTCGTGCCTGCATCCCTGTAGGCAAAGCTTCCGCTCCTCGGCAACCGCTCCTGCGTTGCTCTACCTCCTGCTTCCATGCAGTCGTGCTCACGCCCCTTGCCTACATCTGACCTCCATGGATGGAGGAAATGCAGAATGATTGCCGGGAGCAATCACTGCCCTGTAGGCAAAAAAAACCTCCCAGTGCCAAAGGCAAAGGGAGGTAAAGTGTACAGATACTGGATAGTTCTGAACTTTCACACTACGAGGAGGTACATGAAACTTTTGGAGATCAGCTATTAAATTCTTGATCTCATGGCAATGTCGCTTAAAATAGCGACGCTTGCAAATAACAGTTGAAATGAAACAAACTGGAAACAAGTCTATATATTCCAGTGACAAGTAAATTGTCCATAATATGACTTGCTTCCCAATAATTGAAGAGTATACGTATGTAACTACATACTTACAATATGGCCAAAAAGCAATAGATTGTTTCTGTTTTATTGATAGTTGTTAAATGGCATCTATGAATCTAAAAAGACCGGTATTTGTCGGGTAAGAGGAGTTTCAACTCCTTCAGTCAATGAGCCTCATTACTCATCAAGTGCCTTTTTGATAGATGCCGACATCAAACGAGCAGGGCTTCTGCTGTATGGCTTTAGCCGACTAGGTAATTTTACTAATTGTATAAATAATTTTCCGCCCCTATCCTGTATTTGCTTTAAATATACCAAATTAATTTTTTAGGTTAAACGGATTGGTATGCAACTGACAAAAGATTGAGTTTTCCATACTTTTGTCGTTTGATTTTTTTATCAAGATTTTCACCCACACTTTAATGAGGACAGAATCATGAAAAAATTAGCATTAGCATGTGCAGGTTTATTGTTGTTTTTAAGTACTGCGGTTTTCGCCGAAGAACATGCAGAGGCGGCGCTGAAACACGCCAATGCGGCGGTGGTTGAAGGCAAGGCCGGTAAGGCATCGGCTTTGGTCGAGCACGCAAAGTTGGCAATGGAGCATGCGTTGGCAGCCTCCATCGTCGCTAAGGGCGTACCGAAAACCCATTTAGACGCTGCTGCTAAGGAGCTGCAAGAGGCCATTGATCACGGTAATTTGGATCATGCCGACGTGGCTACTACACATGCTGAAGCTGCTGTAGAGCATATTACAGCCGGCAATAAATAATCTCAATATCTTAAAGAGAGGGCGGAGTATTCCGCCCTTTTTTTGTGCTGAATTTAGTACTATTTGGAATAGCCGCTACGCCGAAGATACAGCCTATTAAGCTGTTACGACTTGAGCTTGATGTTTAAGTCACCTCATAAAACTCTTTAATATCCGATAGTTGTTACATTTAAAGACTGTCAAATCACCGGATTAAACGATATAATTGCCCACAACAATCATCCTGTTAGAGAATACAGTGAATATTAAAGAATACATGAAAACGCTGGGTCAGCAGGCCAGGAAAGCAGGACGGGAAATAAGCCGTACCGAGTCGGGCAAAAAAAATCTGGCCTTGCTGGAAATCGCCAAAATTATTGAAAATAGTCAAGAGCTGTTGATAGCGGAAAATTGCAAGGATCTTGAAGCGGGCAAGAAAAACGGCCTGGATGCAGCTTTGCTGGATAGGTTGGAATTAAAACCAGCCGGTATTCAGGCGATGGCAGAAGGTTTGAAACAGGTAGCCGCGTTACCCGATCCGGTCGGTGAAATCAGCGATTTAAGCTACCGGCCCAGCGGCATACAGGTAGGCCAAATGCGCGTACCTTTGGGCGTGATCGGCATTATTTATGAATCCCGCCCCAATGTGACGGTCGATGCGGCGGCCTTGTGTCTTAAATCCGGCAATGCCTGTATTTTAAGAGGCGGCTCGGAAGCCATACATTCCAATCAGGCGATTGCAGCGTGTATTTCTCAAGGTTTGGTATCGGCAGGTTTGCCGGTGGAAGCCGTGCAAATCGTGGCGACTACAGATCGCGCGGCGGTGGGCGAATTGATTACGATGGATCAATACGTCGATGTGATCGTACCGCGCGGCGGCAAAGGCTTGATCGAACGCATTTCCAAGGACGCAACAATTCCCGTGATCAAGCATCTGGACGGCATTTGCCATGTTTATATCGATGACAAGGCCGATATTGATAAAGCGGTCAGGATTGCCGTCAATGCCAAAACCCATCGCTACGGCGTTTGCAATGCGATGGAAACCTTGCTGGTTGCCGAGAGTATTGCCGCAAAAATTTTACCGCTGCTGGCTGAAAAATACAGCGAAAAAGGCGTCGAATTACGCGGCTGCCTTAAAACCTGTTCATTGATTCCAAACTGCACCAGAGCGACAGAGGAAGACTGGAACACCGAATATCTGGCGCCGATTTTATCGATCCGGATTGTCGACGGCATCGGTCAAGCGATGGAGCACATCAATCAACACAGCTCAGGGCATACCGAAGCGATTGTGACCGAAGATTACACCTTGGCCCGCCGCTTTTTGCGGGAAGTGGATTCCAGTTCGGTGATGGTGAATGCTTCGACCCGCTTTGCCGACGGCTTTGAATACGGGCTGGGCGCTGAAATCGGCATCAGCACCGACAAGCTGCATGCCCGTGGCCCGGTAGGTTTAAAGGGGCTGACCTCGTTGAAATATATCGTTCTGGGTGACGGCCATATCCGGCAATAAATGATCGGTATCTTCGGAGGCACCTTCGATCCGGTTCACTACGGGCATTTGCGTTCGGCGCTTGAAGTTAAGGACATCTTCGGACTGGATGAAGTCCGGTTGATTCCTTGCGCTAATCCACCGCACCGCGAGCAACCTGCCGTAACAGCAGAGATGCGCTTGCAGATGCTGGAACTGGCGATAAAAAACCAGCCAGGACTAAAAATCGATACCAGGGAACTGGACAGATACGATTTGCGTCAAGCGCCGTCGTATATGGTCGACACGCTGAAGTCATTAAGGCAGGAATTTCCAACCGAACCCTTGCTGTTATTTATCGGCAGTGACGCGTTC
The DNA here is from genome assembly GCA_030655535.1 of Methylobacter sp. GTDB lineage: Bacteria > Pseudomonadota > Gammaproteobacteria > Methylococcales > Methylomonadaceae > Methylobacter_A. The sequence goes on along the minus strand of JAURVK010000044.1, from coordinate 13,086 downwards.
AAACATTTAACCGGCTGGCATCAATGGCAGCGGTTATTCGACTATGCGCATATTGTGGTAATGACCCGGCCGGGCTTTGAAACACAGCAACTCGATGATTTTTTTAAAGCCCGATTGGCTGGAGCAAAGGAGTTGGCGCAAGCTAGCGCAGGAAAATTATGCTTCCAGCAAGTCACCCAACTGGATATTTCAGCAACAGTTATCAGGGATATGATTGCAGATAAACTAAATCCGGGTTTTTTATTACCCGATGCTGTCATAGAATACATCAAGCGACACAAGCTTTACGAGACACGTTGATCTCATTTTTTACACTAGGAATTCGAATGCAAGCAGAACAGATATTGAAAATTGTCCAGGATGTTTTGGATGAACGCAAAGGGCAAAATATAACGACGCTCGATGTTCGGGGTAAAACCAGTTTTACCGATTATATGGTCGTAGTAACCGGCACTTCGGATCGTCACTTGAAGTCTTTATGCGATTATGTCGCAGAAAAATTAAAGGAAAGCGGCATCAAACCCTTAGGTATTGAAGGCGACCTGGGTTCAGACTGGGTGTTACTGGATTTGGGTGACGTGATTGTCCATGCGATGAATGCTCAGGCGCGCGGCTTTTATCAGCTTGAAAAACTATGGTCGGTTGACGATTCTAAAGAAAGCGAGCAGAAAGCTTCGTAGGCTTGGGCTTGATTATTGAAAAGCATGCCTAAATAAGATTACCAAGCCTGCTTTGAGCTTGTCGAAAAAGGCAGCGTTTCTGGCGAATCTGGGTGCTGTAGGCCGGGAACACCTGTTCCCGCTGCCGCTAAAACCGGCTTATACCTGCTATACGTCTGATTCTTAATGAAAAATATCGAGCTGTTCAGGCTTGCTCGTTCCCCGCACACCCGTGGTAATGAACCCTCCTTTGGAGGGTGCGAAACAAATACACATGCTTAAACCGTTGGCTATCGCCGTGACGGAGCCTTGACGGTTTCCGTGCTAAGCACACGCCCACGGTTTATTTTGTGATGCGTAAGCTGGCTGGAAAAACGACATAAACCCCTGCAGCCTTTGTAAAAACAGATTGTTAACTTGCCAGATAATAGATTTGTAATATTGCTTATAGTGCTATGATTCGACTACAGGTTTTGTTTTAACTATTTATCACCTTCAAGAAAAACCAATGAATTTAAATCTGGAAAAAACAAATGGTTGTACTGTCCTTTTTATTAAGGAAGAAAGGATAGATGCGCATAATTCAGATGAATTAAAGGAAACTATTTTGCGTCTGATAGAACAGGGTGAAATCAATATTATTGTCCAGCTGGAACAAGTCCGTTTTATTGATAGCTCCGGTTTGGGCGCGTTGCTGTCAGGCCATAAAAATGCAGCGGCCAAGTCGGGCAAACTGGCTATAGCCAACTTGCAGCAACAGGTGTTATCGATGTTTGAGTTGACCCGCTTAAACAGGATATTTGAAATCTATGCCGATTTAAATGAAGCTTTTGATAATGAAACATAGAGGTTATGTATGTGTAATTCGGTTATTCAGGTAGAGGTAATCATTCCGACGCAGACCAAATATCTGGATTTGATCGGAAGTATCGGTGAACATATCGCGAAAGAATTGGATGATTACTCCGGTGACCGGGAAGCGTTGGCTTATCATTTAAATCTGGTATTAACGGAAGCGACAGTCAACGCGATCAAACATGCAAACTTCGACGACCCGAAAGACACCGTCAGAATAACCATCCAGATTCAGGAAAATGAATTGAATATCAAGGTGTACGATCACGGCCAAGGCTTCGACCTGGAATCGGTGCCGTTACCGGATTTTGAGCATCCTAAAGAAGGCGGCATGGGTATATTTTTCATCCGTACCTTGATGGATTCGGTGACCTATACCCGGCAGGGCGATTGTAATGTGTTGGAAATCATAAAATATCTGAGTTGACTATAGCGGCTGATAGTTACAGATGGATAAGCCATTGAGAAGACAGACCAAAACGTGGCCGATTGCCTTGCAGCGTATAGCTGAAAGAGCTTTGGGCGCACCAACCGGCCAACTACTGTGGCAAAAATACCATACCGCGTTTTCAGCCGAATATCGGACGATGGTTTCGCCTAGATATGCGCTAAAAGATATGCTGAATCTCGAGCAAGTCTTAGCATCAAGCAAGCAGCGCATCAGCCTGCTTAATCCCTGCAAGAGAGTCGATTATTATCGGCTGCATTTTTATGGTCGACAACCCCGTTATCTGGACGAATATATTCCGGTTCTGGAAAACATGCATTTAAGGGTGGTGGATCAGGTGCAGTTTTCGCTTACGGTCGATGGCATTACCTTGTTTATCAAAAGCTTCACCATCAAGGCGGCAAAAAGCCAGTGCGCTTCATTCACCCGGTTAAGAAGTCGGATGCTGGAAACCATTCAAGTGATGATGGATGGGGAGGTCGAAAACGACGCGTTGAACAAGCTGTGTGTATTGACCGGTATGACCTGGCAGGAAATCGATGTGCTCAGGGCTTACCGGAATTATTATTTACAGCTGGGGCATCAAACTACCCGGGCCAGCGTACATCATGCCTTGCTTAATAATCCGCCGGTTGCGCTAGGCTTGTTTCATTACTTTGAAGTGCGCTTTAGGCTGAATCCCGATTGGGATGATCCGGCGATTAGGGAAGAGCAGGTTTCATTTCCGTCACGATTGCATTTGCTGGAAAGCATCGACTCGGTTTCCGATATTAATGACGACCGGATTTTGCGTACCCTGTTTAACCTGATTGATGCGACGATGCGCTGTAATTATCATCTGCGTCGTGGTTCGGCGGACTATTTCATCGCCTTTAAAATTAACAGCCTGGGCATTATCGACATGCCATCACCCAAGCCGCAAAACGAGATTTATGTTCATGCGGTGGACATGGAAGGCATACATTTACGTAGCGGTAAGATTTCCCGCGGCGGTATCCGTTGGTCGGATCGTCCTGATGATTTCAGAACCGAAATTCTGGGGTTGATGCAAACCCAGGTCAGCAAAAATGCGCTGATTATCCCGACAGGTGCCAAGGGCGGATTTGTCGTTAAAAAAAATGGTTCAAAGTCCTCCAGTTTGGCAACCAGGGAGGCCGGCAAAAAAGCCTATCTCACCTTGATACGCGGTTTGCTTGATTTAACCGATAATTATATCGACGACAAGATTGTCCTGCCGCATAACATCGTGAGTTACGATGATCCCGATCCCTATCTGGTCGTGGCAGCCGATAAAGGCACGGCGCAGTTCTCCGATATTGCCAATGCGGTTTCGGCAGAATATCAATTCTGGTTGGGCGATGCCTTTGCCAGCGGCGGCTCTCATGGTTACGACCATAAAGCGCTGGGTATTACGGCGCGCGGTGCTTGGGAATGTGTAAAACGCCATTTTCGGGAAATTGGCAAAGCTTCCGCTCCTGCTCACGCCCCTTACCTACGTCCTGTAGGCAAAGCTTCCGCTCCTGCTGACGGCCCTTATTTACGCCCTGTAGGCAAAGATATACAAAACGAAGCCTTTACCGTCGTCGGCATCGGCAGTATGGACGGCGATGTGTTCGGTAACGGCATGTTGTTGTCGCCCTGTATCCGGCTAAAGGCGGCTTTTAGCGGACAGCATATTTTTATCGATCCCAATCCGTCCGATAGCGAGGCCGCCTTTAATGAACGCAAGCGTTTGTTTGAGTTGCCGGGTTCCAGCTGGAATGATTATGACCGTACGCTCATTTCCGCTGGCGGCGGCGTTTATTTAAGATCGGCCAAGGATATTCCGATATCCACTGAGTTGAAAAAATGGTTAGGCCTACGTTACAAATCGCTGGATGGCGAATCCCTGATCCGTTACTTGCTGACGGCTCCGGTGGAATTATTATGGCTGGGCGGCATAGGCACTTACGTAAAAGCCAGCACAGAAAGGCACAAAGAAGTGGGCGACCGGGCAAACGATAACGTGCGGGTGAATGCAACCGATCTGGGTGCCAGTGTCGTCGGCGAAGGCGCTAATCTGGGATTTACCCAAAAAGCGCGCATCGAATACAGTTTGAAGGGAGGGCGCATTAACACCGATGCGGTCGATAACTCGGCGGGCGTCGATACGTCCGATCACGAAGTGAATTTAAAAATCTTCCTGGTCGGTCTGCAAAAGAAAAACCTGATCGCAGATTATCAGCCGTTATTCATCAGCATGACCCAGGATGTTTGCCGCTTGGTGCTGGCCGATAATATCGCCCAAAGTCTTTGTTTATCCTTGGAACAATTGCGTTGCACGGAAGATTCAGCGGTTTATTTGCAACTGGCCGAACGTTTGGAAGCGGCCGGTTTTTTCGACAGAGTTGTTGAATGCTTTCCGCAAACCAAAGAAGTCATGTCCCGGCCCGGACAAGTCATTACCCGACCCGAGCTTGCCGTATTGATGGCCGCCGGCAAAATGTACCTGACCCAGTTGATACAGGAGCAATCCGCTTTATTGCAGGAAGAATGCTGTAACTGTTATTTACAGGCTTATTTTCCTGAGCTGGTCAGCAAACAGTACCCAAACTATCTGTCCGGCCACCCCTTGGCCGCTGAAATTAAAGCCACCTTGATTAGCAATAAAATCATCAATCAGGCCGGTTGCGGATTTTTAAGTCTGGATGTCGACAGCGAAAATATCCTGGATCATGTCACCTGTTATCTGACCTTCGATCGGGTTTTAGACGGCGACGCGTTGCGGCAGACGATTAGTGCGCTTGACAATAATATAGCCGCCGACGAGCAATACCGGTTATTGATGCAGCTGGAAAATACGCTGGCCGGTTTTTGTCGCTGGGCCTTGATGCAGGGAAGAAAAATCCGGCCGAATGAACAGACCGTCGATTGCTATAGCCGTCATTTAAAAGACTATGAACAGTATTTTAAAAGTGAGTACATCGGGTTTGCCGAACAACTGGCGCAATATCGGCAAGACGGCATTCCCGACCTACTGGCGCTTAGGATGGCGTTTATATCCAGTCTCAATGATTTTCCGCTGATCGTCTCATTGTCTGCCGAAACCTCGCAGGATTTTGTCGCCACCCTGAAACTGTTCAATGAAAGCACCCGCTATCTGGGTTTGGTAGAGATCAATGAACAGTTGGCGAAGATGCCGATGCACGATTATTGGGAACGAAAAGTAATGAACGAATTGCAAGAGGATATGAAGCGAGTGACAGGCCGTGTGCTTAAGGCCATCCTGGCAAACAAAGCTGAAACCTGTGCCGATTACTTCGAGCAGCAAGATCAAAAACAAAAAATCAACCGGTACCGGCGGATTTATCAGGAAATTAACAACAGATTGCCGGTTAATCTGTTTCCTTATATTGCACTGACTAAGGAACTGGAGAATTTGGTTGATGGCGGTTTGTAACGTTATTCTTGAAAATATCAACTGCAAAAATGAAGCTGGCGCCGGTCGAAGCCTTTGGAGCGATGGCGTTTACCCTTGGCAAATACGGCGTTGCGGCACGGGTGCTGCCGGCGGGTTTACATGTTGGTCGTCGATGTGATAAATGTGGTTCCCTGCATGGCCGGGATATAAACGCCGTTCAAAACATCGGCAACGAAGCGGAAAGAATGATAGCGGCGGGAATCGCCGGCACTGCTAATCGAGGCGCTGTTAGTCAAGTCAAGGGACATAAACTTCTGTTCTTGCAAGTTAGAAGCCACATCCTTTAGGGCGGCGTAATTCACGTCGCCTGACCATCACAACGAGCTCATTAATGATGAAAAAAAACAACCCATCAAATAGTCGTCCATGGCATATGCTTTCCCTCGATGTTATTTGTGATGCTTTTGATAGCACAGAACAGGGTTTGAGTCAGCAAGAGGCTGAACAACGACTGGCTGAATACGGCGTAAACAGGCTGACGGCGGCGGCCAGTCGCGGCCCTCTCAAACGTTTTTTCGGCCAATTTCACAATGTGCTCATTTATGTATTGCTCGCTGCAGCCGGTTTAACGGCAGCTGTTGACGAATGGGTGGACAGCGGCGTCATCGTCGGCGTGGTATTGGTCAATGCGCTGATCGGTTTCATTCAGGAAGGCAAGGCGGAAAAGGCCCTGGATGCGATACGCAATATGCTGACGCTCCAGGCCATGGTGCGGCGTGACGGCAAGCATTTTCTGATGCCTGCCGAGCAACTGGTTCCTGGCGATATTGTCAGCCTGGAAAGCGGCGACAAGGTACCGGCTGATTTGCGTCTGTTCAAGGTTAAAAATTTGCGTGTCGATGAATCCATGCTTACCGGGGAATCCTTGCCCGTCGAAAAAAATACCATGGCTGTCGGTGCCGATACCGCACTAGGGGATCGATTTTGTCTGGCCTATTCGGGTACCTTAATTACCTATGGCACAGCACTCGGTATGGTAGTCGCTACCGGCGACCTTACCGAAATCGGCCGCATCAGTTCCATGCTGCGCACTGTCCCGCAATTGACCACGCCGCTGCTGCGGCAGATTGCCGGCTTCAGCAAATGGTTGACCTTGGCTATTTTAACGGCGGCCTCGGCTACGTTCTTCTATGGCTGGACCATTCAGCACGCTTCTTTGACCGAGCTGTTTATGTCGGCGGTAGGTCTTGCCGTGGCTGCCATTCCCGAAGGCTTGCCGGCTATTATGACCATTACCCTGGCTATCGGTGTGCAACGCATGGCCAAACGCAATGCCATTATCCGGCGTTTACCGGCCGTCGAGACCTTAGGCTCGGTGACCGTCATCTGTTCCGATAAAACCGGCACCCTGACCTGTAACGAAATGACCGCTAAATCGGTCTTCGTCAATAACAAACTATTTACTGTGGAAGGTGTCGGTTATAACCCTCTCGGTGGTTTTAAACTGGCAGGCGAAACAACGACTGTAGAAGATCATCCGCAATTGCATGAGTTGCTTCGCGCCGCCGCGCTGTGCAATAACGCAAGATTGGAGCAAAAATCCGGTAACTGGATGGTTCACGGCGATCCTACCGAGGGCGCATTGATCACCCTGGCGCACAAAGCGGGGATGGATCCCGATATTCTCAATCAGGAAATGCCGCGTACCGATGTTATTCCGTTCGAGTCGGAACATCGCTATATGGCAACCCTGCATCACGACCTTAGCGGCCATGCCTTTATGTTTATCAAAGGCGCGCCCGAGCGGGTGCTTGACATGTGCAGTCTGCAACGCATTGACGGCGAAGATGTGCCCATTGATGTTGCCCATTGGCATCAAATGATGGATGAAATCGCAGGTCGTGGTCAGCGCCTGCTTGCGATTGCGTTCAAGACCGTACCTTCCAGTAAGAAGGAAATCGGTTTTTCCGATGTTGAAACCGGGCTGACGTTGCTCGGTATTGTCGGCATGATTGACCCGCCGCGCCCCGAAGCCGTTAAAGCCGTGCTCAAGTGCCGGAATGCCGGTATCAGGGTCAAAATGATTACCGGCGATCATGCGGCGACGGCCGTAGCCATTGCCGCACAGATCAATATCGGTGATGGCTCGGTACTGAGCGGAGCAGACCTGGATCGAATGACGGACAGTGAACTTAAAGCCGCCATCCGCAATGTCGATGTTTTTGCCCGTACCAGTCCGGAAAACAAGTTACGCCTGGTGACTGCACTGCAAGCAGACGGGCAGGTGGTGGCCATGACCGGTGACGGCGTTAATGATGCGCCGGCATTAAAACGCGCCGATGTGGGCGTGGCGATGGGTAAAAAGGGTACCGAGGTCGCCAAGGAAACCAGCGAAATGGTGTTGGCGGATGACAACTTTGCTTCCATAGCCCATGCCGTTGAAGAAGGCCGCGGCATTTACGACAACCTGCTTAAGTCGATTATTTTTATTTTGCCTACCAATGGCGGCGAAGCGTTGATCATCGTTGCGGCGATCGTCATGGGTGAAACCTTGCCTATTACTCCGGTACAAATCTTATGGGTGAACATGATTACTGCGGTGACGTTGGCGCTAACGCTGGCCTTTGAGCCGCCGGAACGCAACATTATGAGTCGCATGCCCCGGAAGCCGAATGAGCCGTTACTCTCGGTGTTTCTAATTTGGCGCATTCTGTTTGTGTCGCTGATTATGGTAATCGGTTCCTTCGGCCTGTTTCTCTGGGAGCGCTCACTGGGAACCTCGATTGAACAGGCAAGAACTGTTGCCGTGAATACGCTGGTCATGTTTGAGATCTTTTATGTCTTCAATAGTCGTTACCTGTACCATTCCGTGCTCAATTTGCATGGCCTGTTCGGTAACCGGCTGGTGTGGCTGGCGATCCTGCTGCTGATTGCATTCCAGATGGCTTTTACCTACTGGCAGCCCATGCAAGTGTTATTCGGTACGGTTGATTTAGACGCGCATACCTGGCAGATGATAGTCGCCGTCGCCTCAAGCGTGTTCATACTGGTTGAAATAGAAAAGTTTTTTATTCGCTTATTTATGCCCAAGGCATCTGGCGGAAATATCAAGAAATGACTAAGGACTTGTTGACCTCTTTCGGCTGCTTATTCGAAGCGAATCGACATTCAGCATTGATCGGTCTGGGCGTCAAAGTACTGAAATGCGGACGCACCACGAATAAAATACGGACTTATCTTTAGCGATCATTCCGCACTGAACGCTTCAACACATCCCAGACTGAGCGTAGATTGGATTCAGGTTCAGGCAAAAGCCAAGTAATCACTATCTCTTCTATTGCCGCAACTATGCACATCACGGCAGCTACGCGAAACGGCCATGTCGGGCCGCCCAGAAACAGTATGTACAAGGTCAAGCCCATTGAGGCAGCGGCGATTTTCACCCCCCAGGTATGATAGCTGGTAAAGCGCCCGAATTTGAAAATACCCACTAGGGCAGGTAACAGGCAACTGACGACAATCAGACCGACATAAAACAGTTCTCTGCTCACCACATCGGGCCATAACCACCAGCAACTTAGCGTAATGGTCAGGTAAGTGATGACATCCGCCCAGCTGTCGAGGGCGGCGCCAAACTGGGAAACTTGTCCGGTCAAGCGGGCGACTACGCCATCGAGCAAGTCGGTAGCGAAGGTAATCGCCAGCAGTCCCATGAAGATGATCGGGTGATCGTACCATGCCAGCCACAGCAACACCGGAGCTGCTACAAAGCGGAATCCGGTCAGCAGGTTAGGTAAGGTTAGTTTGGACTGAGTGTTGTTCATAAGCTAAACGTAGCTGTCAATGGCGCATGATCCGACAGCGTATGCCACGGGGCGCGGGTCAGCCGTTCACACGATACCGGGGTTAAACCTCGAAAATAAATGCGATCCATCGGTAAAAAAGGTAACCAGGACGGAAAGCTTCGCGCATAGCGGCCATAGGTTACATGAAAAATCTCTTGCAAGCCCAGATGATCATGGAACAGCCGGTCAGCCTGTTCCAGCCAGTCGTTAAAATCACCGGCTATGATCAGCGGCGCATCATGCGGCACATGGCTGTCGATACGCGCCGATAATTTGCCTATCTGCAGGCGGCGCTCTTTGCCGGTCAAACCGAAATGTATGCACATAATATGCACATCCTGACCGTTCTCCGGAAGTCGGTCGCATCGATTCCCTACCGCTTGCGACACTTCCGCCATCCCTGGCAGTCGAATAACGCCATGCAACAGGCTGCGACTGGCCCAGGGGAAGGGCGATACATTGATGTTTTCCCAGCGCTCGAACGGATGTCTGCTCAGGATGGCATTGCCGTGATGGCCGGCATTGTAAACGGCATTCTTGCCGTAAACGTGGAAAGGCCAGGTGTTTTCGGCGAGAAACTCAAGCTGGGACAAAACCGGCCAGTCGGGGATTTTTTGCCGATGCCGCTGGTGCTCACCCTGCATTTCCTGCAAGAACATCAAATCGGCATCGGCGGCTATCAGCGCATCCCGGATCTGGTGCAGCACGAAACGCCGGTTGCCGACATTGAAACCTTTATGGATGTTATAGGTTAATACCCGTAAGCTTTTTTTATTCATGGTGTGGTTAGTTTAATAAGGTCGCTTGCGAATATGCAATCGGTAAAGAACCGGCGAGAGTAATTCTTCAATCAGGAAGAAAAGCGCCGCTATCAGCATGATGTCGATCAGGCTCAGTGCCAGCGGCTCTTTTAACACCAATATCGGTAATAATGATTCAGGCACTGTATCGAGACCTCGCGCCCGGCTGCTTTCAGCGCGCCCCATGCGGCGTTTGAGAAAGCTTGCCAGCATGTCTCCAGCCATTGCCAAGGCACCGAATAATGTCCCCGTCAAAGGTTCTATTCCGCTTAAAATCGCTATCAGGGTTGTACTTAAAATGGCTGAACACACGCCGCGCCAGGTTTTGGTATTGCCAAACAAACGATGGCCGTCGCGCAGTTTTATTTTATTATCCACCGGCCATGCCCAGCGTTTGCCCAGTGCTTTGTTGATCAGCACCGGCGCGCCGTTCGCAGAAATAAGCAATGCGATAGCCTGGGTCATGCAATATAAACACAACGATAGCGCAGTCATGTTGAAATCCTCGGTTGCTCGGAAAAACTCTGCTTTTAACTGATCTTATTTGACCATAGTTAACAATCTCTGTCGATTCAGGTTGGGTGAACTGCTGAGATGCTTGATGATGAACCGGTACGCGCATGAAACAGGCTGCTTAAAAATGCTGTAAAATGCTGTAAAATACCTGAAAGGCAAAAATCAATCACTTTTGCCCCTTACTATAATTTAAGAGAAAACCATGATAGATAAAAAACTGCTTGATATTCTAGCCTGTCCTTTATGCAAGAGTCCGTTGATTTATGACAAGTCCAAGCAGGAACTTATCTGCAAAGCCGATCATATTACTTTCCCTATCCGCGACGATATTCCGGTCATGCTTGAAGATGAAGCGCGCAAACTAACTAACGATGAAATCGACGCATTAGCCAAATGAGTGTGCGTTTTAAAGTCGTCATCCCGGCAAGATACGGATCGACACGATTGCCGGGCAAACCGTTGTTGAACATAGCAGGCAAGCCGATGATTGCGCATGTCTGTGAACGCGCACAGGAAGCCGATGCTGACGAAGTTATTGTCGCCACCGACGATGCCCGAATTTTTCAAACAGTTAGTGACTTAGGGTTTAAAGCGGTCATGACCCGCGCGGATCATCAAAGCGGCACCGAAAGAATTGCCGAGGTTGTAAGGCTTTGCGGCTGGGCTGATGATGAAATCATCGTTAATCTGCAAGGCGATGAACCGCTGATTCCACCGACTTATATCCGTGATGTTGCTGCGGCATTAGCCGGTCAACAGCAGGCAGGTATTGCCACGCTGGCCGCCAAAATCACCGATTCCGAAGAGATTTTCAATCCTAACGCCGTCAAAGTAGTTTTGAACAAAGCCGGTTACGCGCTTTATTTTAGCCGCGCACCGATTCCATGGGAAAGGGATGCATTTACCCTAACAGGCGGCAAGCCTTCAGGGAAATCCCCCTATCTCAGGCATATAGGCCTGTACGCTTATACGGTTGGTTTTTTAAACCGCTACTGCCTGTGGGATGCGTCAATGCTCGAATCGGTCGAATCGCTGGAGCAGCTCAGAATACTGTGGCACGGCGAAGCTGTTCGGGTAAAAATCGTAGACCGGACACCGGCCGCCGGTATCGATACACAAGAAGATTTGCTGCGCGTGGAGCAAGCATTGCTCTTAAAGCATTAGCCTGCCAGGGTACTGTTTCCATTTGACATAGCCTATTAATAACAGTACCTTGGGCAACATTTTTTAACTTAAACTTAAACACCGGTTTTTCAAGAGCTGTCAATGGAACAATTTCAAAGAATAAGTCGCTTACCTCCCTATGTTTTTAACATTGTTAACGAATTGAAAGCTAAAGCTCGAGCGGAGGGAGAAGATATTATCGATTTTGGCATGGGCAATCCCGATCAAGCCACGCCCGATCATATCGTCAATAAATTAATTGAGTCCGTTCAACGCCCCGATACCCATCGTTATTCGGTTTCCAAGGGTATACCCCGATTAAGAAAAGCGATTTGCACCTGGTATAAAACCCGCTTCGATGTCGATTTAGACCCGGAAACCGAAGCCATAGTTACCATAGGCTCCAAAGAAGGTTTGGCGCATTTGGCGCTGGCGACCTTAGGACCTGGCGATGTGGTGTTGGTGCCGAATCCTGCTTATCCCATTCATCCTTATGGCGTGGTCATTGCCGGCGCCGATCTTAGGCATGTGCCGATGGTGCCGGGCGGCGATTTCTTTGAGGAACTGGAAAAAGCCATTATCGATTCATGGCCGAAACCGAAAATGCTGATTCTTAATTTCCCCGGAAATCCTACCAGTCAGTGCGTGGAGCTGGATTTTTTTGAAAAAATTATTGCCATCGCCAAAGAACATAATATCTGGGTGGTACAGGATATTGCTTATGCGGACATTGTTTTCGACGGCTACAAAGCCCCGTCGATTCTTCAAGTCGAAGGCGCAAAAGACATCGCGGTAGAATTTTTCTCGTTATCGAAAAGTTACAACATGCCGGGCTGGCGGGTAGGCTTTATGTGCGGCAACAAAGAACTGGTTGCGGCTTTGGCACGCATTAAATCTTATCTGGATTACGGCACGTTCACGCCGATCCAAATTGCCGCGATTGCAGCTCTTGAAGGCCCGCAGGAATGCGTTACTGAAATTGCCGAGATGTACCGAAAAAGACGTGACGTACTGTGCGACGGATTAGTGACAGCAGGATGGCCGGTTGAGAAACCGAAAGCCACCATGTTTGTCTGGGCACGTATTCCCGAAGCGTATCAGCACATGGGCTCGCTTGAGTTCTCCAAAAAACTGCTGGCAGAGGCCAAAGTGGCGGTTTCTCCGGGCATCGGTTTCGGTCAGCATGGCGACGATCATGTCCGGTTCGGTTTGATTGAGAATGAACACCGCACCCGTCAGGCGGTTCGAGGTATCCGTAATATGATGAAGAAAGACAAGGTTGTATAACGATGCGTTTTCATCGTTCCCATACCTCGCATCACTGCCATTAAGTTAAACTGAAAATAGGTTGTATAGTGTGGGCGCGAATTTATTCGCGCGATAGGTGTTAAAAAGCGCG
>JAURVK010000088.1 GCA_030655535.1 Methylobacter sp. | reverse complement strand
AGAAAATAACAACGTTAATTCAAGGCATTAAAAACTTCGTGCTCTCCATGTTCTTCGTGGTTATTCTTTAATTTTTCTAAATACGAATACTTTCACAGTCTCTGGAGATTGGGAACCAGCCAAATTAGACGGTGGCGGGCTGTATATCCGCTATTGAAAAACCGATAAGGAGATAAAAACCGCAAATCGTGACCGTCAGCAGTACATCATAAAATCAGGCGAACCGGTTGATCCGAATTTTTTACTTGCATAACGCGAATCAAGGCAGTATCTTCCAGCTTTAAGCATTGGTCGTCCGATAACACTATAAAAAATATGGATATTTTTTTTATTAAAAACGAGAATAAGAATCAACAACAATAATAACAGTAATAATTACAACAAGGTATAGCGTCAATAATATTTCAGCCACAGCATCCCATGCTGCCAACAACCGGAGATATACCCATGACCATTTCCACCACACAACAAACCCAGCTACTACAACTCATCCAAGCCATGTTCGGCGCCGCCCCCGGCGCCACCTACCTATCGCTGCTTGGCGACAGCCTAAGCGCTGGCGCAACCATAGCCGGCGTAGCCCAAACCCTGTCCGGCGCCGCTATCTTCTTCGGCAAAAACTATGCGGCCAACCTGACCCCCAGCCAATTTGCCAACACCTTTGTCAACGACTTGGTCGGCAACCATGCCTCCAGCGCCGACAAAGCCTGGGCGGTCACCTACATCACCGACAAAATGGCCGACGGCGCCAGCCAAGCCGACATCATTGCCGAACTCACCCAAGCCCTGTCCTCCATACCGCCGGATCATGCCAACTGGGGCGCAGCCGCCAGCCAGTACAACACTCGCATCGCCACAAAAATTGTCGACAACCTGGCCGGCAGCACAGCAAGCGCCGTCGACAAAACCGCAGCGGTGGACTACCTGCTCTGGCAAATGTCGACCGGACTCGATTTGGGCAGCATGATCGAACAACTGATAACCCTGCTCGACAGCATCGATCATAACGACCCCATCTGGGGCGCTACAGCGGCACTCTTCGACAACCGCACCGAAGTCGCAAAATATTACTCAATCGACAAAGCCGGAACCGCTCTGGATCTGGGCACCCTGCAACAAGCCCTAAAAGCCGTCACCGCCAATGCCGACAGTATCGCCATAGCCAAAGCCCTGTTCGACAACCCGCACAGCGGCACAGCGCAAGACGGCTACATTGCCGGCGCCACCGTCACCGTTCGCGTAGAAGGCCGGCCCGATGTCGTCGTCACCACCGATGCTCAAGGCAACTTCACCCTACCCGCCGGCGTCTTCGGCATCATCACCGTCACCGGCGGCATCGACATCTCCACCAACCTGCCGTTCACCGGCACCCTGACCGCACCGGCCGGTTCCACCACCGTCAATCCGTTGACCAGCTTGCAACAAAGTTTCGTCAACAAAGGCCTGAGCATCGCCGACGCACAAAACCTGGTCGCCAAAGCGCTCAGCCTAGATTCCAGCAAACTCGACTTCACCACCTTCGACCCCTTAGCCGTCGCGACCAACCCTAATGCCACCGCCGAACAACGCGCACTCGGCGCCCAAGTCCAGGCAGTCGCCGCTAAAATTGCCAACTTCATGGCCGCCGCCGGCAGTACCCTGCAAGGCGCGGCAGGCGTAGATGCCGTCGCAGCCAGTGCCGCCCTATTAAATGCACTGATCAACATCATCGAAAAAGACATCGAAACCGATGACGGCGTCATCGGCTTTAGCGACAAAGCCCTGTTGCAAAGCATCCTCAACGACAGCGTAGCCGGGTCGGATAACCCCGCACTGAATGCCGCCGCAGGCAAAATAGCCAACGTGGCCGAAGCCTTTTCCTCCATGCTGGCCGCTGCAGCCAATAACATCGATGCCGCGCTTGCCGCAGGTGGCGATGTTGCCGGGATATTAGCCAACATCGCCAAGGCACAGGTCGTCGCTCAAGGAAGCATGGCCGAGCAAATGCAGGCGGCGGCAGGAACTGGCGATTTTAGCGGGATTGAATCGAGCTTTACCGGGGATGCTTTTAATAACGCAGCTAATGACGCTGTTATTGGGGTGATTGCACCGGCTCCCGAACCAACACCGGCTCCGGCTCCGGCTCCAGCTCCAGCTCCAGCTCCAGCTCCAGCTCCAGCACCTGAGCCAGCACCTGAGCCAGCACCGTCTCCGACTTTTACGGTGACTAACACAGGCGGTGTACTGAGCTTCGGCGGTACAGCTACGGGTGCCATCACAGTTTCTGTGAGTGGTAGCAATGTTACGTTTATCCGTAGCGGAATTAATTCCTCTGCCATTGATATATCCAGCGGTGTGACTGGCGTCCAAGATGACGCCGCAATCACTCTCACAAAGGTACAATACACCGTTATGGCCAGTGTGCTGGAAGCGGCTGATACCATTACCGTCTCCGACAACACCCTGACGGCGGCGGAGATTGCCACCCTGGGCGCCGATGCCAAGGTCGATACTATCCGCGCGGCAACGCAGACGCTGGACAAAACCCAGTACGCAGCGGCCTCGGTCAAGCTGAATGCGGCGGATGCCATCACCGTCAACGACAACACCCTGACGGCGGCGGAAATCGCCATCCTGGGCGCCGATGCCAAGGTCGATACTATCCGGGCGGCAACCATGACGCTGGATGTCGCCCAATTCGGCGCCGCCGGCGCCAAATTGGATGCCGCTGATACAGTGAATATCGTCGATACGGGCGCTGCAATTGCGGGAGCAGTAGTAGCGATGGTTTCGGGCGCTGCGGTTATTGACAGCATCAATGCTTCGAACGCTGATGCCATCACTTTGACCAAGACGCAACTGAGCGCCATCACCTCTGCCAAGCTGGCAGCAGACGACACGATCATTGTCTCCGACGACACCCTGACGGCGGCGGAAATCGCCATCCTGGGCGCCGATGCCAAGGTCGATACCATCCGCGCGGCAACCATGACGCTGGATGTCAGCCAATTCGGTGCCGCCGGCGCCAAATTGGATGCCGCTGATACAGTGAATATCGTCGATACGGGCGCTGCGATTGAGGGAGCAGTTGCAGGGTTGGTTTCGGGCGCTTCGGTCATTGACAGCATCAATTCCAGTACGAATTTGCTGACCTTGTCTGCAGCCAATGCTGCTTCCCTGATCAACGCCGGGGTGGCCTTTGACGCAAGCGATACCTTGACCATCATCAGTGACGCCGGTGCCGACAGCCTCAATCTCAACGGCATCGGCGGTGGTGCGATAGTTTCGTTTGCCGCCACGGCGGATGGGAGTGACAGTATCGCCAACTTCGCAACAGGCAGCGATAAACTGTCATTCGCCAATGCCGCCTTTGGCAGTCTTGGTACGGTAAACCTCGACATCGATACGCCTGCTCTACAAGTGGCTTTTAATACGGATCAAGCCACAACCCTTGTCAATTTAACCACTGCCGCCAATACGGATCAGAATGCGTATGTGGTTCAGTTGGGTGACGTCTCAATCCTTGGTACTGTGTTGTATGCTTTGATTGACACCGCAATCGCAGCAGGCATCGGTGCAGTGGGCGCCGGGTTCGTGTTGGTCAGCAACGGCGCCAATACGGTGGTGCTGTATGACAGCGATTTCGATAATGCGACCAACGGGCTGGTTGAAATGGTAACCCTTACGGGTATTGGAAACGCCATCACTGGCCTAGCCAACGGCGATATCGTGATTGTATAAATCAATGGGGTCAGGGCCGTAGGATGCGGTGACGATAGGAACCGCATCTATCGCGATTGATGCGGTTCGTTCCTCACCACATCCTACAACGGTCGTACGGCGGATCACTATCGTACGGTGAGCGGCGTAACTTGCGTAGGGTGGATTCGCCGTAGGCAATCCATCGCAACTACTTGTTGGTAGTCGGCGATTTTCTTTTCCAAGTGCTCAAGCTGTTTGTTGAGTTTATCTTCGGTGTAAATTCCGGTTTTACTGGCATCGGCTTTGAAAAAGCTGCCGTCAACGGCTGCTTGCTCGCCACCGAAAAGCGCAAGTTCCTTGCATAGCAGCAGAAAATCGCGGTTCGCCGCCTTTAACGCCGCTCCGTTAACTTTGCGGAAATCGGCGATTGTTTTGTAGGTGGGTCGTAAGCCTTCAACCGACCACATCACCTCCAGGTTGCGGCTGGCCTCACGTTCCAATTTACGGCTGCTGCGGATGCCTTGCAAATAGTCGTACAAATACAGTTTCAACAACGCTGCTGGATCGTAAGGTGGCTGCCCAGCGCCAATGACCGGCTGGGTATGTTTAAATTCTAAAGCCTGCAAATCCACGGTATCGACATAGGCATCAATAGCTCGCACCGAATTGTTCTGGCTGATGTACTCATCGACACAAGGCGGCAACAACATTTCCTGTTGCCGATTTAATACGGGTTGATAGCGACGTGATGACATGAGTGTTGTCTGGGGCCTTAACGAATAATGTGCATATTATAAGGCATTAGAATCGATAATACTTTCACAGTCTCGGGAGCGTGGGAACGAGGAGATGCTTACGTCCTTCGGATTGTGCCTTGCCGCAGTTACCCGTTCTTTTTAGTTATGGCGATGCAATATTTTGGGGTTAGCCGCGTAGGTTTGGTTGCAGCAAAGAGAGATTATTTGGCGTCAATCTGTTTGCCGTCTTCGATCATCCGGTTTCCTCGCTCAACTTTGGCTTTGCCTTGCTCAACCATTATTGAGCCTTGTTCCCATTCTGTATTGCCTTCTTTAATCAGTTCTTTTCCGCGATCAACCATTTGGTCGCCTAGTGTTGGGGTGCTTGAGCATCCTGCCAGTAAGGCAATGATTGTTGGTATCAGTATGAGGTTAAGTTTTTTCATGGCTTTTCTGTTTGTTTATATCGATTGAAGTATTATTGTACCGCCAATGCGTTGGGTTGCAAAAAGTAGCGTGGGTCGCCTCGGCACACCGCTACGCTGCTCCTGAATTGCTTTCGATTGCTGTTCCAGACACAATTCTACCTCCCCCGTCCTTGGGGTCGTATCTCCTGCATCCATGCGTAAAGCGCCTCCTGTTGGCGATATTGTTCCAACCCAGCATTTGCTGCGTAAGTTACCGAAGAGTAAATAAATCATTTACGATATAATCAAACTTTTAGATTAATCTCGCTTTAATAGCTCATTTGAAATGGCTAAACATCAAACACCGATTTTCTCCCCTAAAATTCCGCAAAAACAAGATCAATCGCTCATTTGGGCCGGTTTAACCGGCTGCGGCGATTCGTTGGCGTTGGCTTCTGCCATTAAACATGAAGATTGTTTGTTTGTTATTGTGACGCCGGATAATCAGACCGCTTTGCGGCTTGAGCATGAGTTGTCGTTTTTCTTGCAGGGTGAATATCCCATTTTGCATTTCCCCGATTGGGAAACCTTGCCTTACGATGTGTTCTCGCCGCTGCCGGAAATTATTTCGGAACGGCTGAAAACGCTGGCCTTGTTGCCGCAGGTGAAACGCGGTGCGCTGGTGGTTTCGGTGACGACGTTGATGCACCGGTTGGCGCCCCGAGAGCATGTTCTGGCTAACAGTTTTGCGGTTAAAGTCGGCGATGATTTTAATCTGGAGTTGAATCGCATCAAGCTGGAAAGCGTCGGCTATCATTGTGTTTCGCAAGTCTACCAACACGGTGAATTTGCGGTCAGGGGTTCGATAGTCGATTTGTTCCCGATGGGCAGTAAGGTGCCGTTTCGTATAGAATTATTCGATGAAGAAGTCGAATCCATCCGTACTTTCGATCCTGAAACGCAACGATCATTGGAAAAGATCGACCTGATTCAGTTGTTTCCGGCGCGGGAGTTTCCGTTTACCGATGAGTCCATCAAGCGTTTCCGTCAGGCTTTTAGGGAGTATTTTCCGGAATGTTCGCCCAAAAATCATTTCTATTTGGATGTCAGCAAAGGTATTACGCCCGGCGGCATTGAATATTATTTGCCGCTGTTTGTAGAGCAAATGGCGTCATTGTTCGATTACCTGCCAAAGTCGGCGACTTTGGTGATGTCTGATAGTTTTGATGCAAGTTCATGCGCTTTTTATGCCGAAGCCGAGGACAGGTTTCAGCAAAGAAAATATGATGTGGATCGGCCGTTATTGAAGCCGGAATTGTTGTTTTTATCGACAGATGAGTTGGCGACAAGAACCGGGGCATTTGCCCGGATTACTATCGGTTATATGGGGACTGAAGATGCTAAGCAAGATAGTCTTGTTTTCAACTGCAGGCCGCTGCCCAATGTCACTATCGATGCCAAGCAAGAGCTACCGGCGCAGGCATTGCAACAGTTTGTCAATAGCTTTGCCGGTAAGATTTTGTTTGTCGCAGAATCGGCAGGGCGCCGCGAAGCCTTAATGGAGCGCTTAAGGCGGTACAAAATTACCGTGAAACAGGTTGAAAGCTGGGATAAGTTTCTTCAGTCCGAGGTCTCGCCGTGTCTTTTGGTCGCGCCGATGGATCATGGTTTATGGCTTGAGAAGCCGGCTATTGCGATCATTACGGAAAACCTGTTGTCCGGCGAGAAAGTACAGCAACGGCGCAGACGGCGTAAGTCTGCGGCGCATGAGCTGGAAAATATCGTCAATAACCTGAATGAATTGACCATAGGTTCGCCGGTGGTGCATCAGGAGCATGGCGTGGGCCGTTATCTGGGTTTGCAGACTTTGCAAATTGGCGGCATTGCATCGGAATTTTTGACCTTGGAATACGCCAATAACGACAAGCTTTATGTGCCGGTTTCGGCCTTGCATGTGATCGGTCGTTACACCGGCGTGAGCCCGGAAAATGCGCCTTTACATAAGCTGGGCGGCGACCAGTGGAATAAAGTCAAACAAAAAGCCATTAAGCGCATCCGCGATGTCGCCGCAGAATTGCTGGAAATTCATGCCCTTAGAGCGGTCAAGCAAGGCCATGCCTTTCAGGTTGAAAATATCGAATACGCGGCTTTTGCCGACGCGTTTCCGTTTGAAGAAACGCCGGATCAGCAGACCGCGATCGAAACGATACTGGAAGATATGGTGAGTCCGCATCCTATGGATAGGGTGATTTGCGGCGATGTCGGTTTCGGTAAAACCGAGGTGTCGATGCGGGCGGCGTTTATTGCGGTACAAAACGGCAAACAGGTGGCGATATTGGTGCCGACCACCTTGCTGGCGCAGCAGCATTATCAGAATTTTCGCGACCGCTTTGCCGATTGGCCGGTGCGTGTCGAAGTGTTGTCGCGTTTTGTCAGCCCCAAGCAGCAAAAAGAGATTACCGATGATCTGAAGCAGGGCAAGGTCGATATAGTCATCGGTACGCACAAGTTATTGTCGAAAGAGATCAAATACAAAGCGCTGGGACTGGTGGTGATTGATGAAGAACACCGTTTCGGCGTGACCCAAAAAGAGCATTTCAAAAAGCTGCGCAATGAACTGGATATGCTGACCCTGACTGCAACGCCTATTCCGCGCACTTTGAATATGGCGATGTCGGGCTTAAAGGATATATCCATTATCGCCAGTCCGCCGCCTAATCGTCATGCGATCAAGACTTTTATCAGCGAATGGATAGATGCGCAGATCAGGGAAGCCTGTTTGCGTGAAATCAAGCGCGGCGGCCAAGTGTTCTTTTTGCATAATGAAGTGAAAACGATGGAGAAAATGGCCAGGGATCTGGAAGCGCTGGTGCCTGAAGCGCGGATTGAAATTGCGCACGGACAAATGCCGGAGCGCCAGTTGGAGCGCATCATGCTGGATTTTTATCATCAGCGCTTTAATCTGCTGTTGTGTTCGACCATTATTGAAAGCGGTATCGATATACCCAGCGCCAATACCATTATTATCAATCGCGCCGATAAACTGGGCTTGGCGCAGTTGCACCAGTTGCGCGGTCGGGTGGGGCGCTCGCATCACCGGGCTTACGCCTATTTTGTCGTGCCGCCGCTTACCTTGATGAGCAAGGATGCCATTAAACGGCTGGAAGCGGTCGAGGCGTCCGGCGATTTGGGCGCCGGTTTTATGCTGTCGTCGCATGACATGGAAATTCGCGGCGCGGGCGAGTTGTTGGGCGATGACCAAAGCGGGCAGATTCAGGAAATCGGCTTTACACTGTATACCGAATTGTTGGAACGCGCGGTCAGCGCTCTAAAATCCGGCAAACAGCCGGAGCTTGATATGCCGATGGACAGAGGGCCGGAAGTCGATTTGCAAACCTCGGCGCTGATCCCGGAAGACTATCTGCCGGATATTCATGGCCGTCTGGTGTTGTATAAACGCATCTCCAATACCGAAACCAAAGAGGATCTACGCGAATTGCAAGTGGAAATGATTGATCGTTTCGGCTTGTTTCCTGAGCCGGTAAAAACGTTGTTCAGTGTCACCGAATTAAAGCAGCAGGCCGAAAAACTAGGGATTAAGAAAATAGAAGCCAACGCAGGCGGCGGGCGCATTATTTTTTCAGCGACGCCTGCTATTAATACCGATCAGCTGATTTTTTTGATACAAACCCAGGCGCAGGTTTATAAATTCGATGGTGCGGACAAGTTAAGGTTTATCAAGCCGTTTGAAACGACAGAACAGAAACTTGAGTTTATAACCGAGTTGCTGGATAAACTTACCGTAAAAAAATGACGATGATTAGAATAATAGTTTACAGTTTGGCGGCAATGTTGGGACTCTTTAGCAGCCCTATTTGGGCTGAAGGCGGCGAGTACCAGATAGAGTTGATCGTATTTTCGCAGGCGATGCCCAATACCGAAGTGTTTGACCAGACCTCAGGATTAACGCAGTGGCCGTCTGATTTGACTGAATTGTCGGCTTATCGGAAACCGGAAAATACTACGTTGGATGACAGTTATGCGGCATTATCTAAAGACTCGGCGTACCGGCTTATCTTGTATGCTGCCTGGATTCAGCCGGTAGCGGAGGGGGGAGGAGTTGCTCCTGTTCATATTCAGAGCAGCGATGGCAAGCTGAATGGCTATCTTCAGATTCAGCGCGGGCAATCTTTGCAATTGCTTGTTGATGTGGAGTATGCGCCTGGTCATGGTAATAGTGCTGGTGAAACGTCTAATAGTGTTGGCGAAACGTATGATGTTGATCCAATTATTTTTCGATTAAATGAAAAGCGACCGATTAAACCCGGGGAGGTCTATTATTTGGATCATCCAAAGTTTGGGATTGTCGCAAAAGTAAGTCCTTTGTAGGATATGTCGCCCTATGCATTCCCACGCGGGAGCGTGGGAACGAGGAGAAGCTGGAACTCGGGAGTCGGCGATCATGTAGGGTACGCTGCGCGTACCATTATTCAGCAACGTGGCGGCCGATAAGGTACGCACAGCGTTTCGCTGCCCCGGTATAATCCATAGGGGTGTGGTGAATGCAGAAGCTATTAACGAGGAACAAAAATGAAGAGAAAAGATATAGTCCCGACAAGTCAGGAACGGGTGATGAGGGAAAATGATTTCATCGTTTCCAAGACTGACCTAACTGGACGAATTACCTACGGAAACGAGATTTTTATCGAGTTTTCCGGATATGACGAGGAGGAGCTTCTGGGTAGTCAGCATAATATCATTCGTCACCCTGATATGCCGAGGGCAGTGTTTAAGTTGTTGTGGGACTATATAGCAGAAGACAAGGAGATTTTTGCCTATGTCAAAAACATGTCAAAAGATGGCGGGTTTTATTGGGTGTTTACCCATGTCGCACCGATGAAAGATAAAAATAAACAAAAAATTGGTTACAGCTCGGTGCGCAGGATGCCTAATCCCAAGGCCATTCCGATTGTGACGGATGTGTATCGTGCGATGCTGGATGCCGAACGGAATGCGGGATCGAAGGATGCGATGGCGGCCTCAGGCGCGGTATTGGGTAGCGTGTTAAAAGACAAGGGTGTTACTTACGAGGAATTGATCAATGTATTACAGTCGCTTTAAGAATAATGAAAAACTGGCATTAGCGGTTGTTGCTTTTTGCTGGCTCGGTTTGCTGGTTTCCGTTTGGATGCCGGCCCTGAGCGGAGCCGAAGGGGGAGTCGGTGGCGGGGCGATCATACCGTCTTTGTTGACGGCCGGTTCAGCCTTATCTATCGTATGGTGGCGAAAATCAAGATCAGGCGAGCAACAGTTGCTGGATAAATTGCTTAGCGCAAGTCAGGAATGGGCGCAAGGATCCGTAGATGTACGACTCATCCATATCGGCGGAAAAGAGCGGCCGCTTCAACAGCTTGCCTGGTCGCTGAATAATTTGATGGATCAAGTGGAAACTGCACAGGTCGATATGTATTATTCTCTGGCCTATGTCACCTATGGCGATTTTACCCGAAAAAGCTACCCACAAGGCTTACATGGCGGGTTTGCGACGGCCTTGAAACAACTGAATGGTGTTGCAAAAACCTTGTCGATCACCACAACGGCTATTACTGAATTGATGAACGCGATAGCTGAGGGCGATTTTAATAAGAAAGTTGATGTGAATGTCGAAGGCGAATACAGGCTTGCTGTAGACAACGCCATGCAAGCCATGCAGGCTATGCAAACTATGCTGGGCGATGTAGCTAAAGTCATGGACGGCGTCGCTCAAGGCGACATCAGTCAGCGTGTTCAGGCCGAAGGTCGAGGCGACCTCGGTAAATTGAAGGACGATATCAATCTCTCGCTCGATGCTCTAGGGAGTCTGGATGACATCGCACTGATTGCGAGCGCCTTGTCCGATGGCGATCTAACCCAAACTATCAATAAGGACTATCCGGGCACCTTTGGCGCAGTGATTTCCGGCATGAATGGCACCGTGGAAAATCTTAGGGGGCTGGTAGGAGAAATCAAGGATTCCACTAACAATATCAATACCGCCGCCAAAGAAATTGCTGCAGGTAATAATGATTTGTCGCATCGTACCGAAGAGCAGGCTGCCAGTCTGGAACAGACTGCGGCCAGTATGGAAGAATTGACTTCCACCGTGCAGATGAACTCCAAACGCGCCCAACAGGCCAATCAGCTTGCCGTAGGTGCCACGGATATTGCCGGCAAGGGGGTCGTCGTGGTTGACCAGGTTGTAACGACTATGGAAGGCATTAATGAATCATCACGCAAGATTGTGGACATTATCTCGGTGATTGACAGTATTGCTTTTCAAACCAATATTCTTGCTCTCAACGCCGCAGTAGAAGCTGCGCGTGCAGGCGAGCAGGGTCGGGGTTTTGCCGTGGTGGCTGAAGAAGTGCGCAATCTTGCTCAACGCGCTGCCGCTGCCGCAGGAGAAATAAAAGGTTTGATTGGCGATTCGGTAGAAAAGGTTGAGGATGGCACTAAACTGGTTGCTCAGGCTGGAAAAACCATGGAAGAAATTGTTAGCGCCATTCGTGGCGTCACTGTCATTATGTCCGAGATCAGAACCGCCTCTGTTGAACAAACTTCCGGAATCGAGCAGGTCAATCAGGCAATTGGGCAAATGGATGAAGTAACCCAGCAAAATGCTGCTTTGGTGGAACAGGCTGCCGCCGCCGCAGAATCGCTGGAAGAACAGGCGCAAAACTTGTCGGTTACCGTAGGACGCTTTACCGTTGATAATAGTTCAGGTAGCTTTCAAAGCTCTCCCCGTGTAACGCCCGCAGTAACTAAAAGGCCAACATCGGTCAGTGCAAAAGCTCAGTTACAGACGGCTGCCAGCGGTGATTGGGAGGAGTTTTAATGGGGTAGTCTGGCGTGGTTGTTGCGTGGACAGCTATTTTACCTCAAGCTCCCCGCATAATCCGCATGGATGTGGCGAATGCAGATATTGCAGGAGCAAATATCCGTCCTTGCAGTCGTAACCCAACCACTTACTGTTTTTAAACGGCCTTCAGGTTATAATGCTCGTCGTTTACTAAGCCTTGGTCGATTGCCCCGGGCTTTTTTCATTATTGCACTTGTGTAGGTTGGCATAGCGTAACCCGACAAATCAACGCCGCATCCGTTGGGTTACGGCGTAAAAGACGTGCCTAACCCAACCTGCTTACTGTTTAAAACAGTGATTTCAGGATGATTTAACTATTAAAAATATGACACAAAAACTTTATATTCAAACCAACGGTTGCCAGATGAACGAGTACGATTCCGATAAAATGCGGGATGTACTCAATGCCTCACATGGATTTGAATTGATTGACGACCCAAAGCAAGCCGATGTTTTGTTGTTGAATACTTGCTCGATACGCGAAAAAGCGCAGGAAAAAGTATTTTCGGCTTTAGGTAAATGGCGCAGGATTAAAGACAAGCGTCCCGACGTAATTATCGGTGTAGGCGGCTGTGTCGCCAGCCAGGAAGGCGCTGCTATCCAAAAACGGGCGCCGTTTGTGGACATCGTGTTCGGGCCGCAAACTCTGCATCGTTTGCCCCAGCTGTTGGACCAAGCGCGTAGCCAGAAAAGGCCGGTGGTCGATGTCTCCTTCCCTGAAATAGAAAAATTCGATGCCTTGCCCGAACCCAGAGCGGAAGGCACGAAAGCCTTTGTTTCGGTGATGGAAGGTTGCAGTAAATATTGCACATTCTGCGTGGTGCCTTATACCCGTGGCGAAGAAATCAGCCGTCCGTTGGATGATGTGATTGCCGAAATCGGCTCATTAGCCAAACAAGGCGTTCGGGAAATCAATCTGCTGGGCCAAAACGTAAACGCCTATCGTGGCGCCATGGACGATGGCGACATCGCCGATTTTGCCTTGTTGCTGCATTATGTGGCGGCAGTGGAGGGCATAGACCGGATTCGTTTCACCACCTCGCATCCGATGGAATTTACCGATGCGTTGATTGAGGCTTTTGCCGAAATCCCGCAACTGGTTGACCATCTGCATTTGCCGGTACAAAGCGGCAGCGATCATATCTTAAAAATGATGAAGCGCGGGCATGTGCGTGCCGACTACATTGAAATTATCCGCAAGTTGCGTGCAGTACGCCCCAATATTTACTTGTCATCGGATTTTATTATCGGTTTTCCCGGTGAAACCGATGCCGAGTTTGAAGAAACGATGTCGTTCATTGAAGAAATCGGTTTCGATTTGTCATTCAGTTTCGTTTATAGTGCCCGTCCTGGAACGCCGGCGGCCGAGTTTCCGGATGACGTGTCTGCGGAAGTCAAAAAACAGCGTTTGGAACGTTTTCAGAATCGTATTAACGAGATGACGGCGGCTATTTCGCAGAGCATGATCGGCACCGTACAAACGGTTTTGGTTGAAGGCCAGTCTAAAAAGAATCCGCTGCAAATGCAGGGCAGAACCGAGAATAACCGGGTCGTTAACTTTATCGGACACCCGCGCTTGGCAGGACAGTTTGTCGATGTGCTGATTGCCGAGGCTTTACCCAATTCTCTACGAGGCCGCATAGTTGATGCTTCCCAGCCATTAGATATAATGGAACGCTGATGGCGCTGATGAATATGATGAACACAGATAATTCAATAAAAATCTTATTTAATCATAATTATCAGCGTCATCAGCGTTCCATTTTTCTAACTACTGAGTAGCTACAACTAATTTATGATTTCACAGGAAATTTCTTTGGCGCCTGCCGATATTGGCCGGTTATCCAATTTTTGCGGTCAATTCGATGCGCATTTGCGGCAGATTGAATCGCGTCTTCAGGTCGAGATAGCAGGTCGCGGCAATCAGTTTAAGGTGACGGGTTTGGATAGCTCAGTCAAGGCGGCCTGCGCCGTCATACAGAAATTATTTGCCAGCACCGAGAAAGAACAATTAACTGCCGAACTTGTTCATTTGGCCATGCAGGATTCATCTATCGATGAATTGTTGGACGATCCGAAAATATCGGCCGGGCAAAACGTTAGCATCAAGACCAAATGCGGGATGATCAGGGGGCGTGGGGCTAACCAGCAAGAATATCTGCGAAAAATCATGACTGATGATATAAATTTCGGCGTGGGGCCTGCCGGAACCGGTAAAACCTATCTGGCGGTCGCCTGCGCCATTGAAGCTTTGCAAAACGAAAAGGTCAGAAAAATTATTCTGGTGCGTCCTGCGGTAGAAGCCGGTGAAAAGCTGGGCTTTCTGCCGGGCGATATGGCGCAAAAAGTCGATCCTTATTTGCGGCCTTTGTATGATGCACTGTACGACATGCTTGGTTTTGAGCGGGTTGAGAAAATGATCGATAAGGGCATCATAGAAGTTGCGCCGTTGGCATTTATGCGCGGCAGAACGCTTAATGATAGTTTTATTATTCTGGATGAGGCGCAAAATACCACTGTTGAGCAGATCAAGATGTTTCTGACCCGCGTCGGCTTTGGCTCCACAGCTGTGGTGACCGGCGATGTCACCCAGATCGATTTACCTTCGGAAAAAGTGTCCGGTTTGCGGCATGTGCTTGAGGTGCTGAAAAACGTTGAAGGCATCAGCTTCACCTTTTTCGATGCGCGCGATGTGGTCAGGCACCCGTTGGTGCAGCGCATTGTTTGTGCCTATGAAGCCTACGAAAAGGCCAACAAGGCCGCATTGTGAACGAGATAGAAATTCAGACTGTTTTTGAATCGGCAGGCCAGCCGGATCGGCAATACATCCAGCTTTGGGTCGATGCGGCTCTGGACGATTACGATCGGGATGCCGAAATCGTGGTACGTATTGTTGACGAACAGGAAAGCGCCGAGCTTAATGAACAGTATCGCCATAAGCAAGGCCCGACCAATATTCTCAGTTTTCCGGTCGACCTGCCTGAAGGTATCGAACTGGATTTGCTGGGCGATTTGGTGATCTGCGCCCCGGTGCTGGAAAAGGAAGCGCTGGAGCAAAACAAGCGCTTGGCGGATCACTGGGCGCATATTGTTGTGCATGGCGTGTTACATTTGTTAGGCTATGACCACATCGACGATAACGAAGCCGAGCAGATGGAGAGCAAGGAAATAGCAATTTTAAACAGGTTACAAATCAGTAACCCTTATACAGAGATAAACGATATATGAGTGATGAACAACCCCCAAGTAGAAACTCCCCACAGAAAAGCTGGGTTGATAAAATCAGCCATTTACTGACTGGGGAGCCGCAAGACCTTGAGGATCTACTTGAAATTTTAAGAGAAGCACGGGAAAAACGCTTGTTGGATACGGATGCCTTATCCATGATTGAAGGCGTTTTGCAGGTTTCTCAAATGCGGGTCAGGGATATCATGATTCCCCGCATTCAAATGGTTGTCGTACCCAAAGATGCCGAGCTGGAAACCATATTGCCGCTGGTTACGGAGTTCGGGCATTCCCGCTATCCGGTTATTGACGGGGATCGGAGCAAAGTGGTCGGCGTATTGTTGGCCAAAGATATACTGGCCCGCATTAGCGAAAACCAGACCCTGAAAGTTCATGAAATAATGCGGACTTCATGCGTTGTGCCGGAAAGTAAGCGCTTAAATGTGTTGCTTAAAGAATTGCGTACCAACGGTAATCACATGGCCATTGTTGTTGATGAGTACGGTCAGTCGGCAGGCTTGGTCACCATTGAAGATGTGTTAGAACAAATCGTTGGCGAGATTGAAGACGAACATGACGATCATGAAGACGAAGGCTATATTTTTCAGCGCAACGATAATGAATATATGATTAAAGCTCTGACGCCTATGGATGAGTTTGACGACTATTTTTCCACGAATCTGGCAACGGATGAATACGACACCATCGGCGGTTTTATTGTCAGTCAGCTGGAGCATATGCCCAAAAAAGGCGAGAGCCTTGTTGTGGATTCAATGAAATTCGAAGTGATTAGAGTGGATAGTCGGCGCGTACACCTGCTAAAACTGAGAATAATTGAATAGAATTGTCCACGAAAGGCACGAAAAAAATATAAGGCGAAGGGCGAAAAACCACAGGTTAATTGATAGCCTATCTTTCGCCCTTGAGAGTGTAAAAATTTCCGTGTAAACCGCCGTTAAAAAATCTCTGGAAATCGATCCTCGTAGAGAATCATAAACTGATTCAGAGCAGGCTTCCAGTCACGGATCGGCATTGACCATTTCTTGGCGGCC
>JAURVK010000070.1 GCA_030655535.1 Methylobacter sp. | reverse complement strand
GGGGATTTCAAGCCACGCCCTAATTCTTGCATGGCTAAAATCAATTTTGGGTCTTTAATCAGGTCGCTCATCTTCTCTCCTTATGGAGCCGTATTGTACGGCTCTGAAAATAAGCGGTTACACGAATTTATTTACACCCTCTTTCTATGACGAATTTTCAGTGCAATTTTATGATGACGGGCATTCGGAAGTAGAACACCGCTTCTTGATGCTTGGCTTTAGTTGTGAATCCAGAATGCTTCTTGTCTGCCACTGCGAGCGCGAATCAGGATAATATCGGCCCGCAAAGCAACTAAACGCGAATGTAGCCATTACAAAGGTAACGTGCCATGAAAGCAGAATATGATCTTTCCCAAATGAAATCGCGAAAAAACCCTTATACTTCCAAACTTAAAAAATCGGTTACTATCCGGTTGGGCGAGGATGTGGTTGGTTATTTCAAAGAAATGGCTGAAGGCACTGGTGTGCCCCTTATCAAAGGCTCATCAATTTATATCTTCGGGACTGTGTGCGCCAGCATCGGACAATTGATATTTCTTGGCAGTCAGTCAAACTCAAAAATAATTTCGAGCCAATAAAAATTCGCTGTGGCTTTTATCCCGCATTCGGGCAAAACAAACCTTTTTGGTTGCTGGTAATTAGGCATTGGCTAAATTGCAGAGCCTAACAAGTCAAAGGGACACGCCGCCCGTTGGCGGTTTTGAAATTCAGTTTTTTATCAAGGTTAGACGGCTTCGTTTAAGTCCTATAGGCAGCGCCTCTTACCGTAACGCTAAAACTCTTTAGGTGAATGGTATGAGCAGTAAGTTGATCTATCAGTTCCGCGTCACACTTCTGGATATTGAGCCGCCTATTTGGCGGCGGATACAGGTGCCCGTCAACTATTCTTTTTGGGATCTACATGTGGCAATCCAAGACTCCATGGGGTGGCTCGATTATCACTTGCACGAGTTCCGAGTGAAGAAACCACGAGGCCGAAAAGTGGTCGAAATTGGACTCCCCAACACCGAAACAGACCGGACGGTCTTACCAGGATGGAATGTGCCAATTTCCGAGTATTTTGCTGAGCCCGGAGTCAGAGCCGAATACAACTACGATTTTGGTGATGGTTGGTGCCATGAAGTTCTGCTAGAAGGCATCCTGATTAAGGACACCTCTGCCAAATACCCTGTTTGTATCGCTGGAGAAAGGGCTTGCCCGCCGGAGGATTGTGGCGGTACTCCAGGGTATCAGCGGCTATTGGAAGTTCTTAAGTCGCCAGGCACTGAGAAGTACAAAGACATGACTTTATGGCTCAAGGGTCATGCGAAGAACTACTTTCCCTACAAGCCCGAGCAGTTCGATCCAAAGGGAGTCGAATTCTGGAACCCCGCGAAACGTTTGCGCATGGCATTCGGTGAGCATGAATAGCCAGAGTTCTAACGAATAAGGTTGGATTGTGTGAGCGATAGCAAACCACAATCTGAACCGGTTGTTGGACAAGCCCGGTGCTAGTCGGAAGGCCGACTTTTATATAAGAAAATATCTTTTCGGATTTTGTTGGTTGCGGCTAGGATTCTATAACCGCACTAGTCAAGAACAAGCCAAACGCGTTGCTTTGGCAACGCCTTTAGCAAGTGGTGATGATTTAAGGCGAATAACAGCCTTTTTTACACCCTCCCTAAAAGCGCCGACAGTCTTTAGATCATCGCTTTATTTAGGATTTCTTTCATCTTCCAATGCTTCAGCCAGCTGTTTTGCAGGCAGATAACCGGGAAAAATATTGCCTTTTTCGGTAACGATCATCGGTGTGCCCTTCACTTCAAAATCTTCAGCCAATTGCATATGCTGATCGACCGGGTTGTCGCAGGTTTTAGCGTCGAGCTTGTCGCCTTTTTTCGCTGCGGTTAAGGCGGCTTTGCGATCATCGGCACACCAAACCGATACGGCTTTGCTGTATGAATCGGAACCTTTACCGGCTCTTGGGAAAAACAAATACTGGATCGTAATGCCTTGAGCCATGTATTGATCGATTTCGGAATGCAATTTACGGCAATAACCGCAATCAATATCGGTAAAAACACTAACCGTATACTTACTTACTTTGGGTTTAAACACGATCATTTTATCCAAACCGAGTTTCTCGATAGCCTGTTTGCGCGTGCCGCTCAGCTTTTCTTCAGTGAGGTCCGTACGTGCAGCAACATCAACCAAGTGCCCCTGTATCAAATACTTACCATCGCCAGAAACATAAAATATATTGCCTCCGACGGTAACCTCAAAAAGGCCGCTGATTTCAGAAGGCTTAACGGATTCCACTGTTATCGATGGCATGGATTTAGCCAGCGCTTGCCTGATAGCATTTTCATCAGCATGGGCCACCGATAAAGTCAGGTCGAGTAACGATAAAGCGACAATCGTAATAATTTTTTTCATAATATTCCTGTGTTAGTTTATAGGACGTAGGATCGTCAAATTACCGTAGGGGCGATCCGGCAGGTCGCCCCTAGCAGCTATTAAAACAATCGTTCGACATCCAAAAACATAGCCAATGCCATCAATGACACGAGCAATGCAATTCCGATTTGTTGAAAGAAAATCTGAGCCTTTTCCGAAACAGGACTGCCTTTAATGCCTTCTATCGCAAAAAACAGTAAATGTCCGCCATCCAATACCGGTATCGGCAATAAATTTAATATGCCTAAACTGATACTGACCAAAGCCAAATATTTTATAAAAGGCACCAATCCCATCGTAGCAGACTGCCCTGCATATTGGGCAATACTGATAGGACCGCTTAAGTTTTCTATCGAAGCCTTGCCGATCAGCATCCTACCCATCATTTTCAGGGTGGTAACTGAATAAAAATAAGTGGTTTGCAATGCAACCGGTATCGCAGCCAGCGGCGATAATGCATATTCCACGCTTACCGACTTCATCAATTCTTCGGGTATATAAACGGATGCACCGACTTTACCTTCGGTCTCCTGACCCATTGACACACTTTTTGGCGTAATGGTTACGGTCAACCGCACACCATCACGTTCAATTACCAGTTTAATGGGGACTCCGGGGTGTTCTTTTACATAAACCACCCATTGCATCCAGTCGTCCATGGCTGTGTCATCGGCACTGACAATCAGGTCGCCTTGCTGCAAACCGGCGGCTAATGCGGCGCTATCGGGCAGGACTTTCCCTATGATAGCTTGTAATTTTGGGGACCAAGGCTTGAAGCCTAAGCGTTGATACAGTACATCTGGATTTTCACTGTCTTTATCAGTCAGATTAAGTGTTCTGATAGCTTGCTGATCATCGAAGTTTTTTACCGCGACCTTAATGCTCTGCTCACCATCCAGTGCCGAGGAGACTAAGACGGTCATGGCCTCAGTCCAGGTCGGTGTCACCTTGTCGTTAACCGAGATAATCTGATCGCCTTCGACAAAGCCTGCATCTGCGGCTAATGTGCCCTGCTCCACCGAGCCGAGTATCGGCTTGATACCCGTCTCGCCAATCACCAGCACACTCCAGAACAACGCAACGGCGAGCATCAGATTGAATAGGGGGCCTGCGGCGACTATGGCCGTTCTGGCCAATAAAGACTGGCGATTAAACGCATACGGCAAGTCGGCTTCATTAACTTCGCCTTCCCGTTCATCGACCATTTTGACATAGCCGCCCAACGGAATGGCCGAAACCGCATACTCTGTCGCATCCGGG
Organism: Methylobacter sp.; assembly: GCA_030655535.1. GTDB lineage: Bacteria > Pseudomonadota > Gammaproteobacteria > Methylococcales > Methylomonadaceae > Methylobacter_A. The sequence continues at coordinate 7,312 of JAURVK010000070.1, read as the reverse complement.
TTTTTCTGATACGACCATAAAACCTTGCCAAAGCCGATAGAAAACCGGAGAACTTTTACCCCGGCTTTACGAGCGACCCAAAAATGCCCGAATTCATGAAATGAAACCAGGACACTGATGGCAACTAGAAAATAAAACAGTGTATGCAAGAAATCCATTAACCATTAAGCTCTTCAATAATATTCATAGACACTAGCCTGGCCTGCTGATCCGCCTCTAAAATAATTTCCAGGGTATCGGCAGCCTTGGCCTCGAATTTTTTCATGCAACGTTCAATAATAAGCGGAATATCGGTAAACCGAACCTGTTCATTTAAAAAAGCCTCGACTGCAATTTCATTGGCTGCATTTAAAATAGTCGGCATGGTGCCGCCTGTAGCTATAGCCTCATAAGCTAAACGCAAACAGGGAAACCGTTCCAGACTAGGCTCATGGAAATCCATACGTCCGACATCAAAAATATTCAACGGTTCAACGCCCGAATCAAATCGCTCCGGCCAAGCCATTGAATAGGCGATAGGTATACGCATATCGGGATTGCCCATTTGCGCCAAAACCGTTCCATCCACATAATCCACCATCGAATGGATAACGCTTTGCGGATGGATGACTACTTGAATTTGATCCGGGGTCATATCGAATAAAATACAAGCCTCGATCATTTCCAGGCCTTTATTCATCATGGTTGCCGAATCCACCGATATTTTTCTGCCCATATCCCAATTAGGGTGAGCCACAGCCTGAGCCGGCGTAACATTGATCAGTTGCTCAACGGGCATTTCCCGAAAAGGGCCGCCCGAAGCCGTCAATAAAATACGTCTGGCTTGTTTTTCCTGCCTGCCGGTTTTATATCCGGCAGGCATGCACTGGAATATCGCATTATGCTCGCTGTCAATCGGCAGCAATTGCGCCCCAGAATCGGCGACGGCCTGCATAAAAATGGCACCCGACATCACCAGGGCTTCTTTATTGGCCAGCAATACGGTTTTACCCGCCTTGGCGGCCGCAAGACTCGGCAACAGACCTGCTGCGCCTACGATGGCCGCCATCACCGAATCGACGTTATCCAGCGTTGCCACATGCTCCAGCGCCTTAGCGCCCGACAGTACTTTTATATCGGCTATGGGCGTATTTTTAAGTTTTTCTTCAAAGACCGAAGCCTTATGTTGATCCACTACGACGACAACCTCTGGATGATGTTCCAGACATTGTTCATAGAGGGTGTCAATATTGGTATTGGCCGTTAATGCGATGACTTTATACAGACTGGAATGTCTTGCCGCCACATCTAAGGTGCTTACGCCAATCGAGCCTGTCGCTCCGAGTATGCAAATGCCTTTCATGACATAAGCCCAATCACCACTATACCGGCATAAAAAAATGGAGTCGCGGCAATCAGGCTATCAATCCTGTCCAGAATACCGCCGTGTCCAGGCAGTATGGAACCCGTGTCTTTGACGCCGCGCTGACGCTTGACCGCACTGAAAAACAAATCGCCGTAAATGGAAATCAACACCGTCAATACAGACAACAACATAAAATCGATTATCCTCATCCAGATAAAACCGTCACTGTAGCTGTAATAGCCGATAAAAGCGGCCGCCCAAACGGCCCCGGCTATAAAAGCGCCGTACATGCCTTGAACCGTCTTGCCCGGGCTGATTTCGGGCGACAACTTGGTTTTACCGAATTTCTTTCCGGCAAAATAAGCGGCAATATCGGCAACCCAGATCAACACCAGAAAATACAAGGTCATTTCCGAACCGTAAAAAGCTCTTAACCGGGTCAAAAACAGCCAAACTGCCAATAAAACAAGCCAGCCGATCAATGCCTTATAGCGCGTTTTTAGTTTAAGGTTTAAAACACCCGTAGGCGTATTTCTAATTAAGATCATGACCAATATCCAGAACAATACCGGCACGACAACCAGCCATTCCAGAGCGCCTGAATAATCCCTGACATCAGGCCAATCTAATAGCTGAGCTGCCAACTCCAGAAATTGCGTCCAAAAATGCAGCCATAACATCGGCAGAATCAACGCAATCAAAAATAATCCGCGTTTGATCGGCGAATGAATACCGATCAAATGAGTCCACTCCCATGCGGCTAAAAGCGTGATTACCCCAATAAGTAATGAAAAATATTCCGAAGGCAGCTGAAAAACAGCCAGCACAACCAGGGGAGCCAGAATTAAGGCGGTAATAATTCGCTGTAGTAACATTTTTATTATTAGATGAAGTTGGAAGTATTGTTAGGGGGACTGGTCGGTCGCCCTTATTTTATTATAGCGGCAACCGGCAGGTTGTCATTAAAGTACTTTATTAAGCAGTTGCTCTCCGGTATGACCAAAACGTCTTTGCCGTTTTTTAAAGCTTTGGATAGCATCTTCAAGCGAGTTCTGGTTGAAATCCGGCCATAGCGTTTCGGTAAAATACAGTTCTGTATAGGCAAGCTGCCATAACAAAAAATTACTCACGCGTTGTTCGCCACCGGTTCTGATAAACAAGTCGGGCTCAGACAGGTCTGAGGTTGATAAATGCCGATTAATCAGTTGCTCACTGATGTCCTGCTTTTTCAATTCCCCTGAAGCTATTTTTTCCGTCACAGTTCGGAACGCCTGACACATATCCCAGCGCCCACCATAATTAGCCGCGATAACCAAGGTTAAGGCATTATTATCTTTGGTTTGCGCCTCTCCTTCGGCCATTTTGGTCTGCAACTTGTCAGAGAATGCCGATCTGTCTCCGATAAATCGCAAGCGGATATTATTGCGATCGAGCTTGTTGATTTCGCTTTGCAGAGTTGCCATAAACAAGCCCATCAACAAGGACACCTCTTCTTCCGGGCGACGCCAGTTTTCGCTGCTAAAAGCGAATAAAGTCAAGACCTCAACCTTTTGTTTAGCGCAATACTCTACGATTTTTCGAACCGCTTTAACCCCGGCCTGATGACCGATCGCACGAGGCATAAATCGTTTCTGCGCCCAACGACCATTGCCATCCATGATAATGGCGATGTGTCGCGGATTATTGCTATTTAGGTTAGCTGATTCCGAACTGGTACAGATATCCGTAGGCATTATTTGAATTCCAATTACATTGACAGTAAGTCGGCTTCTTTGGCTTCCAGCAATTTCTCAACGTCTTTGACATACTGATCGGTCAACTTTTGAATTTTTTCTTCTGCCGCACGCGCCTCATCTTCGGAAATCATTTTTTCCTTTAAGGCCTCTTTTATGGCCGAATTGGCATCACGACGAATATTTCTGATCGAAACACGACCATTCTCCGCTTCATTCTTGACGACTTTAACCAGGCTACGACGACGCTCTTCGGTCAACGGCGGCAACGGAATACGGATAACCATGCCGTTGGTAGAGGGATTTAAACCCAGATCCGATTTCATAATGGCCTTTTCAATCGCCTGCACCATGCCCTTTTCCCAGGGAGTAATCGTTAAAGTACGCGCATCTTCAACAGCGATATTGGCAACCTGAGATAGTGCGGAATCGGTACCGTAGTACGAAACGTTGATTTGATCCAATAAACTGGGATGCGCTCTGCCCGTTCTTATTTTTGAGAATTCATGCTTTAAAGCATCAATACTTTTGCTCATACGAGTTGAAGCGTCTTGTTGAATATCACTGATCATTATCTGTTCCTCGTTGAATAAGAGATCCTATCTCTTCGCCCATCATTAGTTTCATTACCGCACCTTGCTCAAAAATATTCATCACCCGCATCGGTACATTATTATCCCGACATAATACCAATGCCGTGGTGTCCATGACATTCAGACGTTGATCCAGGGCTTCATCATAGGTTAGTCGCGAATAGAATTTCGCGTTCTTGTCTTTTTGGGGATCGGCAGAATAGATGCCTTTAACCTTAGTGGCCTTAATCATCAACTCGGCATTGATTTCAATCGCCCTAAGACTGGCTGCAGAATCGGTGGTGAAAAAAGGATTTCCGGTTCCCGCTGCAAAAATAACGACCCGGCCTTTTTCCAAATGCCTGACCGCCCTGCGACGAATATAATCTTCACAGACCTGATTGATTTTCAGTGCGGACATCACCCTGACCTGTTGTCCGTGGGATTCCAGCGCATCCTGCATGGCCAGGGCATTGATTACCGTAGCCAGCATACCCATTTGGTCGCTGGTTACCCTATCTAAACCTTGCGAAGCTTTTTCAGCTCCACGCAATATATTACCGCCGCCGATAACCAAACCAACCTGGAGGCCGACATCGCATAACTCTTTAATTTCAATGGCAAGACGATTAACAATATCTGCATCAATACTACCACCTGTCTCGCTCATTAAAGCTTCACCGCTTAACTTAAGCAAAATTCTCTGGCAAATCAATTTAGTCATTTTAATTATCGAGGGCTAGTGTTTATTAATAAAGAGGTTCAAGGTTCAAGGTTCAAGGTTCGGTTTTCACCTTTAACCTTGCGCCTACATTAATTGCCTCTGACTTGCGCCATAACTTCTTCGGCAAAATTTTCTTCTTTCTTCTCGATTCCCTCACCCACTTCCAAACGGGCAAAACGAATAACGCTGTTACCTTTTGAGGCAAGCAGCTTTCCGACAGTCACTTTATCGTCTTTAATAAAAGGCTGGCCCACTAAAGTGATTTCCGCCAAAAACTTACTAATACGACCAACGACCATTTTCTCAATAATTTCCGCAGGTTTTCCGCTTTCTGCCGCTTGAGCCGAGAATATTTCCTTCTCTTTTTCAATCAGCTCTGCAGATACCTGTTCTTCAGAAACACAAGCCGGTTTACTCGCTGCAATATGCATGGCGATGTCTTTACCTAACTGCTCGTCTGCTTTGGCTAATTCGACAACCACACCGATTTTATTGCCGTGTAAATAACAGGCTGTACCGCCCGCAGCAGTCTGGTATTTCAAAAATCGTCTGACCGTAATATTTTCGCCCAATCGGGCAATCAGACCGCGACGAACTTCATCGACAATAGTGCCGTCAGCCAACTTCATTGCCAGCAGTTGCTCTTCTGTTTCAATGTCTGAATTTAGCAAAGCTACAGTGACATTATTGACGAAACCGACGAAATCATCCGCCTTGGCAACAAAATCAGTTTCGCAATTGACATCGACAATCGCTACCGCTTTTCCGTCATCACTAATTTTAGCGCCGATGATACCCTCAGCCGCAATACGGCCGGATTTTTTATCGGCTTTGGCTAGACCGGATTTGCGCATATTTTCGATGGCCAATTCCATATCGCCGTTCGCTTCAACTAATGCTTTTTTGCACTCCATCATACCGGAGGCAGTTCTTTCACGCAGTTCCTTAACCATCGCTGCACTAATAGTCATACTCATTGTTTGTCTTTCCTCATTGTTCATCACTGTAAAAACGCCCCCGTGAGGAGGCGTTTTTTTGCCTAACGTTAAGCGTTCAGGAAACGCTTATAAAAATAATGTTGTTCTTATTCCGCTGCTGCTTCTTCAACAAAATCATCAGCTTTTGCCGACAATCCCAAACCGGCCGATTTAGCTTCCACGACCGCTGCAGAAACGCTTTCGCAATAGAGTTTAACGGCACGAATCGAGTCGTCATTACCCGGAATAATGTAATCAACTTGTTCAGGTGAATTATTAGAATCCACAATGCCGACAACCGGAATACCTAATTTTCTAGCTTCACTGATCGCATTCTTTTCATAACCGACATCCAGTATGAAAATCACATCAGGAACGCCTTTCATGTCTTTAATTCCACCCAGGCTACGCTCCAGTTTTTCAAGTTCGCGTTCCATACCTAAGGCTTCTTTCTTCGCAAAACGTTGATAAAGCGTACCATCAGCTTTCATCGCTTCCAATTCTTTAAGACGATTGATTGATTTCTTGATGGTTTTAAAATTTGTCAGCATGCCGCCTAACCAACGATGGTTGACATAAGGCATGCCGCAACGCGCGGCTTCTTCAGCAACTACTTTGCGTGCTGATTTTTTGGTACCGACAAACAGGACAGTGCCTTTATTTGCTGACATCTGACCCAGATAATTCATTGCGTCATTAAACATAGGAAGCGTTTTTTCCAAATCAATGATATGGATTTTGTTACGCGAACCGAACAGGTAGGGAGCCATTTTCGGATTCCAATAACGAGTTTGATGTCCGAAATGGACACCCGCTTCAAGCATTTGACGCATAGATACTGCTGACATGTGTTCTCCTAGAGATTTAAAATTCGGAACATCTGTTCCGAGTTGGGTTACGCCTCCACCTATCCCGCCTGGAAACCAGTTTACAATTTATAAACCGGCACCCTTCCAAACGTGACGATAAGCGTGAGTATTTAGTTCGAAAACGAACTTCCCTTTATACCATAATTACTTTTTTACAACAAGCAGATCTCTGTTAAAAACAGGCTTGCCGCGCTACCGGGGCAATGGAAAGCTATTTTTAAAAAGTGAATATGCCACTGGCAGTTTTGCCAAAAAATATTTTCTTGAATCTAAAAACCGGTTAACCGCAACGATTGCGGCTTGTAAAAACATTTTTCCAAACAAAAATACAGCTGATTTTTATAAAGTGTGGCATATCCCGTAAAATTTTTTGAGAGTTGCGTCACGTTGTGTCATATAACATAGTTCAATTATTTTTGGCTGCGACAGTTCGCCGCGCGACATTTTGTCGCATTTTGTTTCCTATATTCACTGCCTAATATCCATCCCGGCTCTTTAAAGAGTTCATAAACCTTTTCCAAGCGGCTGTACCTCATGGCCGCTCTTTTTGGAAATTTTGTCCAACGAAACTTGGCGCAGCCAATTCAGCGCCAGTCTTAGATGCAAATGAAAGCGGGTGGAGTATGGCTTGGAACGAAGACGAAGACACGACGATCTATTATGTGGTTGTCAATCACGAGGAGCAATACTCCATTTGGCCGGAGTACAAGGAAGCGCCTAAAGGCTGGAAAACTGTCGGCAGAACCGGCCCGAAGCAGGAATGCCTGGATTATATCAAAGACGTTTGGACGGATATGCGTCCTTTGAGTCTGCGCAAGGCAATGGCGCAAAACGCGGAGTTTAGCGACATCGGGGCGGCGAGCTGTTAATGGCGGTGCGCACCCAGGCTATCGGTCAGTTAGGTCGCAGGCAAGCTGTTCGCATCTTCTACAGCCCTTTGTCGTTTGAAGAGGGGGTTCGAAAGCTCCCGGAGATTGGCGAAGTTCATGTTTGGTCGGCCCGATTGATTTCGACGCAAAATAAATTTGAAGTCTTCTATGGAACGTTGTCGACGGATGAACGAAAACGAGCGGAAAGCTTCGTTCAAGAACG
>JAURVK010000069.1 GCA_030655535.1 Methylobacter sp. | reverse complement strand
GCGCGAATTTATTCGCGCAGTAGGTTAAAAAGCGCGAATAAATTCGCGCCCACAGCATTAAACTCTAGCGACTTTTTTAGTGATCGCCTTGTAAGTTCCTTTCGGCATCATGCTCTCAATACTATGACGCTGTACTTGAATAAAGGTATTGTCGCAGATTTCAATCTTGATAAAATTATCATCCAGATCAACAACCTTGCCCAAAATACCGCCCGAAGTAACCACTTCAGAGCCTTTATTTATGGCAGCGACCATTTCCTTCTTCTCTTTGGCGCGCTTGGATTGCGGACGCAGAAACAAAAAGTAAAAAAACACCAATATACCCAGCGGAAACAGCATGCCTTCAATGCCGGGCGATTGGGCGGCGGGAGCGGCTGCGGCTACAGCATCGGAAATAAAAAAACTCATGGTTATCCTCGGTAGTTTATTATAATTAAAGCGTTGTAAAAAAAGTCCGTCATTATGCCACAGTCGGCACGGCTTTTCCTCGTTGTTGATAGAATTGCTTGACAAAAATATCCAGCTCTTGCCTTCCAATCGCATCGCGCAAGCCCTGCATCAGGCTCAGATAATAATAAAGGTTATGAATGGTATTAAGCCTTGAACCCAGCATTTCCTTACATTTATCCAGATGCCGCAAATAAGCTCTCGAATAATTCCGGCAGGTATAACAGCCGCAGGACTCATCCAGAGGGCCGGTATCCAACTCGTACTGACTGTTCCTGATTTTTACCACGCCAAAGCTGGTAAATAAATGGCCGTTACGGGCATTGCGGGTCGGCATCACGCAATCGAACATATCGATACCGCGCCTGACTCCCTCCACCAAATCTTCCGGCGTACCCACACCCATTAAATAACGCGGCTTATCGACCGGCATCTTGGCATGCACCACATCCAGCGTCGCCATCATTTCTTCCTTGGGTTCGCCGACCGACAAGCCGCCGATCGCGTAACCGTCAAAACCGATATCCACCAAACCGGCTATTGACTCCTGCCGCAGATGTTCATACATACCGCCCTGCACGATGCCGAATAATGCTGATGCATTACCCTCATGAGCCGCTTTACTGCGCGCTGCCCAACGCAATGACAAGCGCATCGAATCGGCCGCCTCATGAACCGTCGCCGGATACGGGGTGCATTCATCGAAAATCATCACGATGTCAGAACCCAGGTCATGTTGCACCTGCATCGATTCTTCAGGCCCCATGAAAATGGAACTGCCGTTGATCGGCGATTTAAAGGTCACGCCTTGTTCAGTGATTTTTCTTAATGCACCCAGACTGAATACCTGAAAGCCGCCGGAGTCGGTCAATATCGGCTTGTCCCAATGCATAAAATCATGCAAATCGCCATGCGCCTTGACGACATCCGTACCCGGTCTGAGCATCAAGTGGAATGTATTGCCCAGAATAATTTGCGCGCCGATACCGGTCAGCTCATCGGGCGTCAACGATTTAACCGTCCCATAAGTACCGACCGGCATAAAAATGGGCGTTTCCACGATGCCACGGGCAAAGGTAAGTTGACCACGCCGCGCATGACCGTCCGTATTGATTAATTTGAAGTCCATAAAAATTTATGAGTGCTTTGAAGGCTGGGAATTATCCAGACTTTTTAAATCAATGTATATGTGAAGAATTAAAATATCGTTGAATCCACGAAATATAAAGAGATTCGATTTCCATTGCAAGAAATCATCCTATGACGGTCATGCTGGTTTACACAGATTTTTTTACACCCCATAAAAAAAAGGCTGGAAAATATCCAGCCTTTTTTGTTTTCTAATGATTAGTGCAACAAGCCCTGCAACAATCCGTTCAATTTATGCACAAAAGCCGCCGGATCATCCAGCTGTCCGCCTTCACTCAGGATGGCCTGATCGAACAGGATATGGGTCAGGTCGGCAAATCGACTGTCGTCTTGCTCCTCTTTCATCCGAACCACCAACGGATGGGTCGGGTTAAGCTCGAAGATCGGCTTTTTACCCATGCCCATGCCTAAGCCTTGTCCGGCATCTTTCATGATTCTTTCCATATTCAGGCTCATGCCGTAGACATCGGCAACCAGACAGGCGGGCGATTCGGTCAAACGATGGCTCAAGCGCACTTCACTGACCTTATCGGCCAACACGTCTTTAATCTGTTTGAGTACCGCTTCAAAGTCCTTACTCACTTGTTCCTGGGCGGCTTGGTCTTCTTCGGCATCAAGTACGCCCAAATCCAGATCGCCTTTGGCAACAGACTGTAGGTGCTTGCCATCGAACTCGTCCAGATTGGACACTAACCACTCGTCGATACGATCCGACAGCAATAAGACTTCAATGCCTTTCTTGCGGAAAATTTCCAAATGCGGGCTGTTCTTTGCGGCCGAGAAGCTGTCTGCGGTGACGTAATAAATCTTGTCCTGACCTTCTTTCATGCGGCTGACGTAAGTTTCCAGCGAAACCTCCTGTTTGTCGGTATCGACATGAGTTGAGGCAAAACGCAACAATTTGGCGACACGGGCTTTATTGCCGTGATCTTCAATCGGGCCTTCTTTAATGACTTGGCCAAATTGAGCCCAGAACGTCTCGTATTTTTCCTGATCGGTCTTGGCCAAATCTTCCAACATACCCAGCACTTTTTTAACGGCACCCGATTTAATGGTCCTGATCTGCTTGCTTTGTTGCAGAATTTCCCGCGACACGTTCAGCGGCAGGGAGTTGGCGTCTATAATCCCTCTGATAAAGCGCAGATAACGCGGCATTAACTGCTCGGCATCGTCGGTAATAAAGACTTTGCGTATGTACAGTTTTACGCCGTGTTTGGTATCTCTGTCCCACATGTCGAACGGCGCACGTGACGGCACATAAAGCAGCAAAGTGTATTCGTTGGAACCTTCGACTTTGCTGTGCACATGGGTTAACGGGTCTTGAAAATCGTGCCCTACATGCTTGTAAAATTCGTTATAAGCCTCTTCGGAAATCTCCTGGCGGGCTTTGGTCCATAAGGCCGACGCCGAGTTAACGGTCTCTTCGACGATTTCTACCGGCTTTTCCTCTTCTTCGCCTTCTTCAGCGCCCATAGACGGCATGACTTCTTTGTCCATGACGATAGGCAGGGAAATATGATCGGAGAATTTTCTGACGATAGACCGGATGCGATAACCGTCCAGGAACTCGCTTTCGGACTCTTTCATATGTAGGACGATTTCGGTTCCTCGCTGGGCTTTTTCTACGGATTCCAACGTGTAATCGCCTTCGCCCGCCGATTCCCAGCGCACGCCTTCGCTCTTGTCGGCACCGGCCTTGCGGGTGGTTAAGGTCACTTTATCGGCAACGATAAACGCCGAATAAAAACCCACGCCGAACTGTCCGATCAATTCGCTGTCTTTGGCCTGGTCGCCTGTTAATGCCTGAAAAAACTGTTTGGTGCCTGATTTGGCAATGGTGCCGATATGTTCCTGAACTTCGGCACGGGTCATGCCGATACCGTTATCGATAACGGTAATGGTGCGTTTTTCTTTGTCGTATTCCAGACGAATTTTCAGCTCGCTATCGCCTTCATACAAACTGTCATTGGACAACGCCTCAAAGCGCAGTTTGTCTGCCGCATCCGATGCATTAGAAATCAGTTCCCGTAAGAAGATTTCCTTGTTACTGTATAATGAATGAATCATTAAATGCAGCAGGTGTTTTACTTCAGTTTCAAAGCCTAAGGTTTCTTTTTTTGCTTCAACAGTCATTTTTATTAATCCTGATTAATTATAAGATTAACGTCGATGTGGGGACGCATTGGTTTTTTTCAAGCCCAAAATATAAGGTTAAAATTTATCCCTTATGGCAATAAACCTTGCTTCAAAAAAAATATTGGTCGTTGACGATCAAGCGATCATGCGCGAAACCCTTAAACATATACTGGGTTCATTTGGCGCCCGATTTATTGTTGAGGCGGAATCCGGCATCAACGCAATGACTGCGATGCGAATCGACAGCTTTGATATTGTGCTCTGCGATTACAATCTGCTCAGAGGAAAAAACGGCCAGCAGGTTCTTGAAGAGGCCAGATATCTTAAGTTGTTACCGGTTCATGCCATCTTTATCATGGTCACTTGCGAACAAAGCCAGGAAATGGTACTTAGCGTCATCGACAACAAACCCGACGACTATCTGATTAAACCCTTTAACCCTCAGCAACTATTAAGCCGCATTAAAAGATGCCATGTCCGCAAGCAATATTTGTCCAGCATAGAAAATGAAATAGACAGCGGTAATCTTTACCAAGCCATACATAATTGTGAACAGCTGCTCCAGCAGAATGATAAAAAAATGCGTTTGCAATTATTAAAACTGCAAGCCGAACTGGCCCTTAAGATTGGCGACTTTAAGACAGCCGAGTTGATTTATCAGGATATTTTGCACGACAGAGAACTGCCCTGGGCCAGGCTGGGGTTGGGTATTGCGGCTTTTTTTCTCGGCCATTATGATCAAGCCGTTAAGACTTTTCAGGATCTGATCGAACAGCATCCTGTGATGATGGAGGCTTATGATTGGCTGGTAAAAGCGCACGAATTGATGGGTAACGACGACTATGCCGTGTCTTCACTTAATTCAGCCGTTACGCTTTCGCCTCTGTCCATCTTAAGACAAAAAAAACTGGCCTTGCTGGCAGAGAGGACTGAAAATCTCCCGGTTGCAAAAAAAGCTTACACAGCCACCATTAAACTGGGCAAAAACTCCATACACCGATCATCCGGCGACTATTCGGGCTTGGCCAATATTTACCTGAAAAGTAACGCCGCCAATGAAGCGCTAAAAATATTGTATGAGCTGAATCAGCAGTTTCACAATGAACCCGAAGCTAAACTTAGGTCGGCCCTGCTAGAAATCGAAATTCATCAGGCAAAAGGCAACAAGGCTCTGGCTCAGCAAGCCTATGGAAACGCATTTAAACTAAACGAACAGTTTAACAAACAGCTATCCAAAGAACTGCGTCTGGAAATGGCAAAGACTTTTTATCTGAACGGAAACAGCGAGGCTTGCGATGGCATTCTTAATGATTTAGTTAAAACCAATATTGATGATAATCTTTTTATCAAAGACATCGTCACCCTATGCAACACCATTATCGGCGGAAATTATGCGGAAACGCTGTTACAACAGATAAAAAAAGAATTGGTCGACATCAACAATAAAGGTGTCCGCCTGTTTCAGGAAGGTAACATTAAGGGGGCTCTCGCGATTTTTAAACAAGCCATAATAAAAATACCTGATAATCACACGATTATTTTAAATATGGTAAAAATCATTATTCATGATATTAAGACATCTAAACCTGATCCTGAAAAAATCATGAGCGCCCAGTCCTATATCAACAAGGCCATTCAAGTAGGCATACCCCACAATCAAATCAGCAGCCTTCAGACAGCGCTGGATACTATTCAATATAAAACCAATCCATAAACCCGCCAAAATATCTAATACGCCTATGCTTTCAATCGATTTTCCCGCCATCCTGGCCTCTTCAGTACATGATATAAAGAATTCACTGACGACTCTTCGGGCGCTCATCGGTCAGCTGGAAAATAGCCACCAAGGCCCAAAGCCCACCGAATTTAAGCAATTGGAATTTGAAACCAATCGCATGAACAATAGCCTCATGCAATTACTGACGCTTTATAAAATTGACTTATCCCAATTTAATCTGGCTATAGACGAGCATAGCGCCGCAGACATAGTGGAGGATGTTGTCGCCCAGCAATCTACCTTATTATCCTTAGGCAACATTCAACTCATTACCCAATGCGATGACGACCTGCTTTGTTATTGCGACAACACCCTGATCAGTAACGCCCTCTGTACGCTGGTCAATAATGCACAACGCTATTGCAAAAGTAAAATTCTGCTTTCTGTAAGCCAGGAAGATGATTATATTGTTTTTTGCATAGAAGATGATGGCAAGGGTTATCCTGAAAACCTGATGCCATCCGATCGCAAACAACTCCCCCAGATTGATCTGGCTAATGGCAACACCGGATTGGGATTGTTTTTTACCGAGATCATTGCACAATTACATGTCAAAGGCAGCAATCGAGGATTTATTGTAACCGACAACCATAGTCAGCTTGGCGGAGCCCGATTTAAACTGTATTTGCCATAGGTTAGAAAGGCGAAGGGCGAAAAAAAACTAGACTTCAAGTTCCTTAGCCTTTTGCGCAAACATCAGGCAAACGGCTAGCAGCGTTTCCCAGGGCTCTCCTTGCTGCCGACCTTTAATCTGCCGATCCGCCTTTGCACTCAACAGCAATATGCTGTTGAGATCACGCTCACCCAGCCTGCTCAACGCATCACTGACCAGTTGCTGACGCTTGTCCCAGATTTGGCTGTTTTTAAAGACCTGCGCTTTATTTTGCCCGGAAGATAATGCCCGCTTAATCCTGATTAATACCCGAGCTTCCCGCGTCAAGGCCCACAATACCACCGGAGCCGCAACGCCTTCCGCCTGCAAGCCGGACAATATCTTTAAGATCCGCCCGGCTTTGGCTGCCAGTACGCTATCTATCAGCTTGAACACATCGAATCTGGAACTGTCGGCCACCACGTCAAAGATTTGCTGTTTACTGATGTATCCTTCACCGTACAACACGTAAAGCTTTTCTATTTCCTGGGCTGCCGCCAACAGATTGCCTTCAATTCTGGAAGCCAGTATCTTTATGCCTTCCGCTTCAGCCTGCAGTCCGCGCCGCTGCATTCTTTGCTGCAACCAGCGCATCAAG
>JAURVK010000059.1 GCA_030655535.1 Methylobacter sp. | reverse complement strand
TTGCTCCTGCATTGCTCTACCTCCTGCATGACCCACATGGACGTGGGGAATGCAGATATTGCAGGAGCAAATATCTGTCCATGCAGTCGTAAAGCGCCTACTTTTGATGCTTGCCCGATATTAACTTGCAGGCAAAGCCTGCACTCCATCCTTAAATACCCTACACGGCGACATCCGTTTTACGCTTGATCACCAATTCCAATAATCCCTGCGCGCCGATTCTGTCCTTGCTGTCGAGCTCGACCAGTTTTTCAAAAATAGACTGGCTCAAATCCAGATTCTCCAAACGCATATTTAAAAAACCGACGGCTTTCAGGGTAAACAAATACAGCCTGATCTTGGTTAATAAATCGGCCGGTGCATCGCTAACATGGGTAGGTTGCAGCTCCCGCCAATCCTCGGGAAAAGCTATCGTCGGCCTGATCACAACCAGGGCTTTGGTGGTTGCAGTTAAAGCTTCTTCCAGTCGATGCTGGTAATAATAAAAACGGTTTAATGCCACCAGGACGTTCAACGACTCAGGCGCAAGAAAATAAGCTTTCAGTAAAGGCAGTTCGGCATCGCCATTCGCATAATTTTCCGCTGCGCTCGCTATCATCTCTTTAACGCCTGCAACATCCGGCTGATCGAAATACAAACCTTGCGCTTCAAAATCCAACAGATCCATCTATAACCTCGCCGCCAGTTTTACCGGACTCTCTTTCTTGGGAATGCAGACGCTTTCCGCCTCGCACACATCGCAACTGTCTTCAACCAATACTTTATGCGCCTGTTTTTGCCCGGCCTCCAGTTCGTCAATCCGCTCAATCAAACAGGCGATGGCCTTGCCAACCGGATCGGGAATCAAATGATGATCCAGATCAATACCGTGCCGGTTTTGAATTTGCGTGCCTTTACTTTGAATAACACGGCCGGGAATGCCCACCACCGTACAGCAGGGCGGTACATCTTTAACCACTACGGAATTGGCGCCGACACGGACATTGTTGCCTAAGGTAATCGCCCCGAGAATCTTGGCTCCGGAACCCACCAGCACATTATTGCCCAGTGTCGGATGACGCTTTTCCTTGTTCCAGGTCGTGCCGCCCAACGTCACGCCATGATATAAAGTGACATCATTGCCGATCTCTGTCGTTTCGCCGATCACCACGCCTAGCGCGTGGTCGATAAATAGTCGCCTGCCGATGGTGGCACCGGGATGAATTTCAACATTGGTAAGCATTCTGGCAAAGGCTGCTAAAATCCTGGCGGCCAGTTTCCAGTTTGCTTTCCATAAACGGTGACTGATCCGATGCACCAGCACCGCATGAACCCCCGAATAGGTCAGCAGTATTTCCCAGACACTATGTGCGGCAGGATCGCGGCCAAAAACACAGTAGACATCTTCATGCCATTGGGCCAGAAAACCCAGCGGCGCCTGTGCTTGGCTTTTAATGTTGTCTGCTATGGTCATAAGCATTTTCAAGCTCCTTTGGTGCTGAGGTGGTTCGCCCTCGTTCCCACGCGCTGCGTGGGAATGCCGTGAAGGACGCGCTGCGTCCCGTATTCTTCTAGTTCCCAAGCTCCAGCTTGGGAATAGCTCTAGCTTCCTGTCCCGCGAAGCTGGGACTTCGCTTACTCGGTTCCCAATCTGGAGAGACTGTGAAAGTATTCGTATTTAGAAAATAACCACGAAGAACACGGAGAGCACGAAGTTTTTAATACCTTGAATTAATGTTGTTATTTTCTCTGTGTCCTTCGTGTTCTCTGTGGTAAATAATTTTTTCAGCTCGATTTGGATAAAACTTTCACAGTCTCTGGAGATTGGGAACCGGCAGACTCGCAGGAATAAAATTAATTTAAACTCCAACCGGTCTTACCCAGCATAGGTGGCCCAGGTATCCTGAAAAAAGAACCGGGATTACGATCGTCCTGATCAGGCATTTCCAACGTTTCTTTAACTTCCGTCTCGCATGACTGCTGTTCTTTATGTTCGTTCACGATGAATCGTCCTCTAAAGATTTTGATGAAAGAGATTAAGCTCTTCGGTTTTAGGCGATCTTTTCGTATCACTGACAAAGCGCCTAACCTGCGTTAATAATGCTTGTGCCTGTATTCGGCTTACTGTGATGCCGATTTGTTGATAGGCGTAAATCACACCCTGCGTTCCTGAGTGCTTGCCCAGAATTAATTGATGGCTGCGCCCGACAATCGCAGGATCGACGCCCTGATAATTATTCGGGTCTTTTAACAGTCCATCGACATGAATGCCCGCTTCATGACTGAATACGCTTTTGCCGATCAGGCTTTTCCGGCTGCCGATCGCATCGCCCGATGCTGTTGCAACATGGTCGGACAGCACCGGGAAATTCTGCAAATTAACCCCTGTTTCAATGCCGTATAATTGCTTTAAGCCAACTACCACTTCTTCCAATGCTGCGTTACCCGCCCGTTCGCCCAGTCCGTTAACCGTAGTATTGACATGAGTCGCGCCAGCCAACGCCGCTGCCAGCGTATTGGCGGTAGCAAGACCTAAATCGTCATGGGCGTGCATTTCAATTTCCAGGTCGGTGGCCGCTCGTAACTTTTTGATCGTCTCGAATACGCCGAACGGTTCCATAATGCCGACCGTATCGGCGAAACGAATCCTGCTCGCACCGGCCAGCTGAGCGGTTTCGGCCATGCGTATCAAGAAATCCACATCCGCTCGCGAGGCATCCTCCATGCCGACGCACACTTCCATGTTCAAGCTTCGCGCTTCCTGCACACAGCTGGTAATGGTATTTAAAACCCATTGCCGGCTTTGTTTAAGCTTGTGCTGAATATGCTGATCTGAAGCCGATATGGATAAATCAACCTTGTCCACATTCAAGTCCAAACAGGCATGCAAATCATCGCGGCGCATTCTCGACCAGACCAGCAGCTTTGAAGACAATCCCAAAGCGGCAATCGCCTTGATTTCTTCCCGTTCCACCGCCCCCATTGCCGGAATGCCGATTTCCAGTTCCGGTACGCCCAATCCCGCCAGCTGCGTTGCAATCGCCAGCTTTTCGTCCAGCGAAAAAGCAACACCGGCCGATTGCTCGCCATCCCTGAGCGTGGTGTCGTCTATGATGATAGGGCGTGCTTGAGTTTTCATAATTCACCAAGGTGTGATGGTAGGCCGGAATAAGACCATCCAAGCGCATAGCGCGAGGTGGCGAATCCGAGTACTGCTTGCCGGAAACACCGATTCTCGCTACCGCTCGAACCGGCTTATTCCGGCCTACGTAGCTATGCCCCTACGCATAAGTCGGCGCAAACGCTTTTTCAGGGTCGGCCACAGGGCCGTTACCGTCCCAATACGGCGACAACTTGCGCAAGGTCGCAACTATGCCCGGCATCACTTCCAGGACTGCATCCACATCCGCCATGGTGTTATAGCGCGAGAAGGAAAAGCGGATCGTGCCATGCGCGGCGGTGTAAGGAATGTCCATGGCCCGCATTACATGCGACGGTTCCAAAGAACCGGAGGTACACGCGGAACCGCTTGATGCCGCAATACCGGCCTTGTTCAATAACATCAAAATAGACTCGCCTTCAATATATTCAAAGGCTATGTCAGTGGTGTTAGGC
This sequence comes from Methylobacter sp., assembly GCA_030655535.1. GTDB lineage: Bacteria > Pseudomonadota > Gammaproteobacteria > Methylococcales > Methylomonadaceae > Methylobacter_A. The sequence continues at coordinate 3,107 of JAURVK010000059.1, read as the reverse complement.
AGACGGTTGTACATGTCGCCGGTCACAAAACAATGCGCAATCTGCTCGGTAATGCCTTGTTCCAGACAGTCGCGCATGGCTTTGACTTTGGTGTTTTCATACTCGATATATTCTAACGCCAGTTCGCAGGCTTTTCCGAGGCCGACAATGGAAGCGCTGTTTTCGGTACCTGCCCTTCTGCCGCGCTCCTGATGACCGCCGCGCAACAAAGGACGATAACGTGTGCCGCGGCGCAGATACAAAACACCGATGCCTTTGGGCGCATGCAACTTATGCCCCGATAATGACAACATGTCGATTTTGGTATCCTGCAGCATCATCGGAATCTTGCCCACCGCCTGTACCGCATCGGTATGAAACATCACGCCTGCTGCGTTTGCCAAAGCCGCCATTTCGGCGACCGGAAAAATCGTGCCCGTTTCATTATTGGCCCACATCACCGAGACAATCGCCACCTGATCGGATAACAATCTTTTATAGGATTCCAGGTTTAAACGTCCGGCTTTATCGACCGGCATTCTATGGATGGTGTAACCTTCTTTTTCAAGATAATCGCACAGGCTTAAAATCGCCGGATGTTCCACCGTGGTGGTAATGATTTCTTTCTTGTTCGGTTGAGCCTTAATCGCGGAGAGAATCGCCGTGGAGTTGGATTCGGTACCGCATGAGGTAAAAATGATTTCAGAATCATGCTCGCAGCCGATCAAGGCCTGAACCTGTTGCCGGGCCTGTTTAAGTCCGCGCGCCACGCCGTCGGCGAATTTATGTATGGATGACGGATTGCCGTATTGCTCTAGGAAATAAGGAATCATCACATCGACCACCGCAGGATCAACCTTGGTGGTGGCATTGTTATCCAGGTAAATGTCAGCCATCACGCCACCTCTATATTGACCAGTTTCGACATTTCCGATGCCGGTACGACTTTAATGAATTCGCCCATCACTTCCATTAAGCGTTGTTGAATTCCCGCAATCGTCATCGCCGCCATCTGGCAACCGTTACACGCGCCGGTCATGTTGACGTAAGCGGTGTTGCCGATGACTTCAACCAGTTCTACGTCGCCGCCGTCCGCCATCAATGCCGGTCTTAACGACTCCAACACTTCCTCAATCTTTTTGATGCGTTGCAAATTGGTCAACGGCGCTTTAACGGCGGCGATTTTTTCAGGGGCCGCTACCGGTGCGGCGGTAGGATCGAATTTCTCGCCTTTTTCCGCCAACACTTTTTCCAGAATCGCTTCAATGTCTTCATGGCAAGCCGCGCAACCGCCGCCCGCTTTGGTAAAGTTGGTGACATCTTCAACGGTACGTAATTTATTAGCCCAGACCATTTCCTCGATCATCACCGCATCAATCGCAAAACATTTGCAGATCAGCGCACCTTCTTCATGGTCGTCTTTCCACTCTTCGCCGCGATAATTCGCTATCGCCGCTTGCAGTGCTTCGCGTCCCATGACCGAACAGTGCATTTTTTCCGGCGGTAAACCTTCGAGTTGATCGGCAATATCCTGGTTCGTTACTTTTAACGCATCATCCAGCGTCATGCCTTTAATGATTTCGGTCAGTACCGATGACGAAGCGATCGCCGAACCGCAACCGAAGGTTTGAAAGCCTGCCTCAAGGATGATTTCGCTTTCATCATCAACCTTCAGGGTCAGCCGTAACGCATCGCCGCAGCTGATTGAACCCACTTCGCCGGTCGCATTGGCATCAACGACCGCGCCCGCATTTTTGGGGTTAAAAAAATGTTCTTTAACTTTGTCTGAATAGTCCCACATGGTTTTATCCTCGGATTGGGTGGGTAAGGTGTAGGTTGGGTTAGCGATAGCGTAACCCAACATTTGCCGCCCGAATGTGTTGGGTTACGGCTACCGCCTAACCCAACCTACTTAATTAAGAACAGGTTTTAGTTCCGGCGCCTTCGGCACTGATATTAAACGAAGTACCGCAAGCGCAACTTTTAGCCGCGTTAGGGTTGGTAAACTTGAATCCTGAACCATCGATGCTGTCGAGAAAGTCGATGGACATGCCGTCGAGCATCGGCATACTGACCGGATCGATAAACACCTTCACGTCGCCGCAATCAATAACGGTATCTTCCGGCGTTTGGCTGCCTTCGAGTTTCAACCCGTATTGATAACCTGAACAACCGCCATCGGTGACTTCTATACGTAAACCGGCTGTAGGTGTTTCCGAACCGGCAATAAAGCGGCCGACGGCGCTAATGGCCTTTTCTGTTAATGTAATCATTTTCATGCACTCCTGAATGTATGGCATCGTTCTTGTTAATACCTAAAGCAACCTGTATGCCATTTCGTTATTTATTTATTAATAGCTTGTTTAATAAGCCTTTAACAAAACAACCTCACAATAAACAACGCATTATCAAACAGGTTTCACTCACACAATCAGCTGACAATGTAAGGTTTGCTACAAAATAAACGGAGATAGGAAATGAACGTAGAAGATTTAGAGTTAGGCGATGTCGTTTATGCCGCCAAGACGATTACTGATGATGGTTCAATACCTGATGGCGTCGAAGGCGAAATATTAGCCGAAGCCGGAACCCGCGGAGTCATCACCCTGATTGGGCATGTGGAAGAAGAGCCGAATCGCAGCGTTTTTCTGGTGCGCTTTGAAGATAAAGACATGAATCTGGGTAACCCGGTTGGCTGCTGGGTTGAAGATTTGGCTATGGAGCCTAAGCAGATTAACTAACCCGCAAGTGTGTATGTAGCGCAGACTGAGATGGGGAAAGCCCTCCCCCTTTGGAAGAGGGCTTTTCCACCGTGGATTTAACCCATTATGAATAAGCAAACCGAAACCGTTCTAAACTACCACAATCGCACCAAACATCGGTTGGAGCGATACGCAAAGGGCCCGGAGTCCATCGACTGGGAAGACCAACCCGATCAATTCCGGCATTTTTCCGGTTGCGACATTGTCTCGCTGCCCTTACCCGGCGCCGAACGGGAGCCGTTGTTCGCCGACCTGGATAACCCGGAAACAATACCGGCAAAGCCGTTAAACATGACCAATACCGGTTTATTGCTGGAATTAGCCTTCGGCCTGTCGGCATGGAAACAATACGGCCTCAGCCGCTGG
>JAURVK010000058.1 GCA_030655535.1 Methylobacter sp. | reverse complement strand
CCAGCGGCTGAGGCCGTATTGTTTCCATGCCGACAGGCCGAAGGCTAATTCCAGCAATAAACCGGTATTGGTCATGTTTAACGGCTTTGCCGGTATTGTTTCCGGGTTATCCAGGTCGGCGAACAACGGCTCCCGTTCGGCTCCGGGTAAGGGCAGCGTGACAATCTCGCAACCGGAAAAACGCCGGAATTGGTCGGGTTGGTCCTCCCAATCGATTGACTTCGGGCCTTTGGCGTATCGCTCCAGCCGATGCTTGGTGCGATTGTGGTAGTTCAGGACGGTTTCGGTTTGGTTAGTCATATGGTAATCAGCAAATCTAAGCCCCGGTAGTCTCCATACAAATCATAGGCTTATCGTTGATAAATAGCGCGAGCAACCAACTGAGGAAGGCTGCATAGCCTTGTTCATCGTTGGCGAAAGTTTTATGTTTGTACTTGCCATCCGTTAGGCTGGCTAGGTCAAACTTGAGCTTGGCAATATCGACACCGACAACTATTTTATACATGATAAATATCCATAAATTAATAATAACTATAACCCGTTATGATCGAACGGAGGATACGCGTCTTGTTCAGCCTTATTCATACAAGCTCCAGGCCTAAGTATACCGTTCGAACTACAATGACGAGTACGGACAGCGAGGAGTTCAATCTGCCGGACAGGCTTTAAGCCCCCGGTTTGGGTTTGGCGCAACCGGACTTTTCCTTTTTGTTATGCTCACAGGCAGGTTCGTCCAGCAGCGCGGCAATGTCTTTAGTTGATTTCATCGGCTTGATCAATAGCTTTGTTTATCTAAGCTAAAGCAATCGTTGTGCCATTTTATATGGCGTTGAAATTATTTGGGTTTGTTGGGTGCGGGTCTGTAGGAAACCTACAAAGTTGATGGATGGATATTACAAGCAGGGTCATTGAAGCATATTGACGGTATGTAGAGAGCATAGGTATGAGTCTTATTGTACAAATGTACATTTGTGATTTTGTTGTTTTCGATGCTATGCTGTTTAAATCGTACACGAAGTCTGGAAAGAGAATCTCATGCGTCTATCTATTGAAGTAACTCAGGAACAGCATCAACGGCTTAAAGCCGTATCGGCTTTACGAGGCCAGAGTATTAAAGACTATGTCCTGGAGCGTGTTTTTCAGCCGTTGCCGGAAATAAATGGGGCAAGTGAGGAAGACGCATTGCGCCAACTGGAAACGTTTCTGAAGCCTCGTATTGAGGCAGCAGAGCAAGGATTAGTCGTCAATAAGTCTGTGCAGCAGATTTTTGAGGAAATTCATCAAGAAGAAATACTGTAAGGAATGCAGACTTATCTATTAACGCCTTCGGCTGAAGACGACCTCAAAGACATCGCCCGTTATACGCTGAAGCAGTGGGGTAAAAAGCAGTCCTTGCAATATGCCTGTCTACTTGAGACACGTTTTCTGAACGCTATCCTCAAATACAGGTAACGCGGTGCGAGCATCACTACATTTTTTACATTCATCCAGAAGGTATCGGCCTTGCATTATCGCAGTTCTGCATGAGCGCATGGATAAGGTTGGCAAGCTTAAAAATCGATTGGATTGATGCAACGAGACAGGTTTTAAAGACGTATGAAATATTTTGGAAGAAGCCGAAGTCAAAGCCGTAAAACACAGATTCACCATTAAAATCTCAACTTCTAACCTATCAGACGGAATCATCGCATGAAAATTATTTCCTGGAATGTCAACGGCATTCGCTCGGTACAAAGCAAAGGCTTTGCCGAAACGCTCGCGCTGCTTGATGCCGACTGCATTCTGCTGCAGGAAACCAAGGCCCAGGCCGATCAGATCGACAAGGCGCTGGAAGGAATCGACGGCTACCGCATTTACTCCAACTGCGCCGAACGCAAGGGCTATTCCGGCGTCACGATCTTATCCCGGAAGGAGCCGCTGCAAATTATCAGCGATATCGGCATTGTCGAGCACGACCGGGAGGGCCGCGTGATCGTTGCCGAATTCGAAAATTTTTTCCTGCTCGACGTTTATGTGCCGAATTCGGGCGAGGCATTGGCTCGGCTGGATTACCGCCAAATTTGGGATCTCGAATTTCTGGCCTATTGCCGGCAACTGCAAAGCAAGAAACCGCTGATCGCTTGCGGCGATTTTAATGTCGCGCACCGGGAAATCGATATTGCGCGTCCGAAGCCGAACTACAATAAATCGTCCGGCTACACCCAAGTCGAAATCGACGGTTTCAGCCGTTTTCTCGACGCCGGACTGGTCGATACCTTCCGGCATTTCCATCCCGACACCGTCGCCTACAGTTGGTGGAGTTTCCGCGCCGGCGCCAGGGCAAAAAACGTCGGGTGGCGGATCGATTACGTGTTGACCAGCAAAGCGCTGGTCGGCAAAGTCAAGCAGGCCTTTATTCTGCCGGACATTATCGGATCGGATCATTGCCCGGTCGGCATCGAGATTGATCTTTAAGGGTTCTTAAGCTGATGCCTATACGCGAGCAACTGATGCGCGCCCACCGCGCTGCATTGTCGAATTGCAGCAGATGCCCCGAGATGATCGGCCCGGTTGTAAGCGGGAGTCCGGTGCTGTCGCCGATTTTACTGATCGGGCAGGCTCCGGGCGACAAAGAAGGCGGTTTCGGTAAACCCTTTGCCTGGACGGCCGGTAAAACGATGTTCAAATGGTTTGAGCGTATTGGGATTGATGAGCAGACTTTTCGGCAGCGTGTCTACATGGCCGCCGTGTGCCGCTGTTTTCCGGGTAAAAATCCGAAGGGCGGCGATCGTGTGCCGAGTCCGGCCGAAATCGATAACTGCGCGGGCTGGCTGCAGGCGGAAGTCGATTTGCTTAAGCCCGACCTGATCCTGCCGGTCGGCAAACTGGCGATCGGCCAATTGATGCCGGTTAAAAGACTCAACGATGTGATCGGCAAGCTTCATCCCGTTACTTTTCACGGCCATCGCACCGAAGCGATTCCGTTGCCGCATCCGTCCGGTGCGTCGACCTGGCATCGGACCGAGGCGGGTCTTGTGCTGCTGGAGTCGGCATTGACGATCCTGCAACAGCATCGGGCCTGGCAACAAATTTGCAAAGCAAGTTATTAACCCGGCATGATAACGTCGAATTAGTCGTTACGATAAGCAGAACTTTTTACAAAAATATTCAATCCGCTTCGTCAGATTTTATGATCACACCATCCAATATCGTCATTCCGGCATGGATTCATGTTAGGCTATCCTGCCTGACCCCCTTCGGGTTAATGCAAATCTGTTCCAGACAGGTTTGTGCCGAAATCCAGACGCCATGGATGGATTTGAGATTACCATCCCCGGCACCGGATTCAGTAATGCTCATTATTAAAAATAGATTTAAATCAGTTGCTTATAGATAATTATTTTTTACATTTAGGATTCGTAATACGTAATCTTATGTTTTACAAATGCTTAAAACGTTATAAAACCGGATTATTAAGGCCCGTTACAGTTCTTAATTTTGCCTAATCGCTAGTGCTTGCGACACAAAAGACCGAAATTCAACAGTATTTATTTTTATCTGTATGATTTTATTGGTATTATTATAATGATAATTGCTGCAAACTCTCTTTCCTTCGTTATCTTCATGTCCTTCATGGTAATGAAAACACGTTATAAACCGGATAAGGGATCAATGAGACATTGTTACGCATCAGCATCCGATTTGGCGAGGGCTTTGTCGGTTACCCGTGTGCGTATTGTTGAAATTATCCCGGGTAAATCGGTAGCCGGTCTTGAAATTCCAAACAGGGAAATGGCGACACTACGCGAAACAGCCTAATTAAATCACACTACAATTGCTCTGTTATATTCA
>JAURVK010000029.1 GCA_030655535.1 Methylobacter sp. | reverse complement strand
CCGATGCGCTCGCAAAAATCGCGTATCGATTTGGGCGTAAAGCCTGCGCGGCGCAAACCGGCAATGGTCGGCATGCGCGGGTCGTCCCAGCCGCTGACGTGCTTTTCGGTGACCAGTTGGTTGAGCTTGCGCTTGCTGACGATGGTGTATTCGAGCTGCAAACGGGCAAATTCTATTTGCTGCGGATGGCAGGGCGTTTTCAGTTGATCCAGCACCCAGTCGTAAAGCGGGCGGTGGTCTTCAAACTCCAGCGTACACAGCGAATGGGTGATGCCTTCCAGCGCGTCGGAAATGCAGTGGGTGTAATCGTACATCGGGTAGATGCACCAGTCGTTGCCGGTGCGCTGGTGATGTACCCGGCGAATCCGGTACAACGCCGGGTCGCGCATGTTGATGTTGGGCGATGCCATGTCGATTTTGGCGCGCAATACATATTGGCCGTCGGCAAATTCACCGGCGCGCATCCGTTTAAACAAATCGAGGTTGTCCGCTACCGAGCGGCTGCGATCGGGGCTTTCCCTGCCGGGTTCGGTCAAGGTGCCGCGATATTCCCTGATTTGTTCGGCGGACAAGCTGTCGACATAGGCTAGGCCTTGTTCGATTAATTGCACGGCATAGTCGTAAAGCTGTTCGAAATAATCCGACGAGTGGCGTAACTCCGACCATTCAAAGCCCAGCCAGTGCACATCGCGTTTGATCGCTTGTACATATTCATCGCTTTCTTTTTCGGGGTTGGTGTCGTCAAAACGCAGATTACAGGCACCGTTATTTTCGGCGGCGATACCGAAATTCAGGCAGATCGATTTGGCGTGACCGATATGCAGATATCCGTTAGGTTCAGGCGGAAAACGGGTGACGACTTTGCCGTTGTTTTTGTTGTCTTTGAGGTCATTGGCAATGATCTGGCGGATAAAATTTGACGCAGTTGGGGTATCGTTTGTGGACATTGGGTTGGTATGCGTTATTGAAGTGGATTTGTGTGGCAAAGTTTGCAATTATACATTTTATGTAACTACTCAGTCATCAATATAATAGAACGCAGATGACGCTGATTATTAAGATAAAAATAAGATTTTTCTTGGATTGTCCGCGCTTATCATATTCATCTGCGTTCTATTTTTCTAACTGCTGAGTAGTTACTTTATTTTTAATGCAGGGTGGGCTACATAGCTATTCGTCAGCCAGGGTCTGTATCCGGTAAAAACCTTCTCCATTATGGCCTAAAACATCGGCTAGCCAGGGTAAAATCTGTTTCATCTCAGCCGTTAAAGTCCACGGAGGATTGATCACGATCATGCCGCTGGCGGTCATACCGTGTTCATCGCTATCTGCGCGTATGCCCAGCTCAAATAACTGCACATTGTTGATGCCGCAGGCTTTTATCGCGCGTTCCAGCTTTTGGTTTCGACTGCGCTCAATGACCGGATACCAGAGTGCATAAGTGCCGGTGGCAAAGCGTTTATGCATGGCGATCAGCGTTTCAACCACCTGTTGGTAATCGCTTTTCATCTCATAAGAAGGATCAATCAGTACCAGTCCCCGGCGCTCGAACGGCGGCAACAATTTTAAACAGCCGGTTAAACCATCGGCGTGAAATACGTTGATGCGCTTGTCTTTGTTGGCTTCAGCGGTTAATAGCTTTATTTCGGTGTTATGCAGTTCAAATAAACACAGGCGATCTTTGTCGCGCAGTAGTTGTTTGGCAATTAACGGCGAGCCGGGGTAGCGGGTTAATTTGTCAGGGCTGTTAAAGCGTTTGATCAGACTGATATAGTGGGCAACGCTTTCCGGTAAGTCATTACGTTGCCATAACCGACCGATGCCGTTGTCGAATTCCCGGTTTTTCAATGCGTAGTCACCGTCCAGCTCATATTTTCCGGGGCCGGCATGGGTATCGATGCAGCAGAATGGCTTGTCTTTTTTTCTTAAGTACTCAAGGCTTTGTATCAGGGTGATATGTTTTAAAACGTCGGCAAAATTGCCTGCGTGAAAGGAGTGTCGGTAGCTGAGCATGATAAGTTTAATTGTTTAGAATACTTTGTCGAATATGGTCATGGCTATCTCCGAGGCGATCAGCCAGATAATAATCCATTCCAGTATTGATGAATGTCGATGTTTTTGCTCATCGGCCAGCATTTCAAATAACTCGTGGATGGTTTCCAGCTTTTTTGACAATACGTCAGTTCGCGGGGTTACTTCGAGGTATTTTGCGGTGACCCCGTAAAATGCCTCATATTCCGGGTATTCCCAAAAGAAATCAGGCGTATCCAGCAAGTCGTAATTTAAGATGATGTCGCTTTTGGTTAAAAACAGTTGTCCGCGAATTTTCGCGATTTGATGACGGCTTAATTTTATTTTTCCGTTTTCAGCCAATGATTTGGGAATGTAGCTGGTATTGTTGATGGTGGTTATGGCATTGGTTTCAAAAGAGGCCAGCTTAATCGATTGGGCCATACCCTGGGATAATGAAAATATCAGAATGGGGTCGGAAGACTCGATTTCAAGATGATCTTCGACAATGCGCGTGCTCGGGCAATCGAGAGCGAAAGTGAAGTTGTCTTCTTCTATGTGGGTCAGCGGGTTTTCTGCATGATCCAATAATAAATGGTGCAGCTTGATCTGCTGTTCTGAGCTGACATTCCAGTGTACAACTGCGCCATAAGCAAAGACCACCGACCAGGATTGATCATCCTCAATGAGTAACGCGCCTTTAATAATTCGTATCAGCGTTGAGTCTGATAGCAATTTTGCTAAGGTATTAATATCAAAGCGTTGCGCCAGACAGTAGGCTACACATTGTTTAATGGACTTGTTTGCAGGCATAAAGTGCTCTCAAAAGTTGAGTCGGTGTGGCAATAAGTTGAGTAGGGCGTGCCATGCGCGCCCTCTAAAAGCATCATTATTTTTCGGTAATTTTTACCAGCCAGCCATTTTCGCCATTACATCTTGAAATTTTAGTATTAACCTTGATATTGATTCTTGCAGTGGTATTAATCAACTCGGCGGGTAATTTCCCTTTTACCAGAAAAAATGTCTCTTTATTTTCCGTGCTCACTTCAACGGGAATCGTCTTAACGGTGACGTGAATTTGTTCAGGCTTGCTCACGTTAAAAGCCATAAAAGAGAACGCCGATCCCGGCGCAACGGTTGCTAAGTTGGCAGGCAAAAACTTGGTCAGCTGCGGTTTTAAGCAGGCATTCTCACCGCCGCCACCTCCGCTGCTTGCGCCGTGTCCGCTATGATGCTCAGAGGCGTTGACGGTGCTAAAGCAGGATGCGATAAAAAATACAGCGAGCAGTCTTGGTGTTTTCATAGGTTTACCTTTAAATTGTTATTTTTGTCGTGACCGTATAAGGCGAACGCTCGTTACCCTTTGGACTGTGGTTAAAGCTAAAAATTTTGTAGGTGAAACCGTCCCCACATGTAGCTAATTATATTCATAAATAACGCGTCATCATAAAACATTGGCATAGTCTTGTTCCAGTTGCTTGAAATTCATCGACGACATGAAGCGGCTGAAACTCAGCCAGGACGACAGTCCCATCAGGTCTTTGAACTGCGGCGGCAAAAAGCGTGGCGCTATCACCGTGCCTTCTTCAACCAGATCGACCAGCACTTTCATATCTTCGATCATGGTTTTGCCGCAAAACAGCAACGGGATACGATCCGGTTTGCCCTTGCTGACCGCCAGGCGCATGAAGTTATAGGTCAGCACGAAACCTTTGATATAGGTCAGGTCTTTGGTAAACGGCATACCGTCAGAACTGCTGCCTCTAAACACCCGGCTGCTGAGCGTATAACTTTCTTCCTTGTCCAAGCCTTTATCCCTAAAGAAATCGAATATATCCATAAAGTCCGCGCCTTCTTCGGCAAGCGTGATGGCGCGCACCCGGTTGATCAGGCGCATCAGCCGGTTGGGTGTGGAACTGAAGGTTAATATTTCCATCAATACCGCCAATCCTTCCTGGGTGATGGTCGCGGACGGCGGCCCTTTACCGAGAAAGGTGCAATAAGGTTGAGCCAGACCGTTCAGGGTAGTGCCCAGATGCACCCATATTTCGTGAACCTCAAGCACACGCAGATCGCGCATGTTGAACAGCGCATCGGTACGTAATTTGATGTAATCGGTACCGGCGGCGGCATCGGCGACGATACCATCGCTGAGCATGGCGCGCAGGCCTTCGCCGGGAAATACGGTTTGAATTTTTTCGTTAAGGAGGTCTACCGCATCCTTGGCATTGATGGTCTTGGGTTCTTCGACCAGAAAATCCAGTTGTAATAATTGCGACAGGGTTCCCTCCATCATGCTTCCCAGATCGGCAATGGTAGGGTCGCCGACATGAAAAACGTCCTGGGATGAGCCGTATAATTCCTGGGAAATGTTGGAGAAGGTCGGCTTTCCTCTGGCCTCCAGCATACGCACTACGTCCAGGTATTCCTTGCAGATCCGGCGCATGATCACGCTGAGCGGGTTGAGCTGGCCGAGCTTGCGCATTAAATCGCGTTCAATCTGGTAAAACTCGTGTTTCTTTTCGTTCGGATCAAAGCCCAGCGGGCGATTTTGATAATAATCCGGCGTGACGATCGGCAGTTTTTTGCAGTTCCCATCAAAAAAAGCCTGCTTGATTTGATCGTCCCATTTGATCGCGTCGAGTATGCGGATAGGCTGTTGAGCTTTGACGATCCGATCCGACAGCGTTTTGACTTCGGTCAGATAAGCGGAAGGTTTAACGGCTTTTTTGCGCATGTGTGTCGTCCATTAGCGGAGCAATATTTAAATGGGGAGGCGGTTAGTCATACCCATAGCGAAACTATGGTCCAGTATATCAATAGATTGACAAAGTCCGGCGGAATTCTAACCCAGGTAAATCCAAAATTTAGCAATAAATATTTGCTTAGTCGTTCACCTATTCAGCGCCAGAGTAGCGTTTTTTCATGGAATGCTTAAGGTAAATTTAAGGTTAAATAGTCAAAATAATAATACCAGTATTACTACTTAATTAAAGTATCAGCGCGAGCAGAACCCACTATGAATGAAAGTGACATTATTTCATCACGACGCAAGTTTTTGAAAAATATGGCTTATGGTTCCTTGTTAATGGTGGGAGGAATCGATGTCGTCAATGCTAGAGCTAAACATCATATAGCCCACCCCACTGCACATGCTTCGCATAAAACACATGTTCATGACACCTTACATCATCACCTTTCCTCAAAAAAGCCCTTACATAGAATTGATACCCGCACCACACTAGCTCGAAACTCGCCTTCGCATAAGGTTCTAGCTTTACATAATACGCATACCGGCGACCGGTTAAAGCTGACTTATTTTGAGCGGGGGAGTTATGTCGAAGACGCACTTCTCGAAATCAATCATCTGTTCCGTGACTACCATGACGGTAGTATTCATCCCATCGACCCGGCATTGCTGGATCAGTTGTATGATTTAAAACATACGCTCGAAGTCAGAAAGCCTTTTCATATCGTTTCCGGTTATCGATCACCGGCTACTAATGCCGATTTGCGCAGACACAGCGATGGCGTTGCCAAAAACAGCCTGCATATGGAGGGCAGAGCGATTGATATACGCATTGAGGGTATAGATTCCAAGCGGATTAGAAATGCAGCTCTGGCCATGAACCGTGGCGGTGTCGGTTATTACCCAAAATCCAATTTTGTGCATTTGGATACCGGCAGCGTAAGAACCTGGGGCGGCTAGTCTATATCTGTATATAAGCTTGGTGTAATGTAAGCAGTAATAAACCACGAAAAACACAAAAGGACACGAAGAAAAACTTCGTGTCCTTATTTTTTGGCAATTGTTCTGCCTTTGCTTAATCCTCATGGAAGTGGAGGCCTGGCGCCATGGACGCGTGCAGTAGGCTAATGCGTAACAATGTCTATATTGGCCCTTTATCCAGTTTTATGACCATGAAGGGCATGAAGATAATGAAGTAAAGAGAATTGGGCGATTTGTCGAACAAGAATTTCTAATCAACTTTACGGTAAAGCTATTTAAACAAGGACTAAAAAGTGTTGTTTTATAAAATCATCTCTACAGGAAACGTAGCAGGTAAATACAGTAACTTCTTCAAGCCCTTCATGGTAAAAATAAATGACATTTCCTGAAAATCAACACCCGGTAATGCAGTAGCAATTATCGAGAGGAGTCAACATCTGTTCTCGTTTATAGCCTATTTGATTAACGCTTGCTGCGCCGTATTGCTGCTGATAAAAAGCGACTGATCAGACAGGTCATTCGCTTTGCTCAGGGTTTTCAGTAGCACAGCGTCATGACCATAAATATCAGGGTAAAACTCTAAATTATCAAATTGGTCAAAAAAAGCCGTGGTATAAAAAAACAATACCGGTATCGGTTTTTTCAATATGACTCGCTGCGTTTTTGGCGTGTTCATGGCGATTTTTATCGTTTCTGGGTTCCAGCTATCCTGGTTTTTCAGCGCAAATTCAGCCAGTTTTTGAGGGTTCTCAACCCGCACGCAACCATGGCTGAAATCCCTTCGTGATTTGCTGAATAAGGTATTTGCCGGGGTATCATGCAAATACACGTCTTCCTTATTGGGGAAAATAAATTTTATTTTACCCAAGGCATTCTTCCCCCCTGGACGCTGTCTGATTCTTAACTTGCCCTGTTTAAGCAGGTTCATGGTTTCTCCATTAAGCGCAGTAGGGGTTGCTGTGTTGCGGAAAACAGAGACCAGTTCCATGTTTTCCTGGTCAAGATAATTATTGTTTTGAATCAACTTGGGCAATATTTCTTTTTTTGTGATGCTGTAAGGAACATTCCAGTAAGGCATGAAATCTATATAATGCATTTCTGCCATCAGCACCGGAGTTTGATTTTTCAGCGCCGCTTTGCCGACAACGACCTTCATATTAACTATGTTTGCATCGGTCTGATCAATCGCATCAAATGCCCATAATTGGAAGGAAGGAATATTAACAATAATGGATGCTCCTGTATTGAGTTCAGGTAACCAGCGCAATCTTTCCATAGCCAATTCGATTTGTATGACTCGTTGGCTTAAAGGCTCATTGAGCACAGCGACAGTGCTTTTTCCGATATGTCCATCCGTAGCGAGTCCATGCCGCTTTTGAAACGACTTAACTCCGGTAACGATAGTATCGGTGTAGAGCGAGGATTTTTCAGTGCCGATAACCGTTTTATCTTCAGGCAAATCGCCGATAGCGATTAGAAACCGGTGTAGCTCGCCAACTTGCGGGTGTGTGTTTCCGGGGAGCAAGGTTTTTTTAATATCCAGTTTTAAACGAGGCGTATTCGCGGCAAGTTGGCGGTAGCTAGCCAATGCCTGTTTTAACTTTGGATATTGTTTTAACTGAGGCTCAACCGATAACGGTAATTCAGCTAGCGTGTTTTGTGTCAGACTGTTTTTAATCAACAAGGGTAAATCAAGCAGCTTTTTTTCTCTTAACTTTAAGTTAAAATTTATACCCTGTGGATTTATTCGTCCATAATGCAAGTCATGCAAGTAGCGCAGCAACGAGATACTGAGAGCTGTATCGTATAGCGCTAATTCTTTGTACGAATCAGGCTTGAGCTTTAAGGCAAGCTGTAGCTTTTGTTGTAGCGATTCAGTATCGTAATTTTTAGGATTTAAACCGTGGTTAGCCGCGTTAGCTAACAGATTAAGCTCCTCGGTGATGTTTTTTTCGGTATTCCGGTTGCCTAGCCACAGCAATTGGCGGTTCGACATTTTATAGAGGGAATCAATATCTTCGGTACGATTTTCGAAGTTGGACAGCATCAGGTAGGGATGCTGTTTTGCCGAAATAATGGCGGTAATTTCCTGAGCTATGCCGGGTTCCTGATTGATGGGTTCTTCAGCAAGCAATGCTTGCATGGGTAGACCCAAGCAAAAAAACAGGAGTAATCGGGGGATAGGGTGTCTTAGGGTCTTTTTCAATTTAATTCTTCGCTGAATTTTCGTGAAGTTAAGTTTTGTCGTTGGGTTACGACAAAACTCTTTTAATAGGATAATAAGTTTGTTGCTGAACAGCTCGATAATGACACGATTTTAACATCAACTCTGTCATTCGAGGAAATTTGATGTGATCATTTGCAGGGTGACATCATTATATTGATTTTTACATACGACAAGGCAATGCGATGGCAAATCTTACTTTTTTAGGCGCAACCGGCCAAGTTACCGGCTCCTGTTATTTACTGGAAACCGACTCCAGCCGAATACTGCTTGATTGCGGGCTATTTCAGGGATCAAGAGCAACAGAAAAACAAAATGAAGCCGATTTTCCCTTTAATCCAGCTACTATTGATGCGGTGGTGCTGTCTCACGCCCATCTTGACCATTGCGGACGCTTGCCCAAGCTGGTTAAAGACGGTTTTAAGGGGCCGGTCTTTCTGACCAAGGCCAGTTTTCCGCTGCTGGAATTGATGCTGATGGATGCTGCCCATCTGCAATTAAGAGATACCGAATGGGAAAATAAACGTCGGGAACGCGCCGGTAAACCATTGCTTGAACCGTTATATACCGAGGACGATGTAAAGGCGTTATTGGCGCTGCGTCAGCCGATAGCTTATGGCGTGGAAAGCAAAATACAGCCCGAGCTGAGCGTTTCTTTTCATGAAGCAGGACATATACTCGGTTCATCGATCGTACGTTTGCAAATCAAGGATAAAGATAAAACCAAAACACTGGTTTTTTCCGGCGATTTGGGCAACCGGAATTCGCCGTTAATGCGTGATCCAACCGTTCTAACCGAAGCCGATGTGTTGTTGCTTGAGTCCACTTATGGCGATCGCGACCATAAACCGCTGGAAAATACCTTGGAGGAATTGCGTGCGGCCTTGGCAGAAGCCGCAGATAGCGGCGGCAATGTGATTATTCCTGCTTTTGCGGTGGGCAGAACCCAGGATCTGATTTACTGGCTGGGTAAAATTCAGCGTCAAGGCGGATTGCCGCAGCAAAAGATTTATCTGGATAGCCCGATGGCGATCGGTGCCAGCAATATCTACGCTGAACATACGCATTTATTCAATATCGATGATCCCGAGTTTACCAAAGTTGCCCCTAGCGGCTGGCAAGCCTGGTTGCCGGGGTTGGTCTATTCACAGACTGCCGAAGAGTCCATGGCCGTCAATCGTATTGCCGGTGGTGTGATTATTATTGCCGGTAGCGGCATGTGTACTGGCGGGCGTATCCGTCACCATCTTAAATACAATTTATGGCGGCGCAATGCGCATATCATCATCACAGGTTTTCAGGCCGAAGGCACCTTGGGTAGGGCTATTGTTGACGGTAAAAAATCGCATTTGAAAATCCTGGGCGTAGAAATCAATGTGGCGGCCAAAGTGCATACATTGGGCGCGTTAAGCGCTCATGCCGATCAAAGTCAGTTGTTAGATTGGGCCGGCAATTTTAAAGAGCCCAGGCCGCGTCTTTATTTAATACATGGTGAGAAAACGGCCACATTGTCATTGCAGACCTGCTTCAAGCGTACCGGGTGGAATGCCAATATTCCTCGAGTAGGGGAGAGGATTGATATTTAACGACCGTATTTTATCACCGTCCGGATGAGCTCGTTTTTGGCGCTACAGCCAAGCCATAAAGGGCAGGGATCTTTTCAACTGACTTTTAACCAAAATAATTCAATATGGCCGGTACAAGCCTTTTAGTTTTACTCGATGATATTGCCGCAGTCTTGGATGACGTGGCTCTGATGACCAAAATTGCGGCGAAAAAAACCGTCGGCGTCTTGGGCGATGATTTGGCGCTGAATGCCGAACAGGTATCCGGTATTCGGGCAGAGCGGGAGCTGCCGGTGGTGTGGGCGGTAGCGAAAGGCTCGCTTAAAAACAAACTGGTTTTAGTGCCGACGGCGCTGACAATCAGTTGGATTGCGCCGTGGCTGATCATGCCGTTGCTGATGCTGGGTGGCGCCTATCTGTGTTTTGAAGGTTTTGAAAAACTGGCGCACCCGTTATTGCATTCCCATGCCGAAGATGAAACCCATCATGCCGAGCTGGCTGCGGCAGTCGCCAATCCCGAGATTGATTTAGTGGCGTTTGAGCGGGACAAAATTAAGGGGGCCGTTCGTACCGACTTTGTGTTGTCGGCAGAAATTATTGTGATCACACTGGGTACCGTGGCAACAGCGGCTTTTACGATCAAAGTGGCGGTGGTTTCCGGCATTGCGCTGATTATGACCGCCGGTGTATACGGTCTGGTGGCAAGCATAGTGAAACTGGATGACGCAGGCCTCTACCTGTGCCAAAAGCCGGGGTTCGGTCTATGGGCGAAAATCCAACATCAAGTTGGTCGGATCTTTTTGCATGGCGCGCCTTATCTGATGAAGTTGCTGGCAGTTGCCGGCACGGCGGCAATGTTTATGGTGGGCGGCGGGATTCTGATTCACGGCATTCCCGTAGCGCATCATTTCATCGAGCAACTGACCCAAAGCGCCAACATCGCGCCTGCTATCGGCGGCATGGTGGAAACGCTGACTTCTTCGCTGCTCAATGCATTGGCAGGCGTTGTTGCCGGCGCGCTTGCGTTGGCCGGAGCGACGATAGCGGGGCGTATTTATAAGCGTGTTAAGTATTAGGATTTTATGAAGAACCCTGCGGGGTCGTATAGAAGCCTGACTGGCCTTATGAACACGCATGAAATAAGTTGAACATCTGTGGGGGCGAATTCATTCGCCTTGGGCGGATAAATCCGCCTCCACATGCTGTCATTATATAAAGGAGTAAACCGTGAACGATAAAGAGCTTGTTGCCAAACATGCCGCTAAGCAAGTGGCAGATGGGATGTTGGTCGGGCTTGGCACCGGCTCCGCGGCGAATTATTTTATTGAGGAGCTGGCGCATCGTAGCCGTGAACAGGGGCTTAAGATGACCGCAGTCGCCAGCTCAGTTGCGAGTGCGGCTAAGGCGCAACAACTCGGATTAACCACGCTTGATTTCGAGCAGGTTAGTCGCCTTGATCTTTATGTCGATGGCGCTGATGAGGTGTCGCCGGAATTAACCTTGCTTAAAGGTCAGGGGGCTGACTTGGTGCGCGAAAAACTGCTGGCAACTGTCGGTGCGCAATTTATAGTGTTGATTGAAGCGAGCAAGTTAGTTGCGCGAATCGGCCAGCATTTTGCGATTCCCATTGAAGTAATGCCATGTGCCTGGCAACTGGTTAAAAAACAGCTGGAAGCGAGCGGTGGGCATGGAGATTTACGCCAAAATGCCAATAAGAACGGTTTTGCGATAAGCTCTCATGGTAGTTTAATAGCGGACATCAGCTTTGATCGGCATATCGATGCTAAAACACTCAACGAGACCTTAAATAGTATTCCCGGTATTGTTGAACATGGCATTTTTTACGGACTGGCAACGACGGTTTTAGTCGGTATCAATGGTCAAGTGCAAGAACGGCAGGCAATTTGTAATAATCGGCGGGCGAATCGCATCTAGGGTATTACACATGTGCAACCGGTTCGACCGAGATGGCAAGTTTGGCTATTTGCCGGCAAAGACTGTTAGTGGAAAGCGCTGAAGAATAGAGTAGGCATTTGAGATGATAAAGATAATTTGTATCGTTCCCATTGTAAAAAACCTGATTGTGCAACCAAGACCTTTATGCTGAAACTTGGGCATTTAGCCAAATTTGCAAGGAACTCAAAAGCTGGAAAATCGGTTGCAGGTCGAAACGGTATTGCTGTGAATGTGCTTTAAGCTGCTGATTTAATGGGGTGAACGACGGGGCTCGAACCCGCGACAACCGGAATCACAATCCGGGACTCTACCAACTGAGCTACGCTCACCATAATATGGCGGTGTTACGAGGATATTCTATGAATGGTGCGCTTGGCAGGACTCGAACCTGCGACCCCCGGCTTAGAAGGCCGGTGCTCTATCCGGTTGAGCTACAAGCGCTAAAACTGGTCGGGGTAGAGAGATTCGAACTCCCGACATCCTGCTCCCAAAGCAGGCGCGCTACCAAACTGCGCTATACCCCGACGATCTCCTTTTTAATGGCTTGTTAAACTTTAAATCCACCCTTGAAGAGCTGCTTATGATAACGATAGATGATCATGTCGTCAATATTTTTTTTGTTATGGGTGATAGTTA